>CAZBDC010000170.1:0-11767 GCA_964490575.1 uncultured Anaerolineaceae bacterium | reverse complement strand
ACACTCTTTCCCTACACGACGCTCTTCCGATCTCTCGCCAGGGCCTTCACCCTGTCCTGGGCGCAGCCCCTCGGGATCTTCCTGCCAGGTGATGGCGCAGCCGGCGCCGGCCACGCACTGGGTCTCGATGCGGTTGACGTCGCGCGTGCCGGAAGTCAGACGCTCGGCTTTGAACCAGCGCATAAAGCTCTCTTCAATCGCCTCGGTGCGCGGGTCGTCACCGTCCACCAGCACGCCGCGGGCGGTCCACAGGCAGTTGAACGGCACCTGGCCAACGGCCCAGTTTTGCTCGAACTTGTCCTCAACGTAGTCGACGAAGCCCTGCGAGCCGCCTACGCCGTACATGTCGATCAGGTACAGATCGTCCGGCGAGGCAGTGGCCAGGTCGATGCCCAGGTACGTGGCGATAGCCGCGCGCCGGGCAATTTGCTCTTCGGTAGGTTCAGCCGTGTCGAGGGCATAATTGGGCTCGCCACTTTCGCAGTACCGGCTCTGCCAGGCCACCAGGACATTGTTGCCGGCGATGGTATGGAAGATATTGCTCACGTCGCCGGGATAGGCATAATCGGTGCCGGCGAAGAGCGGGATGTCTGTCCGGATGACGTCCGAGGAAGACTTATCAGCCGACTCGGACAGGTTGGTGTTCTTCCAGGTGTTGCCGTCATCCAGGCTCACCGCGCCCCAGGCTTCGCGCAGGCCGTGGCCCACGAAGCCATCCGTGCCTTCTACGCCCTCGACCGGGCCGTAGATATAGACACCCACCAGGGGCTTGGCATAGGCGCGAGTCTCAACCAGTTGATTGTCGACATTGTAATAATCGATGGGGGCTACTGTGCCATCAGAGGATTGAGCTTGCGTGTAGAATTTCATATAGCTGACAAAGGCGTGCTCGGCTTCGGGCGGCACGCCTTCTACCGGCTGGCCTTCGTGAGACATGCTCTTGCTGACCAGCAGGCCATCATCGGCGACGACCGATGTGACGGTCATTAAGGCAACGAGAATCACAAACACAAATCTTACAATTCTTCCCTTCATTTTGTCATCCCCAACATGATCATAGAAAATGGAAAACCCGTTTAAAAGTAGAATATTGTGTTTTTCTCCTGCCGGGTAAATGGCAGGTTCGTGTTGCTCGAAGTGGGGCCCAGGCAGCCCTCGGGTTCAAGGTTGCTGCGTCACCTCCCGGGTTCGCTCGCGAAGCATGGCTTTTGGCGGGGGAGAAGCCAGGCCGGGAATCGAATAATCCCCGGCCTGGGGACTCGTTGCATCAATTGCTGGCTGAGAATTGGGTAGCTTCACTTTGCCCCCCTGCTTCCTTCTTCGCGGGTATAAACCGCAAGAGAAGGGCACCAAAATGCCTTAGTGCGATAAAAATGATGTTTTTACTTAATTACATATTATTAGTCAAATTAATTTATCATATCAACAATATCTTGTCAAGTATATTCGACAATTTGGCCAGATTAGATATTGTTTGAATTACAGTTTGGTTTTGGTTGAATGTCCAAAACGAAAGACAAATCCCCCGCGGTTAGCAGGCCGGTCGCTGCATTGCGACCATAACCGCCAGGTAGAATAGGGGCTATACTATAAAGGAACGCATTTCCACCCAGGAGATTTAATTATGACCACCCTTGCACTATTTGGCGCGGCAGGAAAAATGGGCTCGCGCATTTCGCTCCGCCTGCGCGAGAACCCGGATTACACGACCCTGTTTGTCGAAGCGGGCGAAGCCGGGATCCAGCGCCTGGTCGAGCGCGGCGATACTCCAACGACCCCCGAGACGGCCGCGGGACAGGCCGATATCCTGATCCTGGCCATTCCTGACAAATTGATCGGCAAGGTGGCTCGCTCGGTTGTGCCGCAGATGAAGCCGGGCGCGATGCTGATCCTGCTCGACCCGGCCGCGCCGCACGGCGGCGAACTGCCCGAACGGGCCGATATCAGCTACTTTGTCTGCCATCCCTGCCACCCGCCCATCGTCAACGACGAAACCGATCCTGAGGCGCGCATGGATTTCTTCGGCGCGATCAAAGCCAGGCAGCACGTCGTCGCTGCGCTGATGCAGGGGCCCGAGAGCGATTATGCCCGCGGCGAGGCCGTGGTGCGGGCCATTTTTGCCCCGGTGATGAACGTCTACCGGGTGACAGTCGAGCAGATGGCGATCCTCGAACCGGCCCTGTCCGAAACGGTCGTGCTGACCTGCATGGTCATCATCACCGAAGCCATCGAAGAGGCCGTCCGCCACGGCGTGCCGGCTGAGGCTGCCCGCCAGTTCATCCTCGGTCACATGAACGTCAACGTCGGGATCCTGTTCAAGTACATCGATGCCGAACTTTCGGACGGGGCCAGGCTGGCTGTGGCGCGCGCCCGCCAGCGCATCTTCCAGCCCAATTGGAAGCAAGTCTTCGAGCCGGAGAACGTGATGGCTGAGGTGAAAGCGATCACGCAGGGCATCGCGGTGAAGTAACGGCGCCGTTATAATACGGGCATGGACATCTCTGCCTATTTGAACCGGATCAATTACAGCGGTCCGCGCGAGCCGGCCGCAGGCGTACTGCGCGCCCTGCAGCGGGCGCACCTGCTCAACATTCCCTTCGAAAACCTCGATATCCACCTTGGCCGGCCGATCACGCTGGATGAGGCGGCGCTGTTCGACAAGATTGTCACGCGCCGGCGGGGTGGCTTCTGCTACGAGCTGAACGGCCTGTTTGGGCGCCTGCTGGAAGATCTGGGTTACCGCGTCCTGCGCCTCTCGGCCTCCAGCGCCAATGACGACGGCAGCTACGGGCCCGCGTTCGACCACCTGATCTTGCAGGTCCACACCCCGGACGACCCGGAAATGGCCTGGCTGGTTGACGTGGGCTGGGGAGAAGGGCCGCTTGAGCCGCTGCGCATGCTCGAGATGGGACCGCAGCGCCAGGGCAGGCGGGTCTTCCGCCTGCAGCCCGACACCTGCTACCTGGTTCTGGAGGAACTGACCGCCGATAAACGCTGGCTCAAGCACTACCGCTTTAACCTCGTCCCGTATTCCCTGGCGGATTTTGCCGGGATGTGCCAATCCCAGCAGACCTCACCAGAATCGATGTTCACCCGGAAGCGGCTGGTCACCCGCTTCTTACCGGATGGCCGGGCGACCCTCTCCGGGTTGCGCCTGGTCCTCACCCAAGGAAGCGGACCGCGCGGGTCTAACCCGAAAGAAGAGCGCGACCTGCGCGATGAGACCGAGGCCCGCCAGGCCCTACGGGAGGTTTTTGGCATCGAACTGGACTGACCGGCACAGATACGTCTGTTGAAATTTTTGACTTATCATCATCGTTGCATACTTTCTCATCAGCCAGTGATTGCAAAAGGAGAACTGATGACTGAAATCGACGATCCACTCAAAAAGGCGCGTGGCTGGAATCACGACCGCGTGTCGATGATGTTGTTGTCGGGACTGCTTTTTGCCAGGCTGGCTTCCGGCGTAGCTCTGATGCCGGTCTTCGACCGGCCCATTTTCCAGATTGCAGTTGTCCTCCTGTACGAGTTCTCTACGTATTTGCTGACCGCGCTGCTCATTTTTTGGGAGCGGGAGCGGCTGGCGGAGTTTCGGATTGGGCGGCTGGCGGTGCTCATCTTTCTCGCCAGCGCCCCTTATCAGTTGATCCTCGTTTTCAGCGGTCTGTCCGGGATGTCGCGTGTTTCTCCGCTCCTCAATCTGCCGGCGGCTGTCTGGCTGGCAGTCATGCTGGCCCGCTCGCCTGCCTGGCGGAATTCTCTCCGCGCTGGTACGCCGCCTGGATCCGCGCCCCTCTCCCTGCGCTGGTTGGGGATTGCCTGCCTGGTCGGTATTGGCGCCGGGGTCTTTTCAGGCTGGCTGATCTCTTTCCAACAGGAACAACGTTTGAATACTTTTTCGCTGTTCCAGCTTGGCCTGCTTCCGACCATTCAACTGGCAAGGGCTGCAGTTCAGGAAGAGCCGCTTTTCCGCGGGTTCTTATGGGGTTGGCTGGAAAAGAAAGGCTGGCGCGCCGTGTGGATCTGGCTGTTCCAGGCGACGCTTTTCTGGTTTGGCCACCTGTATTACCTGGGCGTTTCACCTTACTCGTGGTGGATTGTGCCAATCATGGGCCTGGTATTCGGCTGGCTCTCTTGGCGCGCGCGTGATATTGCTCCGGGTATGTTTGCCCACGGTCTGACGAACGGTATCGCCCAGATTGTCAGCGGCAATTAAAGGTTTTTCTCTTTATTTTTCAGGAGGTAGATCTCATGCAGCTTAGCCCTGCCTATCCAACCCACCAGCACGCCAGTGCTGCCGAAGCCATCACCGCTTTCTTTTCCCGCCAGCCAGGTGTGGAAGCCATCCTGCTGATGGGCTCGTGTGCGCGCGGTAGAGCTGTTCCCGGCTCCTGCATCGACATCCTGGTCCTGGCGCGCCCGCAGGTGCTGGCGGCCCGCTGCGCGGCGCTTGAAGCCGACTGGCAGGATTTTTACTCGGACCAGGTGGTTTTCACCGAGCTGCGCAAACTGGGCCCTTTCGCCCATGTCGACCTCGACTTCATCGACGGCGATTTCAACCCGGCTCGCCACGACCACGGCTGGACGACCGGCGCAGATGCCTTTGAGCTGGAGGTAGGTAACAGCCTGGCTTACTCGGTCCCGCTGTGGGAAGGCGGCGGCTACTACCAGGAACTGCGCGACCGCTGGCTGCCTTACTATGCTGAGGAACTGCGCCAGGAGCGCCTGGCCATGGTCGTCCGTTTCTGCCGAAACAACCTGGCCCATATCCCGCTCTATGCCCCGCGCGGGCTGTACTTCCAGAGCTTCAAGCGCCTGTATCACGCCTTCGAGGAGTTTCTCCAGGCTCTCTTTATCTCGCGCTGTACCTACCCGATCGCCTACGATAAATGGGTCGAAGAGGGCGTCAGCCAGGTGCTCGGCCTGCCCGATCTGTATGCCCAACTGCCGGGCCTGCTTGAAATCCCGCGCTTCGAGAGCCAGGAGACGGTTATCAAAGCCCACCAGCTCGAAGCGCTGCTGGATACGTATGTCCGCCCTTGAGAAAATCCGCTGGGCGCCCAGGTTGAGCCAGGCCAAACTGTGGCAGCTCTACCAGTCCGACGCAGGTGGGCTGCTCGACGAAGATCTGTTGGCGGAAGTTGGCTTTATCTTGCTGCGGCGCTGCACCAGCATCGACCAGGTCACCCGTGGGGAAGTGGCGTGCCCGCGCTGCGGGCAGGTTTTTGCCGTACGCGAGCCGGGGCAGTGGGGTGGGCGCGAAGGCCGGATTCCTTGCCCGGCGGGCTGCGGCTGGTCAACTACCGCGGAGGCTTACCATGCTTCCTGGCGCCACCGCGACCTGCTGGCAGTCAGGGCGGCCCCGGCACTGGAGGCTTACCTGCGCGATTATCCCCGCGCCGGCACGCCGCAGGAGCGCATGATGTGCATTGACCGGCTGATCCATGCTTTCCATTGGGACAGTGGGCTGGATCTACCCAACCGGGCCTTCGCCAACAACCTGATCGAAGGCAAATTCGAAGATGTGGTGGCCCTGCTCGACCGGCTCTCGGCCGTTGACCCGGTCGCCAGGCAGCACTGGCGCGAGACCATCGCCGTGATGTGGAAGCGCCGCAGAGGACAGTTATGACGAATGAGTTACCAGACCCCAAACAACGCTTTTCGACCCGTGTAGAGAACTATATCCGCTACCGGCCCGGCTACCCGCCCGGTGTGATCGCCACGCTGCAGGAGGCGTGCGGCCTGTCGCCGGCTGCGCGGGTGGCGGATATCGGCTCGGGCACCGGGCTGCTCTCGCGCTGTTTTCTCGAGCTGGGCTGCCAGGTGTTCGGCGTTGAGCCGAACCCGGAGATGCGCACCGCCGCCGAGCGCCTGCTGGCTGGCTACCCCAACTTCAGCAGCCTGGATGGGGCGGCCGAGGCGACCGGGCTGCCAGATGCCTGCGTCGATTTTACCGCCGCCGGGCAGGCCTTCCACTGGTTCGACCCGACCCTGGCCCGGCGAGAATTCGCCCGCATCCTGCGCCCGGGCGGCTGGGTGGCGCTGGTGTGGAACGAGCGGCGGGTGGAGTCGACCGCCTTTCTGCGCGATTACGAGGCCCTGCTGCAAACACATGGCACAGATTACCGCCAGGTCGACCACCGCAACGTCGAGGCAAGCCCGGATGCGCTGCCGGGTTTCTTTGGCGGTCCCTATCAGCAGGCCGATTTTGATAATGCCCAGGTCTTCGATTACGCCGGGCTGGAAGGACGCCTGCTGTCCTCTTCTTACGCGCCGGGGCCGGGCCACCCCGATCACGCGCCGATGCTGGCTGAGCTGCGGCGGATTTTTGACCGCCACCAGCAGAATGGCCGGGTGGTCTTTGAGTACGACACGAACCTGTATTACGGCCAGTTGTCCGGTTAGCTTATTTGGACGGCTGGACGGGCTCGTAGCCCAGCTTTGCCAGCAGCCTGGCCGTTTCCTCGCCCATCAATGCGGTCGGGTGCTCCCCGTCAGCGCGGATATAGCCTTTCTCGACCGGGTCCTCGCTGTGCGCGGCCCCATTAAGCAGATCATAGCGGCTGGCGAAGGGGATGTTGTAGGCTTCGGCCGCCTGGCGGTTGGCGGCGGACATGTTGCTCCAGCAAACATCGCACTCTGCAAATACCCCGGCTTTATTCCAATACCTGACCAGCGGGTTGTAAATATCGGTCGCGCGCAGGATGGTGGCCTTGCCCTTGCGCAGCTCGAGGATTTTCGCCCAGATTACTTTCAGATCTTCGGTGTAGTTAGCGAAACTCTCCGGTGAACATTCCCCTGGCGGTTGCGAGCCGAAGCATCCATCCAAATTTAACGGTTTTTCTGGGTTTATTGAATCGATTGGATTCACGAACATGACGACAACTTCCGCCTCGCGGATCGCGTCCGGGAGCTGTTCCAGCCGGGCATTAGGACTTTTCCCGGTCTCTAAGACCTCGCGGACTGAGCTGGCGCTTAGAGAGGGCAGAGCAAAGTCATCCACCACGACTTTTACCCCCAGATCCTTTTCTATTTGCCGGGCGTAGGCCTCCCCATGCACCCACATGCTCGAGTCGCCGATCACCACCAGGTTCCATTCTGCGCCCGGCCCGCCGGGGAGCGCCTTTGGCGTGGAGCAGCCGGCCAAAAGTACCCCAAGCACAAATAAAATGCTCAGGATTGAAATTAACGATCGCTTGACCATGTTCCCTCCTGAAAATGGGACATCTATCCGAAAAGAGTTTTATGGGTTTGGGCGGCATATCTGCAGCCAACCCACCTGAGAGCACCATGTATTACCGGGTGGGTCGAACAGGTTCATATCCAAGTTTGGCCAGCAGGCCGGCAAATTCCAGGCCGGCCTGTTCCGTCGGATGCTCCCCTCCGCGGTCGGTATATCCTTTATCCTGCGGATTCCCGTTGTGCGATACGCCGTTGAATAAATCATACCGGCTGGCAAAGGGGATGTTGTACGCCTCAGCCGCTTGGCGGGCAGCAGCAGACAGGTTGATCCAGCAGGTTGTGCATTCAGCAAAGATCCCGGCGTCATGCCAGTTGTCGACCAGTGGGCAGTAGATATCCGTGGCGCGCAAGATGGTGGCCTTGCCTTTCCGGAGGGCAATGATTTTGCCCCAGATGGCTTTCATATCCGCCGTGTAAGCGGAAAAGCTCTCCATGGAGCAGTCCCCGGGTGGCCTCGCGTAGAAACAGTCATCCAGCCCGGATGGGTGATCCAGGTCTACCGATTCTTCGGGCAGCACAAACATCACCACGACTTCTGCCTGGCGCACAGACTCCGGCAGTTTTTCCAGCCTGGAATTGGGGGTTTTGCCAGTCTCAAACAGTTCCAGAAGCTGGCTCGCGCTAACATTGGATATGGCGAAATCATGCAGTGTCACTTTTACGCCCAGGTCAGCTTCAATCTGGCTGGCAAAGGCTTCGCCATGCAGCCATAAACTGGAATCGCCGATCACAACCAGATCCCATAATGCGCCTGGCCCGCTGGGAAGGGCTGCCTGCGGCGTGCAGCCTGCCAGTAATGAAATGAGAACAATTCCGGTAATTATCTTGGAGCGCACAAAACGGTTCGTCATTTGTTCCTCCTGAAAACCTCAACCAGTCAACTGGAATTCAGGCCGGTGCCGGAAAAATTATTTCTCCACCAGGCGTTGACACCCGCAGCTTTCACGCACGATGAGGGTGGTGGGGAGAATCTTTTGCCTTTGCGCGGGCTGCTGGCCGGAGATCAGGACCTGCAGCATTTTCATGGCCTCGCGCCCGGCCTGGACGGTGGGGGAGGCCACAGTGGTGAGACCTGGCTCGACCAGTGCGGCGGTGGGGATGTCGTTGAAGCTGGCCAGGGCAATGTCACCGGGGATGCGCAGTCCAGCCTGCTTGATGGTTCGCATGGCGCCCAGGGCCAGCGTGTCGGCAATGGCAAAAATGGCTGTCGGCGGATCTTTCAGCGCCAGCAGCCTGCGCGCGCCTTCCGCGCCAGAAGCCATATCAAACCCTGGCACGCGCGCGACCAGGCCGGGATCGAGCGGCAGGTTGCCCTCTGCCAGGGCCTGTTCGTAGCCGGCGTTCACCGGCGTTACATTGGCAGCCTCAATGGCGAAGGTGATCAGCCCAATCCGGCGGTGGCCGTGCTCGACCAGGTGCCGGGCGGCCTGGTAGCCGGCCAGCTTGAGATCGACCAGGACTGAGTAGCCAGGGCAGCCAGGCCAGTCGATGGTCACGAATGGCAACCCTATGGCCTGTTCGTTTTGCCGGGCGGCAGGCTGAAGGACCTGGCAAATATCAAATGAGGCAATCAAGATACCATCCACCTGTTTGGCCGCCAGGCGGGCAAAGTCGCGCCAGGCGACATCTGGATTGTCATGCGTGTTGCACAAAAACAGCAGCGATTGATCTGCGTCGGTGATTTCTTCAATGCCCTGCACCAGCGCGTGGTAAAAGGGGTTGGTCCAGGATGGAACGATCACGCCGATGGTATGGCTGCGCGCCTGCCCTGTGGACTGCGTCATCCTGTCAAGGTCGAACGGCAGGACGTGCGTCCCACGGCCCTGGCGGGTTTCAACCAGGCCTTCCGCGGCCAGCTTCTGGTAGGCGTTGCGGACGGTATGGAGGTTGATTCCCAGCTGCTTGCCCAACACCTGCACGGGTGGGAGCCGGTCACCGGGCTTCAGCGTGCCGTTTGCAATCAGCCAGGTGATCTGCCGCTTGAGCTGGTGGACCAGGGTAGTTTCCTGCCCTGGCTGGATTGTCAGCATATCGTAGAGCTTCATTGTTATATTATAATATAACAATAGAAGAATTTCAACCAGGTGAATCCAGAACCCAAAATCACCCCGGCGGATCAGAATCCGCCGGGGTGATCTCAATTATCGGTTTATCAGGCGGGGCGTTTCACAGCTCGCCTGAGTCGATCTCTACAGTGGCAGGTTGGCTGGGATTTGACCCACGTAATACGGCCGCATCATCTCATTGTCCTCATGGTCGACGATGTGACAGTGCCAGACATACAACCCTGGCAGGTCGAAACGGGCTTTGATGCGCGTGATCTCGCCCGGGTAGGCGATTATGGTATCCTTAGGCCCACTTTCCCAAAGCTCGGGAGGCCGTACAAGGCCGCCGATCACTTCGCGGTTGACTACCTCGAACATGACCTCGTGGATGTGGATCGGGTGGGCGTCAGCGGTGAAGTTGTAGATCTCCCATGTCTCGACCGCGTTCACAGCCGGGTTCTCGCTGATCGGGTCATCCCACTTGAGCGAGACCCCATTGCCCTGGGCATCCAGCACCCCCAGCAGCGCCGCGGTTGGGCCTTCCAGGTCGCCAATCATGCCCATCTGCTCGTTGAGTGACACCTGGCGGGTGACTGTGGAAGTCGGCAGGAGCGGGCTGGCGGGCAGGATCAGTTGGGCAACCGGCAAGCTGGTATCTCGCCCGGTCAGCGCCCCGACCACGAATTTCATCACCTGCCCGGTGGTGGCCGGGTTGGCCATGGGGAAGTCGACCCCCGGAACCCCGCCGCCAAACGGTTCGTCTGGGCCGAGGTTGAGCATGAAGATCTCGGTCCCCGCCGGGAGACCAGTGAAATCCACGATCACGTCGGCGCGCTCGGCCGGCGCCATTAGCAGTGTGTCTTGCGAGGCAACCGCCGGCAGGAAACCGCCTTCCGCCCCGATCTGGTGGAACTGCAGGGCCGGCAGCGCGTTCTGATCGGGCGAAGCCGCCAGCTTGAGAATGACAAAGCGTGAGTTGCAGCCGTTGAGCAGGCGTAAGCGGTAGCGGCGCGGCTCGACGTTCAGCACCGGCCAGGTCCGCCCGTTGACCAGCATGGTCTCGCCAAAGAACTCGGGGTTCCAGATCGGTGGAAATCCGGTCTCGGGGATGTAAGGGCCGGGGATGCCGTCGAAGAACTCGCGCGAGTCGGGGAAGAACTGCGACCCATCTGCGTTGAAAGAACGGTCCTGGATCGCGAGTGGGATCTCGTAGTACTTCGTCCCGGGCCGGTCGCCCTGGGCCGGGGCCGGGCCGGGCAGCACGCCGGCGGGCAGGTCGGTCTTGCCGCCGCGCAGAAGATAGAAACCGGCCGGGCCGGCGTAGACGTTCAGGCGGGTCATGCCGAGGGTGTGGTCATGATACCACAGCGTGGTCGCGGCCTGGTCATTGGGGTACTGGAAGACGGACGAGCCGGGGTCCCAGGCCTGGCCGAGCTTGGCTTCGGCCTGCGGCTTGAAGTGATCGTAGAAGGTGCCGGTGGTGGCATACCCGGCCGGGATGTTGTTGGCGGCCGGTAAATACCACGCTTCGGTGTAGCCGTCGAACTCTTCGGTGGTATGCGCGCCGTGCACGTGGGTGACGAAAGGCACCGGTCCGGTGTACGGCCCAGGCGTTGTTTCAAACATGGGCATGTGGTCGCGGTGAGCGACCCCGCCGGGCGGGTTGGCCCAGTGCAGGGTCGGGTCAACCGGCAGGATGTGCGGCAGGTAATTTCCGGCGGCATCCACCAGCTGGTTGATCCACTTGACCCGTACCGGCTTATCCACTTTGGCTTCGATCGTGAAGGCCGGGTAATTAAAGCTGTTGGGGTGGTTGGCCGAGCCATAGCTCCACACGGTGGTTAGCGGGAGCCCAGGCGGCAGGATCTGCTGCTGGAACTGGCGCACCGCAATCTCATAATAATCGATGTTCTTGGCTGCCTTCTGCTTGACTTTGGTGGTGCGCGGCATGGCGGGCGGAATGATGACCGGCGCGGCGTACTTGGGGATCGTAAATGCGTCCAGCGTCGGCAGTGACGCGGCCAGCCCGGCTTCCGCCCGGGCCGAAGCGGTCAGCGGCCGGCAGAAGATGGCCGCTTTTCCGGCCGGTTTGCCTGTCCCGGCTGGTACGGCCGTGCTGAGAAAGGTGGGAACGAACAGGCCCGCCCCGGCCAGGGCCGCCGATTTGAGGAACTTGCGTCGCGATATCATACTTGCCTTCCCTTTATCAAATACGATTGAATAATGACGGAACTCATCTGGATCTTACCCCCCGGCCGCCTGTCCCGATTACATCCGCCCTGCCAATCAGCAGGCATAGCCGGATTAAAGTGGTAGCGCCAAACCCGTAATAAGATAAAAACAACCTATAAACTAAAAATATTCTACAGAAAATGAGAAAGAAATGCCAGCAACCATAATTACTAAATTTTATCTATTTTATGTGACAATACCTTCGCCAATTACGGCGATGAAACCGGCTGTTTTGCCGGGTGAATACG
>CAZBDC010000169.1:0-11856 GCA_964490575.1 uncultured Anaerolineaceae bacterium | reverse complement strand
ACCCTATCCTACACTCTTTCCCTACACGACGCTCTTCCGATCTCTCCAGGTCATCCCAGGAGGTGATTGCGCCGCGGTGCTGGTCGTTCCAGGCCCGGGCGCGGTCGACGTTGGGGGCCGTGTCGGCTGCCAGCAGGTGGTGGGAGGGAAAAGCCAGCGACTGCTCGAACTTAACCAGGCTGTAGCCCAGGCGGTAGTAAAACTCGACGAAATTGGCCAGGTAGGCTTCCAGCGCGCCGGGCGCGCCAGAAGGCGACGCCCAGGCGCGCCCGAGCAGCCCTTCGACCACCGGGCGTAGGATCGCTTCGTCGACGATGTACTCGACCAGGGGCGGGCGGGCGAGCCTACCTTGCCCCATCAGGAAATCGATGGCGCGCTGCGCGTCGGGTTGGGGATTTTTCAACGGGAGACTTGCGTCCATAGAACCCCTGCGGTGCGGCAAAAAAACCACCCGGGCCGCCGGACCTTTTTGGGCGCGGTCCACGTGATTTTCCAGTAGATCCCGGGTTGGCTTGAGGATATATTGGGAGTTTCAAACCCCCGCGTGGGGGTTTGAAACTCCACAAATCCTTTATTCACTGGCATGAGGCTGTCCAAAAAGAGCGTTTGGGCAGCCTCCGAAACCTGGACGGCGCGCTACTTGACCTGCTTGTTTACTTCAACCAGCATCGCCTCGACTTTGTCCTTGGTAATGCCCATCTGGGCCGCCTGCGGCATGGCCAGCAGCTGGTTGAGCGTCATGCCCCTCACCATGGCAACCATCGGGTTCGCCGAAATGCCGGGAGCATACTGCTCCAGGACAACTTTGGCCTGGGGATGATCCAACAACGAGCCTAGCGTGGTATCGAGTGTGAAAGCCATTTTATTCCTCCATGTTGATTGGTGTTCAGGATTGTGTCAAACCGAATATCCATTCGGAAATTCGCCAAAAAGGGTGTTCTGCAAAAGCAAACGGGGAGAACGCCGCGTTTATTCCGCCGCTGGCGGCTCGACCGGGGCAGGCTCAACCGCGACCGCCGCCGGTGCGCCTTCCATCCGCCCGGCTGTGCCCTGGAACAGTTCCCAGCCCTGGCTGAAAATCACCACCTGGGCTGCCAGCATCCACACCAGCAGCAGGGTCACTACGAGCGTCACAATGTTCAGAATATTATCCAGGTTGTTGGGGATGCCAGCGAGCATGGTTTTGAGACTGTCCATCGAGGACTGCGACTGGCCAATCATAGCCTGGTACTCGCGCAGGCTACCGGAAATTTGCGCCACGCTGCCCGACATGGTCTCCAGGTTGTTCTGAATGTCGACCAGGTGATCGTCGGCCTTGTCGATCCCGGCCGCCATCTCGGTCAGCGTTGCGGGCATATCCTCGAGGCTGGCTGCCACCTCGCCCAGCGCGTCGGCCAGCGGTTTCTCCGGGTTGTAATTCTGCTGGTTAGCCGGGACAAACGCGCTCACCAGCGGCACAGCGCTCATTACCATCCGGAACGAGTCGAACGACTTCATCGTCGCTTCCAGCGATGCAGCCGCGGACTGCGAGGCCTCGAGCGAGCTGGTGGCCGCCTGCAACGTGGCCGGGAGCTGCTCGCCCATGACCGTGTTCACCTGGGTCATCACCGGCATGGTATCCTCGACCGATATGGCAGTCGTGTTGAGCATTTCCGAGAGTGCATCCACACTGTCGACCGTCGCCCCCAGCGCATCATGGGTGACCACCATCACCTGCTGGCTGGTATCGATGCTGCTGGTCAGCGTAGTAACGGTTGAAGAAACCGCCGTCACCAACATGGGCCGCACCATCCAGATCCCCACCAGGCCGGCAATGCTGATCAGCAGCCCGAGCAGGCCGGCGATCATCACAAATACCCCGAGCAGCTTCCGCAAAATTTTCATAGCGCCTCCACGAGATCATGCAAAGTATATAAAAGATTCATTCATAATTATAGCGATGATCCCAAAAAGCAAGCCCAAATTTCAACAAGCGCCGGGCTTGCGGGCCAGGTGAAGGACAGCCAGGCAATCCCGGTCAGGCATAGGAAAGAGGGCAGAATCGATGGTCCCACAATGGATTGGTGATATGATTTGATCTTAGCACGGCGCGCTCGCACAGCCCGATTCTACTACCGGTCGGGTTGATTGCGAGCAGGGCTGCTCGCAATCAACCCAATCCCAAAATCTGGATGGATGGCGCTATGGGAACCTTCAGTGACCCACAAGTCTGGATAGCTCTGCTGACCCTGACCGCCCTGGAAATCGTCCTGGGCATCGACAATATCGTCTTTATCTCGATCCTGGCCGGCAAGCTGCCTGAAGAGCAGCAGCCCCGGGCGCGCACAGCCGGCCTGGGAGTGGCGATGATCACCCGCGTCCTGCTGCTGCTCTCACTGTCGTGGGTGATCGGGCTGACCGAGCCGCTGTTCAGCGTATTCAATTTCGCGGTCAGCGGGCGCGACCTGATCCTGGTCATCGGCGGGCTGTTCCTGCTGGCCAAGAGCACCCACGAGATCCACGAGCGGTTGGAAGGCGCCGAGGGCGAAGAAGCGCCCAAAGCAGCCGTTACCTTCGCGGGGGTCATCGTGCAGATCGGGCTGCTGGATATCGTCTTCTCGCTCGACTCGGTCATCACCGCGGTCGGGATGGCCAACCAGCTGTGGGTGATGATCACGGCGGTGGTGATCGCGGTGGCGATCATGATGTTTTCATCGGGCAGCATTAGCGCCTTCGTCAACCGCCACCCGACGGTCAAGATCCTGGCGCTCAGCTTCCTGCTGCTGATCGGCTTCTCGCTGATCGTCGAAGCGCTGCACCTGCACATCCCCAAGGGCTACATCTACTTCGCCATGGGCTTCTCGGTCTTCGTGGAAATGCTCAACCTGCGCATGCGCGCCCACCGCAGAGATCCAATCCAGCTGCGCCAGCCCTACCTGCCCGAAGAAAACAAATAGCGGATGATTGGGATGTTTGCCCGGTTGCCCGGGCAAACATCCCAATCATTTATGTGTAAAGCCCGCGCAGGTAAGCCTGTTTGGGTTTGTCCGGGTCGATCACCAGTTCGACCTGCTGGTCATCCTGGAAAGCGCGGGTGCGGTCGTTGGCGTGAACGACCACCGTGCCGGGGTAATCCTGTCCAAGGTAGGTATAGTTGAAGTTGATCCGCCCGCGGTCCTTGAGGAACTGGGCGCCGCGGATCACGCCGGGCACCACTTGGCCCTGCTGGAAGACCCTGCGGATCGCGAACAGCCGCCAGGCCATCAGGGCCGGGCCGAGCACGGTGGCTGCCAAAACCAGGTAAAAGAGGAAACGGCTGCCGCCAAACAGGACCAGCGGAAACAGGTACAGGGCCCAGGCGAAAATCGGGATCATCATCCGCGTGGTGAGGGAGAAGTCGTTTTCCATGGCGCGCCAGGCTGAAAAAGGTTTTTGTTCCATCGGGTTCCATCCGCGAGAAGAGTCGGTCGTAAATTCTACACAGCGATTATAAACACAGTCGGGCCCCAGGGCAAATACATCAGCCATATTCACAGTCTGGCTTATGAATGCTCCCATTCGGCCAGCGCAGATTGGGCGTGAGACAGATCGCGGTAGAATTCATCCGGTAAAGACGCCCACCATTCCGCGGGCCACTGCACCAGGCGGGATGGATCAGTCAGACCCTGGTCATATTCACGCCAATATCGGGCGCGTAGACCTACCCAGCGAGCCAGGATAACCACCTCATACACGCGAGCGCGCAGCATAAAGGTAGAATCAAGCGGGTACAGATCTGCGGAAATCTTTAGAATTTCTCCACGCAGATCAGAATCCAGAAGCCGGTAGTTGGGATGAGCAAGCAGGTCACCGATCTCGAAGGCTGGGTCGCCCCAACCACTGTTCTCCCAATCGACTGAAATCCACTGGCCAGCCCGGTGCAGGAAGTTGTTGATGGCAGGATCGCAGCGCGCCAGTGAAAACTCAGGTATGGGCCAGGCAGGAAAGCTGGTAGCAGCCAGCCTGGCGGCCAGTGCACGCAGCTCCGGCTGCCAGGGCCACTCATACAGTTCATCTGCCTGGAGCAGCGGCGCCATCTCTAGCAGAATAGCATCGACAGCGGCCTGGGCAGAGGCGAAGGTCAAAACAGCCCATGGCAGCTTCATCAGGCTGCCGCCCGGACGAACGGAATGTATGGCGGCGTAATGTTCCAGCAGGCACCGCCAATCCGCATGATTAACCGGCGGCTCTGGATCAACCTGGTCTTTCTCCCAGGTCTGCACAACGATCGGTAGCGGCCAGCGCTCGCGCTCGAGTAGAACCGGACAGGGCGCCAAATCCAAACCATGCGACCGGAGCAGCGCCAGAGCCTGGAATTCACGTCCGGCCCGGTCGCGGGCATCGCGTCGGGTGAACTTGACCGCTAGGTCGCCTTCCGGTCCAACGACACGAAAGAGGCGGTTATTGCACCCGCCACTGACCGGGGAAATATGCCAGCCACGCCAGTCACAAGGCAACCTGGGGAAATTGGCTGAGAGGAAATCAATGAGGGAAAGGATGCTCAATGGTTATCACTGTTTTTTATTATAATGATACCTGTGCATCCCGCAGCAATTGTTTGTGCATAACAATCTTTGCTATCCTGGTCAGTCCATGATCCTCTCCTTCTACTGCGACGACACCAACCCCTACGACGCGCCGCCCGAGGCGCTCAAGCTCTTTCTCGACTTCGCCAGCGCCGAGGGCGTCGCCGGCGAGGCCAGCGTGATCCTGGGCTACCAGTGGGCCGGGCACGGGCTGCTCAGCCGCCCGGCGACCCGCGCGCAAGAGGCCTTCCTCGAACAGGCCCGGCGCGCTTACGAGTGCGGGATCGATACGCATTTCGAACTGATGACCCACAACGGCCTGTTCGACTTTGCCCGGCTGGAAGAGCCGCGCGGCGCCATCCACGAGGGGCTGTGGCTGTACGAGCCGGCGGTCAGCCGGGCGGAGTATGCGGCTTATTTCGAGAACATCCTCGCCGAGGGCGAGCAGGTTGGCCTGCGCTACACCGGCCTCACCTGGCCCGGCTGCGGCTGCCCGGCCTGCGAGCGGCGCTACGGGGAGCTGCGCGAACAGGGCATCACGGAGCCCAACCCCAACGTCTGGCTGGCGCTGCTCGACCTGGCCCAGCGCAGGCGCTTCCGCGGCAGGACGGTGCCGTGCTTCTTCGGCGGCGCGCTGGAGGACTGCTCGGCGCGGCTGCGCGCCGCGCGCGACGATTGCGCCGTCTATGAGCTGGCCCCCAACGCGGAGGACCGCTTTGCCCTGTGGCTCAACGACCCGGCCTACGCCTCCGCCGATTATTACATCAGCGCGGACGGGCAGGCCGGGCGGATGGTCGAGCTGTTCCGCCAGGGAGCGCCCTATTGCCTGTTCTACGCCCACTGGCAGGGGCTGAACCCGCTCAACGGCGCGGGCTGGGCGGCCCTCACTCAGGTGGTGCAGCGGGTACAAAAGCACTTCAAGGACCAGGTCGCCTGGATGCGCCCCAGCGCCTACACCGCCGGCCTGGATCGATAACACGGGAGGCATACATTGGATATCGAGCTCTTACAACCAGATCGTTTGATGGATTGGGGCCGGCGGATCGACCTGCCGGAGGGCGCGCTGGACGCGCTGCTGGAGATTGCCCGCCAGGTCGCCGCGGACGAGGGCCTGCTGGGCATTTTCCGCGCGGCGCACGAACAGACCGCCCTGCGTGGCGTCTGGTACCGCGAGCCTGAAGACCTGCAAATCGACCCGCTCGTGCCCGCGCGCTTTGGGCCGCGCGCCTCGCTGTTTTACCTGCTGGTTTACCTGGCCGCCCTGCCCTACACCGAGCAGAGCTACCGCCGGCGCGGGATCGACCCGGCCATCTTCGCCGCGACCATGGTCGACTTCCGCCTGTGGCTGCTCGAGGCGTATGAGGCGCACGGCGACTGGCGCTTCGAGCAATTCCACTGGCTGTGCCACCACCTCGCGGGCGAGCTATTCCGCCTCGGGCGGCTGCAATTTATGCTGGGCGAATTCGACGGCGGGGTGACCGCGCTGGCCCGCCGGCCGGTTTCCGGGTTGAGTTGTGACGCCAGCCGGCCGGCCCCCGAGATCGTCCTGCTGGCCGACCCCGGCCTGCCGCTGCGCGCGGACGGCTACGCGCAGGACGCCGGCGACCTCCCGCCCTCCGGCCAGCCCTGGCTACCGGTCTTCGAAGCCGGTCCACAGGGCTGGCGCGGGCACGTCATCTCCCCGCTGGGCCGCGCGTTGCCCCGGCCGGACTTCTTCCCCGCCGCCGAATGGGAGGTGGCCCTGCAGAAAGGCGACCCCATCCTCGACATGCACATCGCCCGCGGCGCGTCCTTCTCCCCGGCCGAATGCCAGGATTCGCTGCGCCAGGCCTTCGCCTTCTTCGCCCGCCATGCTCCGGAGCGCCCCTTTAAGGCCGGCTACTGCCACACCTGGTTCTTCTCGCCCCAGCTCCAGCACATCCTGCCGCCGGAGAGTAACATCGTCCGCTTCCAGCGCGAGTTCTACCTTTACCCGTTTGCCGGCAAGCTGGCTTTTTTGTGGGCCTACGTCTTCGGGCAGAAATACCCCACTCCGGATGGCGCGCCGCGCGACACCCGCCTGCGCCGGGCCGTGCTGGACTGGCTGGAAGGCGGCGGGGAGATCTTCGACCTGCCCGGGGTCATGTTCCACGGCCCGGAAGCGTGGGGCGAGCAACCCTACATGCGCCGCTGGGAGCGCCGGCCGGGCTAATACCCCAGCGCCGCGCGCACGCCCATCAGCAGCGGGTAGGTCCAGAGGTCATCGCGCACCACCGGCCCCCAGGAGTCCGGCCGGCGCAGGTCGAACCAGCCCACCGCCGTGATGGCATACTGCGCGGCCGCCTCGGGCTCGGGTTCATAACCGGGCTGTGGCTCGCCGGACAGTGCCGCGCACAGGTAGGTTTTATAGCGCCGGTACAACTCGCCCGGGATGCCGCCCTCATCCACCAGCAGCCGCTCGACCCGCACTTCGAGACCGGTCTCTTCTTTCATTTCGCGCGCCACGCAGGCTTCTTCGCTCTCACCGGGCTCGATCCCGCCGCCGGGGAACAGCCAGTAGCTCCGCCCGCTCTGATGCTCACAGTGCTGGATCAGCAGGATATGGTGGTCGCGCACGATTGCGCCCTGGTAGCGGGTCCTGGGTTGCATAAGACAGATTATAATCCAGGTATACCCCGGCGGCGCCTGGTCCCTGGCGCCAAAGCCCATCTTCTTGCGGAGGAATTCGATGCCTATCCAGTTTACCAAGCCCCAATGGCAGGCCGTCCGTGAAAATTACGCAGCCTGGTGGGAAGGCCGCCTCGAGCGCCCGCTGATTGTGGCAACCGCCTACGGCCTCGACCCGGGCCGCCCCCAGCCGCCCGCCCCGCTGCTGAGCCAGCAGACCTGCACAGACCTGCGTTGGTCGGCGGAAGAGCTGGTCGACCGGATCGACTACGAGCTGTCCCAAATCCGCTGGCTGGGCGACTCGTTCCCCTATTTCAACATGGACGTCTTCGGCCCAGGCGTGCTGGCGGCCCTGCTGGGCGGGCGGCTGGACAATTCCTCCGGGCGGGTATGGTTCTTCCAGGACGAGGAGCGCGAAATCGCCGATATTCATTTCCACTTCGACCCCGATAATGCCTGGCTGCGGCGCATCAAAGACATCTACCGGGCCGGGATGGAGCGCTGGCAGGGGCAGGTGCTGATGGGGATGCTCGACCTGGGCGGGACGCTGGACGTGCTCTCCACCTTCCGCCCCTCCGAAAAGCTATTAATGGACCTGTATGACCATCCCGAAGAGGTGGAGCGGCTGGCCTGGGAGATTCACGAGCTGTGGTTCCAGGTTTTCGACGAGATCAACGCCATCCTTGCCCCGGTCACCCCGGGCTATTCGGACTGGTCGTCGATCTACAGCGCCACCCCGACCTACATCCTGCAGTGCGATTTCGCCTACATGATTGGGCCGAAGACCTTCCGGCGCTTCGCCCTGCCCGAGCTGGCTGCCAGCTGCCGCCGCCTGCCGCGCAGCTTTTATCACCTGGACGGCGTCGGCGAGCTGCCCCACCAGGACGCGATCCTGGCCATCCCCGAGCTGGGCGGAATGCAGTGGATCCCGGGCGACGGCAAGCCGAGCTGCGCCCACTGGCCGGAGGTCTACCAGAAGATCCACGCCGCCGGCAAGCGCATGCAGGTGCTGGGTGGGGATTTCGCCGTCCTCGATGCGGTCGTCGAGCAGGTCGGCGCAGCCAAAGACATTCACTTCAAGGGCCTGTCCGTCCCGCTGGCGCTGGAAGACGAGTTGCGCCGCGACCTGGCCCGGTACGGGCTGGGCTGAGCGAGCAGCCTGGCCGGCGATCGAGCAAACAAAGGAGGAGCAGGATGCAGCACGTCGTCGCCTATTCCGCGCCGGGCCGGTTTGCCGGATGGCCGGCCAACAACGGGCTGTGGGCCTGGGACGGGAACGAGATCCTGGTGGGCTGTTCGACCGGCGCGCTTAAGGTCCAGCCGGGGCACAACCTGGCCGGGCCGGTCTCCAGCCTGCTCCTGCGCAGCCTGGACGGGGGCGAAACCTGGTCGGCCGAGAACCCGGCGAACTTCGTGGGCAGCCCGTACACCTTACAGGATCTGCCCGCGCCGCTGGATTTTCACGCCCCGGGCTTCGCCATGCGGGTAATCGGGGCCGGCTACCACGGTTGCGATGAGCCGCGCGGCGGGTTCTACGCCTCGGCCGACCGCGGCAGGACCTGGCGCGGCCCCTACCGCCTGGCCGGGTTGGAGAGCTGCCCAGCGCTGCGCGGGCTGGAGCTGACCCCGCGCACCGACTACCTGGTCAACGGCCCGCGCGAGTGCCTGGTCTTCCTCTCCGCCCGCGACGGAACAAAATGGGGCTCCGACCAGGTCTTCTGCGCCCGCACGACCGACGGTGGGCAGAGTTTTCAATTCATCGCCTGGGTTACGCCGCCGGATGGGCCGCACCGCGGGGTGATGCCTGCCACCACCCGCTGCGGCGCGGGCGAGCTGGTCAGCGCCGTCCGCCGGCGCGATGTAGTTTCAAACGAGTGCTGGATCGATCTATTTGCCTCGCCGGACGGCGGGCAGGGATGGTCGTTCCGTGTGCGAGTCGGCGAGACCGGGGCCGAGAACGGCAACCCGCCCGCCCTGGCCCGCCTGCGCGACGGGCGGCTGGCCTGCGCCTACGGCAACCGCACCCGCCGTCAGCTGCTGGCCCGCATCAGCGCCGACCAGGGCCGCACCTGGGGACCAGAATGGGTTCTGCGGGACGACTTCGCCGCGCTGGATGAAGACGCCGACTTCGGCTACCCGCGCCTGGCCCAGCGCGCCGATGGCAAACTGGTGGCAGTCTACTACTGGGCCACCCGGGCAATCCCGGCCCAGCATATCGCCGCAACCCTCTTAGAAGTGTGATGGTGTATGATCGGGCGCTGCCCGATCATACACCATCTAAAATCAATACGGCGTCTTCCCAATGGCCGGGGACGGAGAACCACCGGGCGCTCGAGCCGGGGAAAACCACGCCAGGCCGGTTGCCGGTATCATAAATCCCGGCCTCTTGCTCCTCGCCGGTGGCAGGGTTGACCCAGGTGCAGCGGACGTCGGGGCGGAGGATGCGGTCCAGGTTGACCTGCACATGGCACTGGCTGGCCAGGTAGAGCATGGCCCAGCTCGAATCCTCGCCGCGCACGGCCGTGTTGAGCGTGCGTTCAGATGAGACTCCACTATTAAAGAAGCCCTGGTCGGGGACGCGCTGCCACCAGGGCCGCGAGGTCGCGATCCGCCGCATCAGCCCCATCTGCTGCGCGCCGGGCGTGTCAAAGGTATCCGTCCACCCTGGCCCCATCCGCCACATGCGGTCCTGGCCGTAAGTGCAAAAGCCGCCCGCCATGAAGGCCCACCAGGCCTGCCGGCGGCAGATGAGCGGGGTAATCGGCCCGAGCGGGTACTCAGGGCCATTTTCATAGGCGCCCTCGCCCAGCACGACCGGCTTGAGCGGCGTGCGGTAAGTATCGGCCAGCACAGCCGGGTAGACCTGCGGCCAGGCCGTCCAGGTCTCGATCATGTTGAAGCCGAGCCAGTCCTCGGCGTGGAAGTACTGGGAAGAATGCCGCCAGCCGCACGGGTGGTAGGTGATCAGGCTGCGCCCGCCGTCGCCCTCGCGCAGCCCGCGGGCCAGGGCCCGGTAGACCGCCTCGCGCCCGGCCGGGATGCGGTCGCCGCCCGACACCCACACGATATTCGGCCGGTCACGATAGCGCTGCCCCAGAAAGCGCCCGTAGACGCGGGCGCTGTCCTCATCGAAGACCCCGGCTTCCACCACGTAATAGCCCCAGGTAGGCAGCATGGCCAGCGCCAGCCCGAGCTGTTCGGCCACATCCAGCAGGTGATCGACCTGGGTGAAGTAAACCGGGTCCGGGCTGGCCGGGGAGCCATTCCACGGGCGGTGGCCGGTCGCGTTGGCGTCCGGCTGAGAGTTTTCCATGCCGGTGCCGTTGCCCCAGGCCAGCACGCCCTGGATGACGGTAAATCCTTTGGCGGCGCGGTTGGCCAGGTAGCGCTCGGCGTCGGCGACCGGGTACTGCGAAAAGAGCGGCCAGGCGGTATCGCCCAGCCAGAAGAACGGCGCCCCGCCTGCGTCAACGAAGCCGCGGCCATTGGAGCTAACCCGCACGGGTCCAGGGAAAGGAGACATGGCAATCCTCTTTCTTGCTACTTGTGTCGTTTGAAGCTTTCAAATGAGCTGTGGATATTAAAGCACAGATCCGCGCCGCCGGAAGGTCCATGCCGCGATAATCCCCCAACTTTACAAGTCTCGTCAGGATCGGGCAAGCGGACTATAATAGCAGGCGGAATTTTATTATCCTGGTTACCGGTATGAGACGTTTTCTCGAAAAATATCAATTTCTGCCCCTGCCTGTTTACCCGATTCTATTTGGCCTTTACCCGGTCGTGTTTCTGTGGAGCGCCAACCGCACCCAACAACCGGCTTATGTTCTGCTGCCGGCCCTGCTGATGACGCTGGCCAGCGTGCTGGCGGTGTACCTGATGGGCACGGTCCTGTTGCGCAGCGCCCAGCGGGCAGCCCTGGTTTCCACCATCCTCAGCTTCTACACGCTGTCATACGGGCACTTTACCGGGCTGCTCGAGAAAATTAACCTCAAGCTGCCCGAGCAGTACGTGCTGCCCGGCACGGCCCTGCTCACCCTGGCCATCCTGGGGATCGTGATCCTGCGGCGAGCCGGACGCCCCGGCCTGACCCGCGTGCTCAACGTCGTGTCGATCGTGCTGACTCTCTTTCCACTGGCCTCGGCCGCGCCGTATTACCTGGCCGTCAGCCGCCAGCAGCGCGTCCAGGCGCAGGCCGAAGACAAAGTGGACATTGCGCCGGCTGCCAGCCCGCTTCCGCAGCGCGATGTCTACTTCATCCTGGTCGACAATTACGGCCGCGAGGACGTCCTGCAAGGGGCGTTTGGCTTTGATAACAGCGAGACGGTCGCGGCACTAAAAGCCCGCGGGTTTGTCTTTCCCGAGTGCGCGCAGTCCAACTACTACCACACCGCGCCGGCCGTGGCCTCCATCCTTAACCTCGATTACCTCGATAAACTAGGAATCGAACCATCCGCCTACGAGACGCGCGCTGGTTATAACAAAATGACGCCGCTGATCCTCGACAGCCTGGTAATCCGTAAGTTCCGCGCGTACGGCTATCACGTGGTCACCTTCCGCGGCTTCATGGGGATGATCGATATCCACAACACCGACACCTATGTCAGCTTCGAGGAAGGCATTAACTACCTGCAGCGGCTGGAAACGACCAGTTTCACCAACCTGTACT
>CAZBDC010000168.1:0-11946 GCA_964490575.1 uncultured Anaerolineaceae bacterium | reverse complement strand
ATTTTCCCGGCCGGTAAATCCATAAAAAGATCACCAGGGCAGCTTCCACGATCTTATAAATATATCCAATGAGGCTGCGCTCGCCCACAAACACCCAGGCCAGAAGGGTAACCAGCGTATAGAGGATAAAAACGATGCGCACCAGCGGCCGGAAACGGGCCAGGAAAGGCACCGGCAGAAGAAGCGCCCCCAACAGGCCAAGATATCCAAGGCCATTCAGGATGAACATCGTACCGCTCATCCCATTTGCCCATAAGACAGTTACAAGGTAAAGGTGGATAAAAGCCGTGGCTAACGTAGAAATAATGATCCCCCACCGGACAACAGCAGATTGAGATCGAACAGTTGTTGACTGCATTTGCTACCTCCTCTAAATTCTGTTTTGAACCTTGTATGGTTTTGTGGGAGCGGCTTCGTGGCCCACACAAAACGAACCAGGTCCGAAAAACTGATCCGGGTCAATTCTCTGGTTGGTAAACCGGCTCAGACCCTTCTTTTTCAGCAGGACCGCGCATCAGAAATGACCGGTATACGAATCCGCCCAATCCAAAACCAATGATCGCCAGGATGACATCCCGGGCGCGGATCATCAGGCTCAATGCCAGGCCTACCGCGGGTCCCCAGCCCAGCAGCTGCGCGGCCAGTGATTGGCTGGCCTCCAACGCGCCAAGCCCACCCGGAAGCGGCAGAAGAAAAGCAAGCCTGGCCGCCGTCACAGCACTGACCGTTTCGACACCCCCGGCCGCCACACCTAAAAAGCGCAGGCTCAACCAGAACTCAAAAATTGCCACCCCCCACGCCAGCACGGATAAGCCAACCATCCCCACCAGCACAGCCGGGTTCGTACGGACCAGGCCGGAAATTTCGGCTTCCGTCTGGCCAACCAGCCGCTGCAGCCTGGCCAGGATGGGCCTGGGCGAGTCAATTTGCCCAACCAACCAGGTCAGCGGGCGCCTGTTTTGAGCGAGCGCCAGCAAATGAAGGGCGGGCAGCAAAAAAAGGATGAATGCCAGCAGCCACATCGCGCCCCCCTGCCAGCCGGCAAACAGGCCGCCCATCAAGACAACCAGGCTGCCAATGAACAAAAAGGTAAAATTTGCCAACAAATCGACCAGCCGGTCCAATAACACACTGGAAATAGCGGTGGTCAGCGGAACGCCATCTTGCTTGTGGAGCAGATGAACCTGGACCGGCTCACCGCCAAACTGAGGTCCTGGGGTTGAATAGCTGACGCTAAACCCTACCAGCCGGTAGAGGATGAGTTTTGTGAGCGGAACGCGCCAGCCTAGCGACCGGAGCAGAATGGCCCACCGGGCGTTGACCAGCAGCAAAAATGCCAGGTTGACCATAATGAGCGCCAGGATCTGATCCGGTTGCAACCGGCTAAGGATTTGAACGATTTGCGCCAGCGGCGTTTCTCGCAGGGCCAGGAACAGCAATCCCAAAACACCTGCCCAGGCCAGGAAAATCCACAGCCGGACAGCTCGCTTATGCCTCCCAGGCAAACCTACTGACGGGCTGTTGATGGTCGTTCTCCCGCTCGTTTGTAAATCAGCCAATCTTCTGGCTTCCATAATGAAAATCGCCCCGTCCCAACCATCATCAAGGTGATGCTGAACAACAAAATAACCCAGTAACGCCACTCCAGCGGGGTGACCTGCAGGCTAAAACCGGTCATCAAAAGCACTGCCAGTGAAAACAAACGCCCGGCTGCGCCTAACAACAAAGCCCACAATGCCAGCAAAGCCACCAGGATAATCCCCGGCGCAGAGGCCGCCAGGCGCACCTGGTAAATAATAAGGTCGATCAGCAGGACCACCAGGCCGGCCCGCATCACCAACGGCAGATATTCTTGCAGCCGCCGCTGCCAGATGGAGCCAGACGAGCCATCCCGCCGAACTGTTGGGCGGATCTGCCCGCTGACTGTCAGCCAATCCCGCAGGAAATTGAGCAAAAATGGGAGCGTGAAAATTAATGTTGCCACCCAGGTTGCAGGCGGCCCATAAACCGGCAGCAGGATGGCAGCCACGACGCCCATCTGCATGCCGGCAAACGGCCGGCGAATTCGACTGGGCAGCAGGTCATACACCGGCAGATCCCTTTTCTTGCGCTGCCAGATGCCATACAGGTAAAGATAACGCGCCAGCCCGACCAGCAAATAAGGAACCGGGGCCTGGCCGTATAAAACAGACAGGGCCGTCGCCAGGAGCAGCCCCACCCCATCCCACTTCATGTCCAGCACTTCGCCGAGAACCGTTACCCGGCCGGTGACCCGCGCAACGTACCCATCGGCAAAATCCATCAAAGCTGAGACCAGGTATAGAGTCCCGGGCGCCCACGCCAGCCACCCTGCAGGCCATGGACCCAGCAGGAAACCGGCCAGGGCCGCGTTAAAGATACCGCGCGCCATTGTGACCCAATTGGCCAGGCCAATGCCAGTCAGCAGATGAGGAGAATCGACAGGCCGGTTGTCACCCAGATGCCGCCACAGGAAAACGAACTGGTAAGCCGCCAGGCCAAGAACGACCACCAGCCAGCGGGCGGCATAATTAATTCCCCAATCCTGGCGAAGAATCAGGTACGCTGCGGTAATGAATGCCAGGCTGGCCAGGACATACCCGGCCCACTCCGCGCGCAGGCGATGCATCAAACGGTGTTCGGCCACTACAACTTCATTCATAATATGTAAATTTTACCTTACATAGAAGATTTGTAAACTGTTTGTACATGCTCCGCTTCTGGATGATGCGACAAATGGGGGTGGAGGAAGCATGGCAGCAAAATAAAAGCGCCTGGCGCAGCGGTTTCTTTCCGCGCGCAGCCAGGCGCCTGATACTCCCTTTCGCATCTCTGGCAAAGCACAGCCTGCCAGGCGAACAAGGTGGGGATTATCGCACTCGCTGAACCCCCAGGGTCAAGGTCTCTCCTTCTACCTGCTGGGTCTCCACGTAAGAGCCTTCCGGCGGCTCGCCATCGACCAGTTTCACGGTCAGGGTCTCCGCGCACAGGTAAGCGGCCCAATCCGTCAGGACATCCCGCAGCCCTGCCGCAGGGTCCTGCACCTGGTAATACGTCACGATGCGGTCCTCGATGTTGAAACTGGCCTTCTTCCGCATTTCTTGCACGCGCCGGACAATTTCACGCGCCAGCCCTTCTGATTTCAACGCCGGGGTCAGCACGGCGTCGACTGCCACCGAGATGCCCTTTTCAGTGGCAACAGCCAGTCCCTCCAGCGGGCTGGTCTGGATCAATACCTCGCCAGGGGCCAGTTCAAACACCTGGCCATCGACCTCCAACGTCACTGGCTCGCCGGCCTGCACGCGTGCAGCAACCTGGACCGGGTCCAGCTGCGTCAGCGCGGCCCGAACTTTGGGGAACTGCGCTCCCAGGCGCGGGCCAAGCAGTTTGTTATCCGGCAGGACGCGGAAATGAACCAGCCGGCCGGCCTCTTCAACCAGCTCAAACGCTTTCACATTCAGCTCGTCGGTGACGATCTCAACCAGTTCAGGATCCAATCTTTTTCCGCCGCCCGCATACGCCATCGCTTTTGTCAGCGGCTGGCGAACCTTCAGGTTGGCCCCGCTGCGCGCTGCCAGCCCCAGGCTGGCAACCTGGCGCGCCAGCGCCATTTGTTCGAGCATGGCTGCGTCAACCACCGCCAGGTCGCAGACTGGCCAGCGGGTGTGGTGAACACTCTCGCGCGCTTCAGGCCGCACGCCGCGCACCAGGTTCTGATACATTGCTTCCGTCACAAAAGGTGTGAAAGGAGCCAGGAGGCGGGCCAGCTTCACCAGCACGTGGTACAGGGTAGCATAAGCGCTGTTCTTGTCTGTATCGTGTTCGCTCTTCCAGAAACGGCGGCGCGACCGGCGCACGTACCAGTTGGTCAGGTCGTCAACAAACACACCAATCGCATTGGCTGCCGTCATAAAGTCCGACCCATCCAGCGAAGCGGTCACCCGCTCGACCAGGCGGTTCAGGCGGGCCAGCACCCAGCGGTCTAACAGGTTCTCGCTGGTGGGGGAAGGACCTTCCGGAAAGTCCGGATCAAACTCGTATTCCGGGGTCCATCCATCCAGGTTGGCATAGGTAACAAAGAAACTGTAAGCATTCCACAGGGGCAAGAGGAACTGCCGGCGGGCCTCATCACCCCGGTGATACCCAAAGAGAAGGTCATTCTCCGGTTTTTGGGTGGCATACAGCCAGCGCATCACGTCAACGCCCATTTTATCAGCCGCCTCATTGAACTCGATCGAGTTGCCCCAGCTCTTGTGCATCGGACGCCCGTCTTCACCCGTCAAAGTGGCGAATCCAAAATTGCGCAAGAAGGGTGGGCTCTGGTCGACCACGGTCGCCATCGCCAGCAGACTGTAGAACCAGTTGCGGAACTGCCCTGGGAACGACTCGGTGATCCATTGGGCCGGGTACCACTTGCGCCAGAAATCCGGGTCAGTGCGGTACTGCAGGGTGCTGAAAGGCACGATCCCGGCGTCGAGCCAGGGGTTGCCCACATCCGGGACGCGGCTCATCTGCTGCCCACATTTCGGGCAGGCCAGCCGGACGGCATCGATAAACGGGCGGTGCGGGGTATGCCCGGCATAGACTTCCCAACCTTCGACTGCGCGCGCCTGCAGTTCTTCTTCACTGCCGATCACTTCATAATGATTGCAGGACTCGCACACCCAGATCGGCAGGGCCAACCCCCAATAGCGCTTCTTGCTGATCATCCAGTCGTGCATGTTGCGCAGCCAGTCCATCTCGCGCGCGTGGCCAAAGTCTGGAATCCACTCAATCTGGTCGACCACATCCATGATCTGGTAGCGCAGGCTGCGCGCCTTTTCTTCACCGGTCAGCTCAGAACGAGGTTTATCATAAACCTCGCCCATGCTGATGAACCATTCGTCAACCAGGCGGAAAACCAGCTCGGTTTTACAGCGCCAGCAGGTCGGGTAGCGGTGGGTGTAAGGCGCTATGCGATATAACAAGCCCTTCTCTTTCAGGTTCTCGAAGATCGGCTCGGCAACATCCGAAACATGCATACCGGTCAGCCAGCCGAAACCATCCACGAAATGGCCTTCTTCCTCCAGGGGTGCAACCATTGGGAGGCCATATTCTTTCCCAAGCTGGAAATCTTCTGCGCCACAGCCCGGGGCAATATGGACGATCCCGGTGCCTTCTGTTTCACCGACCTCATCCCACAGGATGACCCGGTGCGCCTGGCTGGCGCTCAGCGCGACCTGCCCCGCGAATTCCTTTATTTGGGTATGGCCGCCCACCTGCTGCGCAGCAGGCAGATCATCGAACGGGCCAAAGAAAGTCCAACCGTTCAAATCGGACCCCTTCAGTTCGCCCAGGAGCTCGTATTGGCCTTTTAACATATGCAGCGTGCCCCTGGCCAGGTAGAAGACCTCCTCACCCTGGCGGACCTTCGCGTAGGCCAGTTCAGGGCCAACTGCAGCCGCCACATTGCTGGTCAGCGTCCAGGGAGTCGTGGTCCAGACCAGCAGCGCCTCAGGTAAGCCGGTCTGGGGATCGCGGCGGACGGCGCCATCTTCACCCCGCAGCGGGAAGCGCAGCGTGACACTTCTGTGAGTCAGTTCGGCATAGCCATCGGTGACGATCTCGTGCTGGCTGATGCCGGTCGCGCAGCGCGGGCACCAGGGCATGACATCGACACCCCGGTAGACCCAGCCCCTCTCCCAGCATTTTTTCAGGAAGCTCCAGATCATAAAATTGTTTTCGTTCGAGAAGGTAAAATAGCTTCCACCAAGCTCGGGTAAGCCCAACCGGCCCACGATCTGTTCGACGGTGTCCGTCACCGGCCCTTTTGGCCCATTGGCGGTGATCACTTTGTTTGGGTCTGCCAACAACTGGTCGGCCAACTGGCGCAGGAAATCCGGGTCGTTCCAATCCATCCAATATCCCAGGCGGATCGACTGTTCCGTCTGCACCGCCGCGTAACGCAGCACGCGCGCCTTGCAAAGGCGCACAAACCCCTCCAGGCCATACTCCTCGATATCCTGCTTGGACTTAAAGCCCTGGTCCTTCTCCACTTCAACTTCTACCCACAGGCCCTGGCAGTCGAACCCGTTCTGATAGCGCAGTTCGCTGCCCTGCATCGCGCGAAACCGCTGCATCAGGTCTTTATACGTGCGGCCCCAGCCATGGTGAACGCCCATGGGATTATTCGCGGTGATTGGGCCATCGATGAACGACCAGTGCGGCTCGCCTTGATGCAGTTCACGAAGCCTCTTAAAAGCCTGGCTGTCTTTCCAGAACCGCAACAATTCTCGCTCCTGCGCAGGGAAATCGAGCCTGTTGGGAACATCCCGAAATGCCATTCTCGCCTCCAACACATCCTAAAACAAAAATCCCGTCCCTCGATCAGGGACGGGTTCAATAGACCCGCGGTACCACCCTGCTTCCTGGCACACCATACCCTGGCGCGCCAGGCGCTCCATCAGATACGCTCCACTTCACTGGTTGATATCTGCGTCCCGCTAACGGCGGACGAAGCCGGCTCCCCTACTGGCGGGTGATCTACTTGCGCACCCCGTTCAGTTTGCAGCTCCGGAAGGATTTTCAGCTACCCCTACCGCCCCGGCTCACACCTTTCCCGGGTTCGCTGACAGTCTGAGAGCAGCTTACTCGTTTCCATCGTTGCTTTTCGTGTGCTTTTGATTATGCCACAAAATTTATGAAAAATCAAACCGTTGAGGATCCACGTTTAAGGACTAAAGAGATCTGGGACATGCCCCATTTCTCTCAACCCCACCTGCATGAATATCCCTTAAGAAACCACATCATAAAACAGCGGGAGAGGGTCAACCGGTTGGTCCGCCCAGGTATGGGCCTCGAGCAGGCTTTGGGAGGCCTGCGCCGCCGCTTTACCCGTAGCGGCATGAACCGTAAATAACGGCTGGCCCTGCTCGACCCGGTCGCCTACTTTGTGGTGCAAAACAACCCCTACCCCGTGATGGATCGGATCTTCCTTTTTCTGGCGGCCTGCGCCCAAAATCACCGATGTTTCCCCAACCACCCGGGCGTTGATTCCACTTAACCATCCGGAGCGCGGCGCAGCTACCTTTTCGACAACCGGAGCAGACGGAAGCGCCTCCGGGTGATCCACCACAGCCAGGTCGCCGTTCTGCGCTTCGACCAGCTGGCGGAACTTTTCCCAGGCGCGGCCATCCGCAAGGACAGCTTCAGCCATGCTGCGCGCCACACTCAGGTCAGGCGCCTTTTTCCCCAACACGAGCATGTGACTTGCCACCACGAGGCAGTGCTCGCGGAAGTCAGCCGGGCCAGCGCCATGGAAGGTGTCGATTGCCTCGCGCACTTCCAGCGCATTTCCAACTGCATGGCCGAGCGGCTGGTTCATATCGGAAAGCAGAGCAACCGCCTCGCGCCCGCTCAGGCGAGCAATCGCCACCATTCGCGAGGCCAGGTCGCGGGCCTGGTCGACCGTTTCCATAAATGCGCCGACCCCAACCTTCACATCCAGAACGATGGCCTGCGCTCCGGCAGCAATCTTTTTGCTCATGATCGACGAGGCGATCAGCGGCAGCGAAGGCACCGTACCGGTCACATCACGCAGGGCGTATAATTTTCCGTCGGCTGGCGCCAGGTCCCCGCTCTGCCCGGTAAGCACCAGGCCAATCCGGCCCAGCTGGTCCATAAATTCCTGCTGCGAAAGATTAGTGCGGTAGCCCGGGATCGATTCCATCTTATCCAGCGTCCCGCCGCTGAAACCAAGCCCCCGGCCCGACATTTTTCCTACCGGCAGTCCGCATGCAGCCACGGTTGGCTCGACGACCAGCGTGGTCTTATCCCCAACTCCACCGGTCGAATGCTTATCCACTGCGACCGGCACGACCGAAGACAGGTCCAACATCTCTCCCGAGCGCGCCATCGCCAGAGTCAGGTCAGTCGTCTCGCGTTCGTTCATCCCATTGAGCAGCACAGCCATTGCCCAGGCTGCTGCCTGGTAATCAGGGATCTCCCCGCTGGCAATGCCCCGAACAAAATAGGCAATCTGCTCTGATGTCAGCTCTTTGCCATCTCGTTTCTGGATAATGATATCAACGGCACGCATTTATTTCTTGAGAAAAATCGTGACCTTGCGGTTTGGCTCCTCGCCAATGCTTTCCGTAGCCACCTGCGGGTCATCGCGTAGTTCGAGGTGGATCAGGCGTCGTTCATTGGCCGGCATGGGCTCCAGGATCTGGCGCCGTCCGGTGTGGATGGCCTGGTCAGCCATCCGCCGTGCAATCTGGCGAAGCTGGCGCTCGCGCCTGGCCCGATATCCCTGCACGTCGATCATAATCGGCACCCAGCGATCCAGGCGCTTGCACACAATCAGGCTGGAAACGTATTGAAGCGCATTCAATGTTTCCGAGCGCCGCCCGATCAGGATGCTCAGGTCATTTCCCTCGACGTTCACCAGCACAACCGACTCTTCGCCGCCATCTTCAGCCTGCCGATAAGTGGATGAAACCCGGGCCCTCACTTTCATTTTTTCAAGCAGTTCGGAAACCACTTCGGATGAAACAGCCAGGGTCTCATCCTGTTCTTCACCGGCCTCTGGTTCCACTTCAACTGCATTTTCAACCACCGGAGCGGAAGACTGCCCCTCAGCCCTGGGTTTCATCCCCGGCTGAGGCTCAACCGGCGCGCGTTTCTCCGGAGAAGCCGGGCTCTGATTGGCAGATGACTGGGGTTTAATGGTCAGGCGGATACGAGCCTGCCGGCTTCCCAATCCAAATAAACCACGCGATCCGGCGTCGAGCACCTCTACCTCAACCGCATCCTGCGGCAGATTTAACTGAGACAGCCCCTTCTGGACGGCCTCCTCAACTGTTGGTGCGATTACTTCTAGGATTGTTTTTTCGTGACTCATTTTTGCCTCGGTTGGGTTTTTCGTCGCGGGTAGTAGACTTCCTGGAGTCTTTTTCGATCGCTTTGTCAGGCAGTTTTGCCCCAGAGATTACGGAGGGGCTCCCCTCCGGCCGGCCAAAGCCGAACAGTTTCGATGGATGCAGGTTCTTCCAGTTTGCTTTCCCCATAAAGGCATATTGCAAGATACCTAAGACGTTTGAAACGACAAAATAGAGCGAAAGACCAGACGCCAGAGTCCAGGCCAACCAACCCATGAAGATCGGCATATACAGGTTCATGATTCCCGACATTTGGGCAGTCTGATCCTTCGGATTCGCCGACGGCGGCGTGAGCAGCTTGGACTGGAGGTAAGTGGTGATGACCACCAGGATGGCCAGAACCGGGATGCCAAACGACAGAAACGGCAGGTAAAGCCGCTCAGGCTCGCCCAGGTTCATCCATAGGAACTGGTTGTTGAGCGGAATCAATTGGGCCACATCTAAGAAGCCAGGCCACACATGCCGGACAAGCCGCAGCATATCCATGGGGGTATTGGCCATTGACTGGATAATCGCCTGGTACAGGCCGATGATGATTGGGAATTGGATCAGCATCGGCAGGCAGGAAGCAGCCGGGTTAATCCCCAACTCTTTGTAAAGCTTCATCTGCTCCTGGGCCAGTTTTTCTTTGTCATCTTTATACTTCGCCTGGGCTTCGATCCAGCGGGGATCTTTTTGCAGCTCCTGCATTCCCTGGGTGCCCTTCATTTGTTTCACCGTCAACGGGTGAGTAATCGCCCGGATCAAAATGGTAAACAGAATGATGGCGATACCGAAGTTCTGCCCGGTGACGTTATAAATAAACAGAAGTACATTGGTAAACGGGGTGATGATGATCGCATCCCACATGTGTTTTTCGCTCCACTTACTTGGGCATCGTAAAGGTCCAGGTCATTTGCCCATTCAACGAGAAGGCCTGGATCAGTTTATCACCGTTTGTTACCGCGACGGCCATCGTTTCGCCCGCAAGGACCGGTGCAGTGTACAGTTTGCCCCCCACAGGCTGTGACCACAGTTGCCGCCCACCATCCAGGGACCAGGCGACCAGGTTGCCAGCCTCGGTCGGGAAGACAACTGCGTCTGACAGGACGAGCGCGCCGCCGATCACCGGGCTGTCGGTGGCCTGGCTCCAGATCACACTGCCGTCAGCGGTCGATACGGCCAGAATCTGGCCGGTTTTGCTGTCGGTCGTCTTACCATTGGCATTGCTTACGTACAAAATACCTTCGTGCAGCGCCGGCGCTGCCCAGATGCGGCCTTCAGTCGGGGTCTCCCAAACGGTTTCGCCGCTCTCCGGCGCAAGCGCGACGATCAAGCCTTCCATTGTAGTGATGTAGATGTTCGCATCGTCGAGAACCGGGGCGCTCAAAAGCGCGCTGCCCAGGTCTTTCGTCCAGGCCAGCCCGCCATTTTCCAGGCGAAACGCATACAGCATGTGATTGACACCCGGGACAAACACAAGCTCACCATCACTGGCCGGTTGGGCCCAGAGCGTATTTCCGGTGTCATATTCCCAAACCATTTTCCCATCCATGCCCAGCGCATACAGGAAGCCATCCGAGGAGGGCGCCAGGATCAGGTTTTCTGTCACCAGGGGTGTGGCGACAAAATGGCCGCTTTTGGCTGTAAATTCCCAGGCAATGGAACCGGTCGAATTAAGCCCGTACAGGACGTGGCCATAGTTCCCCGCCACGATCAACCCATCGGGGCCAAACCCGGGTGCGGCAAAAAATGGCTTGGCAGGATCCGGTTTGGCCGGAAAGCTCCAGATCTGCGCGCCATTCTGGGCATTAATTGCGTAAACAGCACCCTGATAGGCCAGATAAATGGTGTCTTCACTGGTCGATACGCCCGGCCAGTTGTTGATCATCGTACCCGTACACGACGACAGCAGAAAACTGGCCAGGATGGCGACGATCAAAATTGAGAAAAAGCGAGGTTTCTTCATGCGAGGTTAGAATCTTCCAGCATTTTGCGATAAATATCCAGAGTCTGCCACGTTGGCAAAACAACGTCAGGGCACAGGATCATACCCACCTGGATTGAATGGATTACAGCGCAGGACCCGCCAGGCAGCCATCAACCCTCCCTTCAGCGCCCCATACTTGTAAATGGCCTGATATCCATAGTGCGAACAAGAAGGGTAAAACCGGCAGGTATTGGACGGCAGCGTCCGGGAAAGCGAATTTTGATAGGCCCGAATTAAAACCAACAAGACCCAGCGAGGGAATGTAAAAAGCGTAAGCGGCAAATCACGCAAACGCGGTTCACTCGCATATTCGTCATCTGAATGGTTGTGGTCAGTCATGCAATAAACCAGCCCGTTTCATCAACCCTTGCATTGCAGCACATAATTCGGCGAAATCCGCCTGGTGGATCGGCTTCCTGGCTAAAAAAACAAGATCCCATCCTCCAGGGAGACCAGGCAGCCATTCTGCAAGACAGGCTCGCATCCGGCGCTTGGCTCGATTACGCTGAACAGCCGTACCTACCGTACGTCCTGCTGCAATCCCCACCCGCACCTGCTGAAGCTCGTTTGGGGCGGCGATGAATATAACGAGCGGGTGCGCATAAGACTTTCCTATACGCCGCACCCGCTGGAAGTCGGTGGACCGTGTCAGGCGAAACCTGCGTTTCACCCATTTACCTGCTGAAAGTCAAAGAGCACAACTTATGTTCAACAAATATGTGACGATCGCCTGTCTACCTGCTAAACACACAACTCTGCCGGTCAGCCCGAGACCAGGCAAAGGTCATAACAATGGGTTACCAACGGATACGCTTGGTGTGGTTATTCATCGAGACCGTCAGTTTATAGCGTCCACGCAGGCGGCGGCGCTTGAGGACGGTTTGTCCATCCTTTGTTGCCATGCGCTGTCGAAAACCATGGACACGCAGTCGACGATGAATTTTGGGTTGATAAGTCCGCTTCGGCATTACACTTTCCTTTCGATACCAGAATAAGATCGGAAGAGCGTCGTGTAGGGAAAGAGTGTAGGATAGGGTGGTG
>CAZBDC010000167.1:517-11980 GCA_964490575.1 uncultured Anaerolineaceae bacterium | reverse complement strand
CGTCGCCCACACAAAACAAACGAAGTCCGAAAAACGATTGTGATCCTTGGATCATTTTGTGATTATAAATCAGGTATGCCAGGATCTCGGTTATAATTCTGCCCGAAGGAACGTGTACTTCTATGAAGGGGTAGGAAACTGTCCGGTGCATGGAATGCGAAAAGCAATCTTCATCACCCTTGGGATCTTCTTTGTAATCCTGGCGATGATCGGTCTGATGGTGCCCGTCCTGCCAACGACGCCTTTCCTGCTTTTGGCGGCCTTCTTCTTCGCGCGCAGCTCGGAGCGTGCGCTCAACTGGCTGCTGCACAACCGCTGGTTTGGCGCGTATATCCGCAACTACCGCGAAGGGCGCGGGATGGCACTCAAAGATAAGGTCATCACCCTCTCCCTGCTGTGGATCACGATCGGATTGAGCGCCATCTATGCCGTCGAGCAGTGGTGGCTGCGGCTGCTGCTGGTTGGTATCGCCAGCGGCGTCACCTTCCACCTGGCCCGGCTAAAGAACTACCGCCCGGAGCGCGCCGGCGGCCCGCAGAAAAGGGAAATAGAGTTCGATTAGCCGCTTGCACCTGCGTGTTTCAAGAAAAAAATGGTTTCTCCCGAAAATTCGTCACAAGTAAATTATTGACTTAATTGATATATATTATATAATATTTATCGTAACACACGTTTGGTCCATCATGCGAACATCGCGCCCTCGCCATACGAGGGTTTTCTTGTTTAAGCTACCCAACCATTCTTTTTGGACAGCTTCGCAAAACGAACAATGGCTCAATAAGTTCTTCGAACTTCGTTCGTTTTGTGGGCGACTGCGTCGCCCACAAAAAAAGATAAAAGTATCAAAAAAGGATTTTCAAACCTGGGAGATAAACAGATGACTGCTTCTGAATATATACTAAGCGGCCGGGTTACCCGGAAAGATACCGGCGCAGGGATCCATGGTCTTGTGGTCGAAGCCTGGGATGATGATTTATCGTGCGACGATTGCTTAGGCAGTGACCTGACCAATCAAGACGGCTCTTTCTGGATTCAATTTCGTCCCGAAGACTTTCAAGAGAAGTTCGAGGGTAAACCGGAAATTTATCTAAAGATATTTGATCGTGACTGCCGCCTGATCTACGATATCCAGGCTGAGAGATGCACCTGCCGGCCAGGCGAAACCAACCAATTCAATATCACCCTGGTTCCGGATACCTTATGGTGGCATTTTTCTCGCCCGCTGCTTTGGAGTTGCCCCAATGAGCAGTTGATCCCTGAGAAGATCATGGATGAAATCGAAGAAGCCGCCATTACCCTGACCCCGGCTTTTTTCCCAGGCGGCGGCGCACTGCAAGAATTTCGCCTGGCCAGCGCTCCCCCACTCCAGGGATTTGACAATTTCCTTGCCGATGCGTGCGCCACACTGCAGGGCGACCTGGATGCCGCCGCGCGCTTTCGCGACGTCCTTGAAGCGCTGTGCAGTTACAATTCCAGTGTGTGCTGCTGTGGAAATGAGCACCGGCATGAGAAGATCGTCAAATCGATCTTTCGCGAGGAATGGCCAGACAAACCAGCCCAGCCGGCCAGGTGTATCTGCGGGCAGCCCGAGTGGAAAAAAGAATCCTGCGCCGACGACGAGACAGGCAAAGCGGCCGCCTGCCCCTGTGACGAGTCGCTGGTCACGATAGAGAAGGCCACCCTCCTCTTCTCAGCCGCGCTGCACATTGCCTGCGGTCATGCCAAAACAGCCAGGACGTATGTCTTGACGATTCTCGACCAGCTATGCCGGCTCGAGTATCTCGGCGCGCTGCACCGGGCTGCCGTGGTCGGGCTGGCCGGCGATGTTAAAGCGCGCGATCACTTCCGCGACCTGATCGAATTCCTCGCCTCCGCCTACGGGAACACTCGGCGCGAGCAACTCAGTTTTTCTGCATCGGCCCCGTTTTGCTGCTGTGAAGCCTGCCTGCAGCCGGAGATCGAGCGCTGCCTGCGCGACATTGTCGGCGCCTGGAGCCAGATTACCTGCTACACCGTTACCGAAGTGAAACCGGCACGCGCCTGCCCGGGCGAGGAAGTCGTGATCTGCGGTGACGGGTTTGGAGACACACCTGGCGAGGTATTCTTCCGGCAGAAAGGCAGCCTGACCGCCTGGAAGAGCGTCAAGCCAGAAAAATGGTGCGATAACAAGATCACCGTGATCGTCCCGGAAGGGGCCGGCTGCGGTCTCTCGCTGAGGCTTCCGCCCGAGACGGTCAGAATTTGCGACCGGCTGCTCGAATACCGGCCGACGGGCTGCGTTAAGCAGGGGTTTGAGGGCACGTCTGCCGATATCCTCAAGTTCAACGTCAAAGGTCTTTCGGGCGGAGAGTGCCTCAAACCGGGCACGCCGCTGCCGATTCGCTGGATTACCTGCGCTGCGGACGTCGTGCGGGTGGAAGTTATCAACGATGCCACCAATAGCGTGATCGCAAGCCAGGATCCTGCCGATCCGCGCGGGATCTGGGACTTTCTGGGAACGAATTTCACTGCCACTACCCCGGTCAGCGTGCAAATCACCGCCAGGGGGAAATGCCACCCGCAAACCGCCACGCGTCATATCTCATTTGTCTTCCAAAGACAGCCCAACCTGGTCATCGACGGCCTTGAAGTCACCCAGGCAATCCAGTATTATCGCGCCGCCCAGCACCTGACCGATGCGGCCGACCGCGGCCCGGATAACAGCATCCGTCTGGTGACGAACAAGACCGCCTGGGTGCGCGCCTACCTGCGCAGCGGGCAGGACCCGGCTTTCGACGGCGGTAACCTGGCGGGCGTGAATGGCACGCTGAGGGTTGAACGGCGCGTGGGCGGCGTGTGGGGCGTAGTTGCCAACATCCCCTCCCAAAACGGACCGATCACTGCCCAGGACAGCTTTGTCAATTACGATGCAGAACGCTCCAATATTAACAGTTCACTCAATTTTGTTGTTCCGGCGGCAGTCATGACCGGCTTGCTGCGCTTCACGGTCGATGTCGCTTCGCCGTTCCCTAACTGCCCCGGCAATTCAGCCTCCCGCCAGGTCCAGGCCGATGTTAACCTGACCCAAACGCTGAACGCAGCTTTCATCACCATTGGGTACAATGGGCCAAACGCCACCAACACCGGCAATCTCGTGCTGCCTGCCCCAACCCTGGCGCAGTGCCAGGCGGAGGCAGGCTGGGCAATGCGCGCCTACCCCGTTTCGGGCGCTCCTAATGTGCGCATTGCGGGGACCTTCGTAACCAACACTCCACTGAACGACCCGCGCAGCTGCCCCGGCTGCTGCTCGCCAAACTGGCAGCCGCTGCTGCAGCAGGTCGCCAACCTGGTCGCCGCGGACCAGTTAGCCAATCCCGGCGGTAATTGGGTATACTACGGGATCATCAACAATGGCATTCCGGTCAACGTGCCAGGCTGCAACGGCTGGGGTGCGACCGGCGGTCTGGCTGGGAACCAGGGCGGCGTCACCTACGCGCATGAAATCGCCCACCAGTTTGGCCTGCCGCATGCCCGCTGCGGAAACGTCGGAGCTGGCAATGCCGCCTACCCGGTTTACGAGCCTTATGATCTGCCGGTCGACCCGCCCAATACGACCAATTGGACGATGGCCAGCATCGGGGAATACGGCTTAGACATCAACAATGGGAATATCGCCAACCCAAACAACGCCGTTGATTTCATGTCGTATTGTGGGCCACGGTGGATCTCGTTATTCACCTATGACTTCTTGATTAATGCGCCGCGACTGGATCCCCAGGTGATCCCGACCGGCAGCGGCGCAGCATCAGAGCGGGTGATCCGCGATACCCAGGTGACTTTTATGCGCAGTCAAAATACGATAGAACCGCTGATCAATATATTCGGTACAGTCGACGCGCAAGGCCATTTTAATGTAACCAGCGTGACCCGCCTGGCGACGCGCCGCCTGGTTGGCGACGGCCGCCCGACCGGCTACAAAGCGCAGCTCCTGAACGAAAAAGGCGAAGTGATCGCCCAGGATGTGCTCTACCGGTACGAAACAGAAGGCTGCGGCTGCGGAAAATGTGCCGACTGCCAGGACGACCCCGATCGCGACCGGTCCTTCCTCTTCAAAGCCATGCTGGACGATGTGGCGCCCGGCAGCTGCCTGCAAATTGTCCGCGGCGGTGAAGTCGTCTGGCAGCGCAGCAGGCCGCCTGCCCCGCCGCGCCTGTCGCAGATCCGGGCAAGCCTGGATAAAGAACGGAACTTGCGGCTGGCCTGGCGCATGGAAAAGACCGGCGAGGTCCAGGAAGATATCTGGGTGCGCTGGTCCAATGACGGCGGCGAAACCTGGCGCGCCCTGACGGTCGGCCTGAGCGGGACATCCGCCGTGATCGACATCTCAGGGCTTCCGGCCGGAAGCATTACCTTACAGTTGATGGCCCATGATGGCTTTTCCACCGCCAGTGAAACTACCAAAGCGATCGAGATCCCTGCCCGGCCGCCGGAAGTAACGATCTTCTATCCGACCGAAACCGATCCGGTATATGCGGAAAGCCGGCTGCACTTATGGGGCACGGCGACCAGTTTCGTGACCGGCGAACTCACAAACGAGCAGTTCGTCTGGACAATCGATGAAAAAGAAGCCGGTCGCGGGCGCGATATCTGGGTCGAAAACCCCGGCGCCGGCAGCCATCAAGTTCATCTAACGGTACACGATCAAGGAGGGACGGGCTCCGCTTCAGCGAGTATCCACATCATTTAATATATCGGTCGATGAACGAGTAGCCCATGAAGCGCCCTCGCAGCGGCTGGACCTGTTTATCCTGCCTCCACCCCGCCGGCGTGCAGCACACCCGGTGGGGATCCCTGCCCGTAAAGTGCGTCGATGATCGGACGCAAGCGCTCTGCCACCACCGCCCGTTTGACCTTCAGGCTGCTCGAAAGCGCGCCATCCGCGACGGTCAGTTGCCCGGGCAGCACCGCCCAGCGCTTGATTTGTTCTGCCGGCGAGAGCTGCCCATTGACCACAGACATCCCCTCGTCGATCACTTGCGCAGAGGTTGAGCTCCAGGAGTCCTCTTCCATCCACAGCAGTGCAGCGCAGAAGGGCCGCCCCTCCCCAACCAGGAGCGCCTCGGCCACGCCCGGGATCGCGCGCAGCCCAGCCTCAACCGGCGCCGGGAAGATCTTCCGGGCATAAGCAGTGATTAATAGTTCCTTCTTGCGCCCGTTAAGCGTGAGATACCCGTCCGGCGTGAGTGCCCCCAGATCGCCGGTTTCCAGCCAGCCGCCCGGGAAGGACTGAAGCTGACCATTTTCCCAATACCCGGCGGTGACCTGTGGCCCGCGCACCAGGATCTCGCCGTCAGGCCCAAAACGGAGTTCTGTCTCCGGCAGCGGCTGGCCGAGCGTCCCAACCCGGTTGCGACCCAGGCGGTTGAGCGAAACCAGGGCTGCCTCGGTCAGTCCATAAGCGTTATGGACCGGGATGCCCAGATCCTGAAAAAAAACAAGCACATCGAGATGGGTGAGAGCTGAGCCGACGATCGCCTGCCGGCAGCGGTCCAGCCCGGTCTTGCGCAGCAGACCCCGACGCAGCAGGTTGTTTATCAAACGGCGCAGCAGACCCTCAGGCAGTCTCTGGGTAACCCTGGCAAGCGGGTGCTGGCTGGCGGCTGCGCGGACCTTCTCAAAAAAGCGCGGAACCGAGAAGAAAATCGTCGGCCGGGCAGCCTTGAGTGCCCAGGGCATTTGTTTGAATTCTTCCAGGAAGTAGATGTCCAGCGCGGCAGGGACGTAATAGGGGGAGAACGTCCCCAGAATACCTTCCACCACATGGTTCATGGGAAGATATGACAGGTATGCCCCCCATCGGTTGCGCTCGCGCCAGGGATAAGCTGACGCCAGGCTGCGCGCCAGCCAGCGGAGCTGGTCGTGTCGATAGACCACGCTCCTCGGCTGCCCGGTCGTCCCTGAAGTGAAAAACTGGGCCGCCGGGGCGTCCAACCCAACCGGCGCGGTCTCCGCAGGCTGCTGGCCAGCTCCCATCGCCAGGAAATCCGTCCACTCGATCACCTGCCGCCTCACGCGAGGCGGCAGATCGCCCTGCATAAACGAGACCACCTTGCCATCAAAATCAATCTCATCCAACCGTTCGAGTACTTCACGCGAGCCGACCAGCAGCAGGCGCGTCTGGCAGTCTTTTAACAGCCGCTCAATCTCCCTGGACGGGCTGGTAGCATAGACCGGGGCGCTGACCGCCCCGGCCAGCCCAATCGCGACCAGGCTGGCGAAGTAGCGCGTGCTGTTCGGGCCCACGATCACTACCCGTTCTCCGGGGCGGATGCCTGCGCCCCGCAGGGCAGCCGCCGCGGCCAATATTTCGGCGCGCACCTCCGCGCCCGGCCGGATAATCTCCTGCCCGGCAGATAGGTCATGGTAACGCACCGGCTTGCTCACGCTTTTCAGCCGCAGCAAGACCTGCTCGTGGACGGTGCGGCCTGCCCGTCCCCAGAAGCTGTGCTGGACGGCATACTCCAGCAGGCGCGGCAGGAGATCCTGCCAGCGGTGCGGATATGGACCCAGCAGCCGGTCGGTATTTATTCGCAAGAAAACCGGCTGGTTGCGAAAATAGGGCAACAGGCGAGCCAGTTCGGCCAGGTCACGCGGCAGCCACCAGCCAAATCGGCGGGCGGCCGCTTCGAGCCCGGGCAGGGGCAAGAACCAGGGCCGCGGAAGCCGGATACCCATTTCTTTTTCTGCCCACTCGCGGGCCAGGGTGGTAAGCCCGGCCAGGGTCGGCATATCTTCCAGAGGTGGGGTGAGGTGAAAGGTCAGCCCGATCGCAGAAGGATCAAAAACCAACCGGGCGATGCTGCTGGCCACATAGTCAACCGGGACAAGGTTGACCCGCAGCGCAGGGCTGGCCGGAGCGACGCGCAGGCGTCCGGTTAGGTACAGGCGCAGGGGAAAATAAAGCGTGTTAAAAGTCTTGATCGTCCCGTCGCGCGAGTCGCCAACAATCAGGCCAGGGCGGAAGATCATCCCCGGCAGATGGGCCATGGCTTCTCGCACGAGCAGTTCGGCTTCATACTTGCTCTGCTCGTAGGGACTGGAAAAGCCGCAGCGGTCGCTCAGCTCTTCTTCAGCCACCGGGCCAGAGCGCCGCCCGGCAACATAGGCGCTGGAAACGTGGGCAAAACAGCTTAACCCGTGCTCAGCCTGCACGGCCTGGGCAAGTTCCAGCACCCGGCGGGTGCCGGTCAAGTTTGCAAGTTGCAGTTCGTCCAGCGGCGCAAACAGGCGAATGTCGGCGGCTGCATGGATCATGTGAGTGACCTTCTGGGCCAGAGCTCTGTAGGCGGCCTCGCTTAACCCCAGTCGCGGCAGGGTGATATCACCAGCCAGGACCTCTACCCTGCCATCCATGGCCTCCTGGGCATCCGGCCAATCCCACCACTCGCGCAGCAGCCGCTGCCGGCTTGATTCAACATCTCCCCCGCGCAGCAGGACCACCAACTGCGCCTCGCAGGTTTGTAAAATCTGGCGGGCGATCTGAGCCCCCAGGAATCCGGTTGCTCCTGTCAGAAAAATGATCTTGTTCGTCATCGGCTTCTGGTATTTCCCCTGGCAAATTCATTTTACCAGGGCCATGAAAACGCCTAGTTTACAAGTTTGAAGGCTTTTCCTGACCTGCCCAGATTCCAGGCTTTCGCCTGGGCTGGTTGCCTCCGGACAGGCCGTTTTCGATATGAACGCAGATGCTCCTTGCGGGGAGTTCTAATCTGAGTACAATCTAAGAAACCCTCACCCAGGAAGGCCATGATGAACTTCTGTTACACGATTACCTGGCCCGACCCGCGCGACCCACAGTCGCCGCGCCAGTTCTACAGCACCCTGCGGGCAGGCGTGGCCCGCAATAACAGCCAGCCCGGCGGCGCCCGTTTTCCCTTTGACGGCCCGTATGAAGTCGGCCTGGCGCGCAGCCTGGATGGGCTGCCGGCCTGGAGCGTGGTGGTCCTGGCTGTACAGGTTGCGGATGCCAGGGATGCACAGGGCGCAGATACCGTTCCACTCCTGGCAGCCTGGATTGAACAGTGCCACCCAGGCGGACTGCCAGGAGAAGCCAGCCTGACCTCTGCACAGGCCAGCCACATTAAACTAGCTTCTGAGTTGGGCGCCAGCTGCGAGGTCGTGGACAGCTTTGGCACTTTTGCTGGCGAGCCGACCCTGGAAGACCTGGCGCGGGAAGCGCCCGCCACACCGGTTGAGTTGCCCTTACCTCAAAAAATCGTTTTGCCGGCAGATCCGGCCGCGAAGGTCACCCCTGCTCCCCAATCTCAGCCTCCGCTCAAACCGGCCCAGAAACCCATCCCTCGCCCTACCGCACAGGCCTCGTCTGCAGGAAACGTCCCGGGTGAAGTGACAGCCTGTCTCCGGGTGGGCCTGGTCGCCGGCGGTGGGCTGCTCGGATTGGCCGGCCTGGCGCTCGCTGTGGTGCTGGCGCTGGCCCAATCCAGTTCTACCGCCTCCTCCGGCCCAGGCGAGATCATTCTTGCGCTGCTGTGCTGCCCTCTGCCAGCGCTTGTGCTGGGCGCCGGGCTGATCGTACTTGGCGCGATCCTACCCAAACTGCTGAAAAGATAAACCTGCGAACCACGCCCAACACGAAACCGGTCGAAGCTTTGTTACTCACCCAGCATCCTGGCCTGAATTTCTGCCACGGTTTCGGCGCGCCAGTCGGCGTCCTGGTGACCGATCTCGCGCTCGTAGTCGACCAGCACCTGCATCCAGCGCACGGCGTTGGGCAGGTCGCCCTGATCGTGATAGACCTTGCCCAGCAGCCAGCTTGCACTGGCCTGCCCGCGCCGGTCACCGATCTCCTGGGTAATCACCAGGTCTCGTTCAAGGTACTGGCGGGCCTGCTCATAATCTTTCAGCAGGCGGTGGGCATTGCCCAGGCCGCCCAGCGCAATCGCCTGCCCGCGCCGGTCACCGGTCGATTCCGCCACCTGCAGCTCGGCCTGGTAATATTCGATCGCGCGCGACATCTCCCCGAGATCAAAATAGACTCTTCCCAGGCCCCCGAGGGCGCGGCCTTCCTCGCGTTGATCTCCCAGGCGGCGAGCCAGATCAAGCACCTTGTTTAGATAACGCAGAGCGCGCCGGCGCTGGCCCATCACCCGGTAAAGCGCGCCCAGGTTGCTCAATACCCGTACCAACGGGAGACAGTCGCCGCCGGCAGTATCATCGCCGCCGGCAGTATCATCGCCGCCGGCAGCAGTTCCTTTGCGCGCCAGTTCCAGCGCGATCCCCAGCGCCTGAACCTGGCAGGCCAGCGCCTCGTGGTTGCGCTCCATCACGTAGTAACCGGCGCCCAGGCTGCTGACCAGGATCACTTCCAACGACCGGTCACCGAGGCTGCCGGCCGCGGCCAGCCCGGCAGTCAGCCAGATAACCCGCTCTTCTGGCAGGAGGCGCAGCGCCATCAGATTGGCAAACACAGCCGGGTAGCGGGCGCGCAGTTCCTGGCGAGCGCGGTCAATCGACCTGTCAGCCGACGGCTCCTCTGCGCAAATCCAATCCCACGCCGCGCGGATCTCGCGCACTTCGCGGTCGAACAGGGCCAGTCCCTCCAGCGAACGCTGGTTGCCTTGCAGGTAAAGGCTGTTGGCGCGCGCCAACACATCCAGATAGCAGCGGGCATGTGCCAGCCGTGCGGCCGGTTCTTCGTCCGTGAACTCGGCCAGCCCGGCAGCAAACAGGCGCTCGAGGTTGTGAAGCTGGTAGCGGTCAGATCGGGCATCATGTTCGAGCAGGCCATAGCCCAGTAAATCGTCCAGGTCCAGGCGGGTGCGGATCACGCGGGTCCGCAGGCGCGAGGCAGGCGTAGATTCGTTAATTCTGCCCCATACCCAGGCAGCCGCCATCACATCAAAATCTCCGCTGAAGACTGCCAGGGTTCGCCAGGCGCTTTGCTGCTCGGACGCGAGCATATCGTAGCTAACCTTTAACATTGCGTCCACGCCAAAAATCTCCAGGCGCTGCTCAACATCCTCCAGCAGGGCCAGCAGATCTTCGATCGACAGGCCAGGGCTCTTGTTGATGCGGCGAGCGACCTGGTCAAGCGCCTGGGGCAGATAATCGCAGCGCTCAGCCAGCAGGGCCGCGTGCGATGCGGATCTTGGGGCCAGCAGCACCAATAAACGCTCGGCATCGGCCGGCGTGAGCTTGCCCAGCCGGCGGTTGAACACTTCCACATCCTCGCTCTCCAGCCGGCCCAGGGTCGTCAGCAGCAGCAAACAGCCCTCAGGCGGCGGGAAAAATGGCCTCACCTGGTTCTCATCACCGACATTGTCGAGGAGGATCAGCGCCCGGCGGCCGTTCAGCAGGGACTGGTACCGCCCGCGGAGAAGCGGTTCATCGGCAGGTAGCTGGGTGATGGAAGGGTCGAACTTCTGGATCACATAAGCCAGGGCTTGAGCAGCGGTGACCGGCAGCCGGCCGCCGGCGCCCTGCATATCCAGATTGACCTGCCCATCCGGGAAACGATGCTGAACGCGCCGGACCAGCTCACGAGCCGCTGCGGTCTTGCCGACGCCGCCTGTACCGTGCAAGTTAATCACCCGCTTACCTGCATCCAGCGCCGCTTCCAGCTCGGCCAGTTCGACATCGCGCCCGACCAGGTTCGCCGGCGGGGCAGGCACCTCGCGGGGCACCTCCAGCAAATTCACTACAGGCCCGGTCGAGGCAGGCTCTTCTTTCCACAGCCGCCCGCTCAGCAGATTCATCCAAAGGACCGGCGCCCACCAGTCCGGCCGGTCGCGAATAGCCAGGCGTGCAGCAGCCATGGCGCGGTCAATCCGCCCGTCCTGGGCCAGTTCGCGGAAAAAGACCGGCAGGAAAGCGTCCATCGTCTCCATTGAGACCGGGCCTTGCATGGCGATCACCGCCGGGACGCCAGCCGCCACCAGCAGCGGTCCGGCTGCCAGCAGGGCTTCCCCTGCACCCGACCCGGCCGACTCGCAGGAAGCCAGCACGACCAGTCGCGGGCGAGTCTCTAGCGCACCCAGGCGCTCAGCCAATTCCTGCCCGGTGGCACGCTTCACCTTGCCGTCATCTCCCTCCAGGAAAAGCGAAGCCGTCTTACGGCGATACGTTCCATGGCAGGCCAGGTAGAGCACGTCTACCCCTCGCGCGCGCTCGATCAGTCGGGAGAGCGTGCAGAAATCACCCACTGCGGCCGGAAGCCGGTCAACCCGCAGCGGGGCCAGTCCGCGCCCCGCCCTGGAAAGTTCCTTCTCCACGTCCAGGCGTGCAAGCCGGTACGAACCCAGGTTGGAGGGGTTGGCGGCGGCAGCCAGGGCGTGCAGCATCCCGCGCGGGCGCGGCAGCGGCGCGCTGTCGCCGCCTTCGGGCGCGAGGTAGCGTGAAAAGTGAAACCGCTCCTGGATACTTAATGGGAAGCGCAGGTCCGGATCGTAGAGCAGTTCCCAGGCC
>CAZBDC010000167.1:0-507 GCA_964490575.1 uncultured Anaerolineaceae bacterium | reverse complement strand
CAAGCCATGCAGCTCGTCCGCGCTCTCCGCAATGTGCAGGCGCAGGCGCAGCGGCTCGTGCAGCGCATCGGCCCGCGCGCGGGCCTCAATAAAGGCAGACCTCAGACGAGCATCCGCAAACAGCCCGGCGGTCAGAGCCTGGCTGTAAGCCTCCGGCCGGTCGAGCAGCTCAGCAAGTTCGCCGGTCTCAACGCGGACCGGGTAGGGGCCGTGGCGCAGCTCACTATCATCGCCCAGGCGCACGCGCACCTCGGCGGCATAGAGTCCTTCGCCGCCCCGCTCCAGGCTTAATTCCAGGTCAACCACATCAGTCATGCACGCTCCTCAAGGATTCGTGAGCAAGGTATTGAACTATTATAGGTGAAGATGGTGCAGATTTCTATAAACCCGATAAACAGCGCAACCATTGTACTAAAAAAGCCAGCCTTGAGCAGATGGGTCCTGAAATACGAACTGACTGGAGATCGGAAGAGCGTCGTGTAGGGAAAGAGTGTAGGATAGGGTGTA
>CAZBDC010000166.1:0-12049 GCA_964490575.1 uncultured Anaerolineaceae bacterium | reverse complement strand
TCTACACCCTATCCTACACTCTTTCCCTACACGACGCTCTTCCGATCTACCGTTTGCTGGCTCCCGGTAAAGCCATACACCGCCTGGCCCGCCACACCGGTAGCCACCAGGATGCCAACGATCAATCCACCCAGCGCGCCGATGATCATCAGGATCGTGCCGAGGCTTTTCATCATCCCGGGGGCCACATCTTCTTTCTTCATGATGTCCGTCCAGATCAGGCCCCAGCGCTTCACGCGCGGGTACAGCAGGACCAGCAGGATCGGTCCGAGCACGAAGGCAGCAGCGAAGTTGTTAACGGTGATCGTGATCGACAGGAAGGCAAAGGGGACAATACCTGCCAGGTCAAGATACCAGGCAATGATGATGCCGCAGGCAGCCGATGCAACAAGAGCAACGATCTCGAACGCGGCCAGTTTCTTCGCCGAGAATTTCTTTCCGCTGTTGGTGGTCTGCGAGACATCGCCTTCCGTCAGGCCAAAGACACTTCCCCACATCTTATAGGGAATAAAGCCCAGGAAGAAGTTGCCAAAGAAACCAAAGATAGAGCCCACACCGAGTGTGCCGCCGAAGAGGTCGCCAATGAAGTTGCCGATGGCCGATCCCCAGGCGCCGGCAGGGCCAAACAGCAGGCTGAACACGGGCGGAAATACATTCGCGGGGCGAACTTCGGTAATTCCGGGAACAATCGGGATACCGCCTTTAAATACAATCAAAAAGGCAGCATAAATGGCGGCGGAAAGCGCAACCAGGATAATCATCCGGGTGTTCTTCCACATTGTAATGACTTCTTTCATGTTGCATTCTCCTATTGGGAACAAATAGATGCATGGACGACAAGCGAGCGGCTCTAAAGCCCATTTCCAAAAAAAGAGTACGCGATAATCACCTCCTGTTTTTATTTACCAGGTATCACACTTCCGGCGGATGCATGACCATCAATGAGTTTTCACAACTGCAATCAAGCTCAAAGGGCGTTTGCAGTACCTGGATGAGAAGTTTGGCCATTCGCTGGCGCACGTCGGCCATCTTGCTACTGACAAATTCCATCTTCTTGGTAATTCCAGACGCCCAGTTGATGGAATAAGCCAGCGCCGCATAATGCATCTTCAACTCGCGGGCCAGGGTCACTTCAGGCACGCCGGTCATCCCGACCACGTCTCCACCCAATCTGGCATACATGCGGATTTCAGCCGGTGTCTCAAACCGGGGTCCATTGGTCGCCACGTAAACTGCTTCGGGCCGGACCGAAAGGCCGTGCTCGGGAGCCAACGCACAGATTTGCGCAGACAGCGCCGAACAATAAGGAACCTCCATATTCGTATGGACCAGCCCGGTTTTACCCCCGTCATAAAATGACAGCGGCCGGCCATGAGTGAAATCGAGAAAATCGGTGAGAACAGCCAGCCCGGTCGGTGGAATCTCCGGGTTGATGGAGCCAACCGCGTTTGTGGCGAGAATTCGCCTGACCCCAAGCATCTGCAGGGCCTTCAAATTGGCCAGGAAGTTGATCTTATGGGGTGGCGTGGTGTGGTCGAGACCGTGCCGGGCAAGGAAAGCCAGCTCAAAGCCCTCTTTTTCGCCAATCTGGACCAGCGCCTGTCCATAGGGTGTCTGGATGACCCGTGGCTGAAAGACAAACCCGGGAAGCTCATAAATACCGGTGCCTGCGATAATTGCCGATTCCATGGAGTTTCCTGTTATAACCCTCGTTACCCAAAATAGTGATGCAAATCATACGGACTGAGGATCCCATATTGGGTGATAATCCCCGCGACAAGGTGCGGCGGGGTGATATCAAAGGCCGGGTAATAGGCATCGATCTCCGGGACGGTGGTGGGTACTCCCCGGCACGCCTTCATTTCGGCCGGGTCGCGCTCCTCCACCTCGATCGAGGCGCGGTCCGGGCGCTGCTTATCGGGTCCCCAGGAGAAAACGAAGAACGGGACCCCATGGTAATGCGCGGCGATGGCGTTCTGGAACGTGCCCACCTTATTGACCACATGACCGTCCAGCGTCACCAGGTCGGCGGCGGTGAAGTACTTTGTCACCTTTCCCTGGGAGAGAACGTAGGCCGGCATATTATCCCCGATGATCTGAACGGGGATGCCGAGTTCGTGGATGCTGGGCGCGGTCAGGCGAGCGCCCTGCAGATACGGGCGGGTCTCAGGGGTGTAGACCCTCATGCACTTGCCGGCTCGTTTTGCCAGCGCCAGCGCCAGCAAGAACCCGGTTTCAGCAAAGCACATCGTGAGGATACCGTCGCCATCCGCGATCATGCTAGCGCCAAATTCGCCCTGGCGGGCGTAATTCTGAAGATTCGCGTCGCGAAATTCTTCTATCCAGGCAAGCAGCGTCTCCTCCACATTTTTCCCGGAAGCAAGGGCGCTTTCAATCACCTGCATGGCTTTTTCCAGGCGGCGGGCCAGCGCGGTGTTTGTCGGGCGGGTTTTCACCAGCCGCTTCCGGGCAGATTCGAACGCTTCACGCTGGCGGTGAACCGGTTGGCCGGTCACTTGGCGAGCGGTAAGCGCCATGGCATAGAGCGCGGCATTCGACGGCCCGCCGCCCTGGGTGACCATTTTTTCAATCGCGCGGGCGACTGTCTCGACGTCACCGCAGCGGACAAAGGCCCTTTCGAATGGATATTTCCGGCGGTCTCCAATGACCACGCAGCCGTCTTCGTAGCGAGCTACGTTTTCCTTGCGAAGCAGAAAAGGCAGCAGATCGTTAATTTCGGCAGGTTCCATTGTAATTTTTTGCTCCCTAGAAGCGGGTCAAACCCTGTAAAGTCCCATACCCAAGGATCCGGAGATAAACTGAAGCGGCCATGAAAAGAAAGGCAAAAACCAGCACAATGATGTCGGCCTTCGTCATTTGCAATTGCAGGTAAAAGGTTCTTTTTTCGCGCGCGCCAAACCCTTTTGACTCCAGGGCCATGCCAAAAATGTTTGTGCTGCGGATGGTGGAGATAAATACCGGCACCAGCAGGGGCAGGAACTTGCGAATTCGCTCGAGGATATTTCCCGAATTCAAGTCCAGCCCGCGGCTGCGCTGTGCCTGGCTGATGGTAATCGTACTCGCGGCGATGGTAGGCACCAACCGAAGCGAGGTGGAGATGGCGAAGCCTACCCGGTATGGCATTCCCATGCGGATCATGCCCAACACCAGTTCTTCGTTGCGGGTGGTGCTGATCAAAATCATACCGGTACAGATCATCAGGATCATCAGCATGGTCCGCGCCAGCGCATATTTGAACGATTCAACCGTCAGGATCCAGAACAGCGGCGTAACGCCTTTTGAGAATAGATTCCACAGGATCAGGCTGGAAATGGTTAGCACAATCAGGACATAGCGGATTCGCCGAAGGTTGCGCGTGGATCCTGAGAGGACAAGCTGCAGGACCACCAGGAAGGCGACCGGCAGCATCCACACCGGGTCTTCGAACAGCAGAATGGCGACAAAGGTCAGCAGGAAGGTGGTGATCTTGGTGCGCGGATCCAGCCGGTGGATAAACGAATTATTGTCCAGGTAGATTTCAGCGTCCATTAACCCTGTACTCCTTCAATGCAGTTCACCATTTCTTCCGGTCTCAGGAATGTGTAACCCAGCTTATTGCTAAACTCGACAAAATGCGGCGGGCGCAGGAACGCCTCGCGAAGCTCATCGCCGTGCGAGAAAACATCGCGAGTGCTTCCCTGGAGCAAGATCTTTCCATCCTTCATCACAAAAACGCGTTTGGCATATTCGGCCACGACCCACATATGGTGGGTGACGAAGACGATGGTGCTGCCGCTCTCGTTAAGGCGGCGAACCATATCCATCATGCTGCGCTGTTCGCTGTAATCGAGCCCGGTGGTTGGCTCATCCAGGATCAGGATCTCAGGCCTGGCTGCCAGCACCGAAGCGACCGCCACCCGCTGGCGGCCGCTTTTGGTCAGGCTGAAGGGATCTTCCTCGTCCGCGCCTGCCAGGCCAACCGCCTCAAGCGCCTCATGCACACGCTGTTTTACTTCTTCCTCCGAGAGATTGCGCAGGCGCGGGCTGAAGGCCACTTCATCAAAAACCGTCTCGGAAAAGATCTGGTAGTCCGGGTTCTGGAAGACATAACCAACCTTCTGCCCCAGTTTGAAAACGCCCTGCTTTTCGGTCGGCTGACCATTGACCAGGATTTCACCGGCAGTTGGCATCAATAGGCCATTGAAGTGCTTTACCAGGGTGGTCTTCCCGCTGCCATTCTGGCCAACGATTGCGACCATGTCGCCGTCATAAATTTCCAGGCTCACTTTGTCCAGGGCCTTGACGCCCTTGCTGTAGGTATGCTCAAGATCGCGACACTGGATCAGTGGTTTGGTCAGCCTGGCCAGGTCGGCCTGTTCGCGAGCGACAATGGATTGGTAAGCCGGATCGGATATCTTCCAGCCCGACTGCTGAAATACCTGAATACCCTCATCTGGGGTCAGCGGCCGCAGAGAACTGGCCATGCTTTTGAAGAACCGCGGAATCCCCAGCGGCATGATGCCAAGGCTCTCTAAAAGATCCACATCGGATAAGATCTCAGCTGCCAGCCCGCTGCGAATAAGCTTACCATTGTGGATCAAAGCGATCCGGTCGGCAAACAGCGCTTCTTCAGTTTCATGCTCGATCACCATCAGGGTCAGGTCATCGCGCTTGCACAGCCGGTGGGTAATCTCAAAAATCCCCATCTTACTGATTGGATCGAGATCCGTCGTCGGTTCATCCATCACCAGGACAGAGGGTTTCAACGCCAGCACAGAAGCGATAGCCAATTTCTGTTTCTGCCCCCCAGAGAGGGTGGAAGGCGGCCGGTTGCGCACAGATTCCAGGCCAACATAATGCAGGTTCTCATTGATCCGCCGGCCAATTTCCTCCCGATCGACGGCAAAATTCTCCGGACCAAAGGCCACTTCCAGCTCAACATTGGTGGAAAACAGTTGGGCTTCGAAATCCTGAAAAACCATCCCAACGATTTCCGCCATCTGCGAAACAGACTGCTCCTGGGTGTTCCGCCCCATCACGGTGACATTGCCACTCATTTTTCCAACATGGAAATGCGGGATTAAGCCATTGATCGTCGCCGCCAGCGTGCTTTTGCCAGCCTCACTGGGCCCCATAACGACCAGGAACTCACCCCGGTGGATATCAAGGTCAATGCCATCCAGGGCCATTTTTTGCTGTCCGCGGTAACGATATTGTAGATCACGGATAGTCACTACAGAGTCAGACACAAGTGCTCCTATTCTATTGAACCAGCAACCTATGATTTGGATGGAAACAACACTTCGAAACGCGGGCTGTTTTGATCCGCACCCAACGCGATGAGACCTTGTTGTGATTATAGATAGGTAAATTCCTAAGTCAAGTTAAAAACCCGTCTTTTCAGTTTTCAAGGCAGGTTAATCACACCCGGCGCGTCGCATTGAGAGGAATGCGCGCGCCGGGTGAGTGCGATGGGGCAATCGAACCGGCGGTTCAGTTGCCTGGAGCTTGAATTTAGTGCTGGCCTAATGTACCCATCGAGCGCACCTTGCGTTCCATACGGCTAAAAATGGCCAGTCCCAACCAGATCATGGCAAACATAAACACCACCAGCAGGGCTACCTCGTACTGGATCGGGATGATGGTGGTAGTCTTGAGCAGGAAACCGCGCACCGCGTCGAAACCGTAGGTCAGTGGGAGGGCCAGCGAAACCGGCATCAGCCAGCGCGGCAGGGCCTGGACCGGGAACTGCGAGCCAGAAAACAGCGAGACCAGGAAGCTGCCCATATCGACCAGGGTGTTGGCGTCCCGCATCAGCAGCACGATGGCGGCAAAGGCGATGCCAAAACCATACAGCCCAACCAACATCGGGACCACGGGCACCAGCGCCATCAGCGCGTTGCCGGTGGGCCGGAAGCCGAACAGCAGGGCTGAGACGAGCAGCATGACCAATGAAACGATGGTTGTGGTGAGCATGCTGGAGAAAGTGCGCCCAATCAGCAGCAGCGGGCGCGGCATGGGCGTGAGCCAGTTCGATTCCAGCACGCCGGTGTCCATGTCGTTCTTCAGGGCATACCCGATGCCCCAGAAAACGGTCTGAACAAAATTGGTCAGGATGGTGCCGAGCAGGACGAACGAGATGTAATCGCTGGTGCCGCTGTAAGCAGCAAACCCGCGCGCCTCGCCGTTGATGCTGAAGGCGTTGCCGAGGAAAACCACCGGAACCAGCCAGATCAGCGGCTGAAAGACATACCCCACCACGTTGAGCGGGTAGCGCCAGAAGTGCTGCCAGTCTTTCTGAGCGATCATCCAGACTGCCCGCAGGTGGGAAGCAAAAGTTGGGTGAGAAAGCGATTGAATAGTCATAGCACACTCTTAATATTGACCGATTGCCCCGGTCCGGCGGGCGCGACGCTCCATCCAGTTAAAGATCAGGTAGCCAGCCACCAGCCAGAAGGCGCCAAAAGCGAGCAGGATGGTGATGCTGGGCAGCAGGTCGCTGATTGTAGCCCCGCCCAGGGCGGCGCTGCGGATCGCATCGATCATGTAGGTCTGCGGCAGCCAGCGAGCCACGCCCTGCATCCAGCCCGGCAGGATGCTGATCGGGAAAGTGATCCCGCAGAAGATCATTACCAGGCCGCGCACCAGGAAGACAAAGTTATGCGCCTCTTTGGCCGTGATCACCAGGCTGGCAAAAGCCATCGCCAGCCCGTAGATCGCCGGCATCGAGACCAGCACCATCAGCAGCACCAGCAGCGGGCTGCCGTTGAAACGCACCCCGAACAGCAGGCCAAACTCGACCGAAGCTACCGCCAGGAAGGTCAGCATCTGGAACATGTGGATGACCGCCGGGCCAAAGAGGAAGGCAAACCGCCAGGCGGGCGACAGCCAGTTGCTCTCCAGTGTGCCGCGCCACTGCTCATTGCGCAGGGCAAACCCCACCCCCCATAGGGCCACGTTCTGGGCCATCCACACCATCGTGCCGATGGCAATATATCCGTAGTAATCCTGGATGCCGGTGCGCTGGGCGAACAGGAGCATGCCTGAGCCATCCGGCCCCGAAAGAGCCCGCGCCGAGAGGATATAGCCGAGTGGAAAGATGACTGGCCAGACCAGCATGTTAATGATCCAGGTCGGGTAGCGGACAAAATACAGCCATTCTTTTTTAGAGACGGCCCACAGCGCGCGCAGCCCGGCCAGGAAACGCTGCCCGGTGCTGTCGAGGGTGGGGGCCAGCAGTTGGGTAGAAGGAATAGATGCCATGGCTCAGTCCCTCAGGGCCTTACCGGTCAGATTGATGAAGACATCTTCCAGCGACGGGCGTTGGATGTTCATATTGACCAGACGAGTGCCGTTGTAGTTGACCCGATCGATCACGCCTGGCAGCACCGCGCGCGAATTTTCGGCATGCAGGCTGACTTCCCACAACGATTCATCGCCCAGGCGGTGCGCCACAAGCTGCTCGACGCCGGGCAGAGCCTGGATCTTGCCGGCCATCTCATCGTGCCAACCGGCGATCTCCAGGCGGATGATATCCTTCTGCTGGATGCGCTCTTTCAGGTTAGCCGGCGTGTCCAGGGCGATAATCTTCCCCTGGTCGATGATCCCGATCCGGTCGGAAAGCTGGTCGGCCTCTTCCATGTAATGGGTGGTGAGCAGGATAGTGTGGCCTTCCTGCTTCAGGCTGGCAATCAGTTCGCGCAGGTTGCGAGCCGCCTGAGGGTCAAGGCCGAGAGTCGGCTCGTCGAGCAGGAGGATCGGCGGATTCGCCACCAGCGCCTTGCCGATGGCCACCCGCTGGCGCATGCCGGTTGAAAATTTCTCCACCAGGTCATCGGCGCGGGCAGTCAGCTCCAGGCGCTCCAGCAGCTCGTTGACGCGCTTTTTGGCCACGTTGGGCGGCAGGTGAAAGAGGGCAGCAAAGTACTGCAGGTTCTCGCGGGCGGTCAGTTTCCAGTAGATGCTGCGCTCGCCGGCCAGGAGCGTGCCCAGGTTCTGGCGCACCAGGCTGGCCTGCTTGAGGATATCGTACCCGTTGACCCGCGCCGTGCCACCGGTTGGCTCGAGCAGCGTGCACAACATGCGGATGGTGGTCGACTTACCGGCCCCGTTAGGCCCCAGCAGGCCAAAGATCTCGCCCTGGCGAATCTGCAGGCTGACCTCATCAACGGCAGTCAGGTAGGTCACCTGGCGCTTCTTGCCAAGTGGCCACAGGCTGCGCCTGGCCTTGCCGCCGTTAGAGGCTTTTCCGTTGCCATTCCCGGCCTCTTTGTTCTCGCGCCGGGGAAATTTCTTCACTAAATTTTCAGCTTCAACTGCCCAAACAGTCATGGTAAATACTCCTAAAAAAGGGAAAAGAAACGCCGCCCATCCGGGGCCGGTTTAGCCCTGGCGGAGAGAGCGACGCAGGTGTCGAACATGCAGTGTATTCGATTTTCAATAAAGATTATAGAGAGAAATTTTTATTTTGTCAATATGCATTTTTATTAAATTTAATATTCGATAAATTTTCTTAAATTTATCGGCGGCAAAGTTAGCCTTCGCGGAAATCGGCGCGGAACAAACCTCCGCCCGGTCCGTTTAACGCTCAGGGCGGCGAGGCAAGCTGCGCAGCATTTTTTACCGGTAATGATCTGCCAATTCTTTATGGAAATCGAGCGCCAGCAACTCGTGCACAAAATCGCGTGCCTGGGAAATTGAGCGGGTCCAGGGGTCCATGCCAACCAGTTCTTCCAGCAAGCGCCGCGAGCCCAGGCGGTAAGCCTCCAGTTCCAGGTTGACCAGCGCCACCCGGTCGCGCAGCAGGTAAGCCATGATTGGTTCAGGCAGCGCACCGGTCTGGATGGGCTGGATTCCACGCCTGCTGACCAGGGCAGGGATTTCAACGGCAAAGTCGTCCGGCACGCCCGGCACATACTGACCGGTGTTAGGCAGGTTGACAATGTACTTGCGAGGAATATCACAGGCAATCGATTCGATGATCGGCACCATCTGCTCGCCCGACATCTTCGGCTCCAGGTACTCCGTCATCCTGGCAGATGGGTCGCGGCTGATGCGGTAATTCTCTTTGGCGGTGCGTTCAACGTGGGCGAAATGCCGATCCCACCACTTACCCGGGTTCTCTCTCCAGCGCTTCTCAGTCTCTTCATCAATGTGATACCACCAGCCCCACGCCCCGCCGCCAACGGTGGCGGTGTCGCCGATCGGCACAGCGCCCATGCGGCTGTAGAGGTCAACCGGCTTGGGGCCCATGTGGTCGCTCTCAGAGCAGGTCTCAAAATATGCCGCCGACCTCTTCTCCACCCATTCAGCAAATAGCGGGAGCAGATCCTGTCCGTCATAATCCATCTTTGTCAACCAGAGAAAATGGTTGACACCGGGCGCTTCGAAAGTCAGCCTGGAACGATCGACCTTCTCGCCCAAGGCCAGCCCGGCCACATGATAGACGCCGCCAAAGCCATGACACAACCCGGTCATCTTGAGCTGCGGATACTTGCGCTTGAGATAGGTCGTCCCGCCCAGGACCGGGTTAGCCACCTGAAGATACCAGGCATCCGGGCAGATGCGCAGGATATCTTCGACCACTTCTTCGAACAGCCTGAGCTGGTAGAAGTTGATCCAGAAAGCCTCGTCGTGCATAATCGCCAGGCTGCCGCCCCAACGGTAGCCATAGCGGCGGGCAATCTCCCAGCCAGACCGCAAGCGGTGGTGGCCGACCGCCATGGCAGTGTCGATCACAAAATCGGCTCCCTGCAGGCTTTCCCAGCGATCGAAGGTCTTTTCGAAGTGGATGTCAACCTCCAGCTCTTCGGCGTAGCGCCGGCACAGTTGATAACTGCCCTCCAGCCGCTCCGGGTCGATATCCATGAAACTGACCGTGCAGCCTTCCAGGCTGCGGGTCAGGCACAGGTCACGGATTAGCGAAAGCGAGAACGCGCCGCTGCCGGCCCCAATCAGGCTGATTTTTATCCGCATCGATGTCCTCTGCGGGCCATATCGCTTACTCGCGCTCGCCCTGCCAGAGAAGGCGCATTTCTTCGCTGGTGGCGAGGAGGGTATCCAGGTTTCCCTCAGCCTCAATGCGCCCATTTTTCAAGACGATAATGTGATCGGCGCGGCGCAGGGCCGGGCGGCGGTGCGAAGCCACCAGGCAGGTGACGCCCTGGCTTTCAGAAACCCGCTCCCACAGCCTTTGCTCGGTCTCCACATCCAGTGCGCTGGAAAGGTCATCCAGCACCAGCAGTTCGGGCCTGCGCACGAACATGCGCGCCGCGGCAGTGCGCTGGCGTTGCCCCCCAGAGATCTTCACCCCTTTCGAGCCGATCACGGTATCCAGGCCATGCTCCAGATCGAGGATATCTTTCTCCATCACAGCCTGCCGCAGCGCAGCAGGCAGGTCGACCTTGTCCTCAGGCAGGCCCATGAGGATGTTGTCCTTGAGCGACTCGCTGAACAATAGCGGCACCTGCGAAGTGTAAGCGCTGCGAGGTGGGATGAAGAACGAAGCCGGGTCGGTCACCAGGCTGCCGTTCCAGCGAATCTCACCCGCCTGAACCGGGAGCAGGCCGAGCAGCGCGCGCAGCAGCGTAGTCTTGCCCGAGCCAATCCGCCCGGTGATGACGGTGAACGAACCACGCTTGAGGGTCAGGTCGATATCCTCGATTCCACGCCCTCCCTCTTCATAGTGATAAGTCAGCCCCCGAACGGTCAGTTCTTCCAGGCGGTGCTCCTCAGTTTTTGGCGTAAAGGGAATGGCCGGCAGTTCGCCGGTGACATAGACCGGAGTGTGCTTCACCAAAGAAAGCGGGGGCGCACCCTGCAAAAGGGTGATCATGCGCGCCAGGGCCACGCCGGCCTGCTTGTACCAGGCGATCAGGATCCCGGTCGTAGCTGTGAACTGGGTGGTATAGCCAAGGTAAAAGATGAAGAGCGAAAAATCGCCCACCGTCATCTGCGGACCGCCGGGCCCAGAGGCGTCCAGCATCTGTGCAACCAGCAGCAGAATCACTCCGGTGATCACATTAACAAAATTCCACACGGCCGACTCGACGAAAGCCAGGTACAGGCGGTCGCGAATGGCCGCCTTACGCCGGTTCTCGTTCAGGTTCGCGAAACGGCTCAATACGTTGGCTTCGGCCGTGGCCACCTTGATCGCCTGGGCCGAACCGAACACCTCGCCGATGAAATCAGTCACCCGCCCAGATGCCTTGCGGCTGGCCTCGCGGTATTTCTCGACGTTTTTCATGGCCCAATTGGCGACCAGGATCACAACCACGAAGGGAATGTAGGCAAACAGGGTCACCCGCACGCTGATGCGAAGCATGGTCACCAGGGCAATCACAGCAAACAGGGCCTGGCCGATCAAGAAAGGCACCTGCCCGGTAAAATCCGAGGCATTGTTGGCATCATCGCGGAAGCGGCTGATCGCCTCGCCAGGCGATTGGGGCACGGCCCGTGCGCCAGGGCGATCGAGAATGCGCGACAGCATATTTTTGCGCAGCAGCGCGCCGGTGCGGAAGCCATACAGGAAGTGGAGATAGATATCGCCAAAGATGGTCATGGCCTGCGCCAGGGCAAAGCCAACCACGATGGCAGCGATCGCCTCGGGGGTCAGGCCGAGCGTAGCGTCCCCGCTGAGGATGTTGAAGAACTCGCGCTGCAACAGGGCGCTTACCTGGGGAAACGCGCCAAAAATCAGGATGCGCAGGACGATAATCCCCAGGTAGATCAACGGAGAGAAGCGGATCATGCTCCAGAAATAACGCCAGGCATCCCGCGGAGGTTTTTCGACTTTCTGAGTTTCTTGTTGAACTTCGTTTGCAGTTGCGCTCGCAGTGGTCATGCCAGCACCTCCTCCAGGCCAGTTTGCAGCAGGTGGTAAAAGCGTGAGGATGGGTCTTCGGCCAGCCGGGCTCGCGCGCCGTGCTCGACGATCTGGCCATCTTCGAGAATGAGAATATCATCGGCGCGCTGGACGGTCCCCAGCCGGTGGGCGACGATGATGAGATCGGAAGAGCACACGTCTGAACTCCAGTCACCGCTCATTATC
>CAZBDC010000165.1:0-12237 GCA_964490575.1 uncultured Anaerolineaceae bacterium | reverse complement strand
AATATGCCTGGGCTGGTATTAAGTAATGACGCATGATAAAAAATTTAATATTGATTCAATTCCTTAAGAAACCCTTCCACTTCTTCCGGGTTCTGGAAGGCCTCTTCCTGGTTGACCACAAACAAAAAGCCCTTCCCGCCCAGGTTCTTCGCGATGCGCAGCGCCCCCTCCGCGCTGGTGAACACCTGGCACAGCTTGCCCCCGGCGCGGATGCGCTTGAGCAGCGGCAGCCACTGGTCGGGCGGCGGCGCGCCATCCCCCGGGATCCACTGGATCCCGCGCAGCCGCTCGATCGACAGCAGCAGGTCGAGGTGCGGGATCTCGCCCTTGCCGTCCAAATGGTAGAAGCCGTGGTCGAGGAAGTCGCAGCAGGCCACCAGGTCGGGCATGACGAACTCCTCGAACATCTTCGGCCCGATCATGTAAGAGAAGTCGCACTGCAGCATGTAGGTCCGGCCCGGCGACCAGATCGGCGTCCAGGAGGATGTCCCCCGGCAGGTGGGGCGGATGAGGGTCTCCAGCTCGGCATAGTAGCGCAGCCACAGCCGGGTGATCTGCTCCACCTGGCGGCGAACCGCCTCGGGCTGCTCGATCACATCGAACAGGAGCTGCTCGGTGGTCACGAACGAGGCCAGGATATCCAGGTTGCCGCCCAGGTCGGTGTGCGAGACCTGCAAGAGACCGCCATAGCGTTCGACCAGCGCGGCGGTCAGCGCGCGCACCCGCTGCCACCAGGTGTTGTTAGGGTCGTAGCGCAGTTCCAGGTCCTGCACCGTGCCCGGGCCGGGCGGGGTGAACCAGACCGTCTCGGATGGTTCGGACACGCTGTTCACCTGCGCGCCGCCAAAGCCGGCCATAATGCCCGGGCCAAAGTTGACCCACAGCCAGGGGAACGCGTCGCCGTAGTAATGGGTGGCCTCGAGGAACGGCGCGTACAGGTCCCACAAGCGGTCAGGCGGCAGGTCCAGCGGATAATTGCTCTGGAAGCTGAACGGGTGCGGCCGGTCGAGCGGGTCACGCACCGCCAGGTAGACCAGCGGGCGCTCCAGTTCCCCTTTCCACCACGCCAGCGTGTCGCGCTCGACCCGCTCCCAATCCGCCTCGCTAAAATGCAGCTTTGTCATGGTTGCTCCTGGTAAGAAACCGCGGCGGCCCTTCCGCCGCCCGCGGTATTATGGGTTCTGTTTCGATTTCGATGAAACCTTCATTATGATATCCCAAAATCCGCCCATGCGCCAACCCACGCAGGGGGGCGAATTTGCTCCCCGGCAGACCTCTCCCCGGCCCTCTCCATTTTCGAAAACCACGAAAATGGAGAGGGTGATTCCCTGCCTGGAGCAGGTCGGGATTTCAATCCCAACTGCTTGAAACCTCCGCGGGGTATTGTAGCGGCGCAGCGATCCTTCCCTGAACCGATGCCAGGAACCCCCGCGCTGCGCCCTCCCTGCCGAGGATCGATCCGCCCCGGCTTTCGGTCGGGCTGAAAGCCCTCCCACAGCTCCTGGAAGCCCGCGGCGGGCTAAGAAAAAACCCCACCGCCTCCCTTCTTAACCCCGAAGGGGCGGGCAATTCATGAATTGCCCCAACAGAGCGAGGCTTTCAACCCGAACGAATCGCAGCCAGCCAGGTGCCGCGAAAAATAGTACAATACCTCTACCACACCCGGGAGGCCCCCATGGATCTGATCGCCGAATATTTCGCCTACGAAAAGCGGGAAAAGCTCAAGCGCTACCAAATCCTGAACCAGTTTGCCCGCAAAGGCCAGGTTGTCCTGGCCGGCTCCTCGTTGATGGAGCAGTTCCCGATCCACGAGTTCCTGCAGGACCACCCCATCGAGCGGGCGGTGTACAACCGCGGCATCGGCGGCACCACCCTGCCGGAGCTGCTCGACGCCCTGGAGACCTGCATCTTCGATCTGGAGCCCGCTGCCATCTTCATCAACATCGGCACCAACGACCTGAACGACGCCGCCTACCAGGAAGACGTGCTGGTCACCCGCTACCGGGAGCTTTTGGAGAAGATCCAGGCCCGCCTGCCGCGCGCGCTGATCACCATCCTGGCCTATTACCCGGTCAACGAGCTGGACGATTTTGGCAACCCGGCCGCGCGCGAATGGGCCAAACACCGCACCAACCGCCGCATCCGCAGCGCCAACCTGCGCCTCGCCGCGCTGGCCCAGGAGACCGGCTGCCGCTTCCTGGACCTGAACGCCGGGCTGCTGGACGAACGCGGTCAGCTCAAAAAAGAGTTCACGGTCGAAGGCGTGCACCTGTATGGCAACGGGTATAAGGTCATCTTCGCCGCGCTGCTGCCTCACCTGCAAGCCGGCGCCGTTTCCGGTTGACAGCCCCGCTGCTTCATGCTATAACCTGGAAAATCGCTTTTTGTCCAGATTTTCGCCCTTATTTGTACAGCCATATCGTTTACCGGTAAGCGCCTGGCGCCCGCCCGGCCCGGTCCTGCCCGTGCCCACCCACCGCGCAGCCGCATCCTCCATCATCCTGGGATCACTTCACCGGAAACCATGGCCACCCAACCCATCCTCGACTGGCTGCTCGCCTGTGATTACCCCGACGTCCGCTACCGCGCGGCGGTCGAGCTGCTCGACCGCTCGCCCGATGACCCGCGCGTCCGCTCCGCCCGCGCCATCGTCCCCTCCCACCCGGCCGTAGCCGCGCTGCTGGCGTCCCAGAAACCCGGCGGCTACTGGGGCCGGCCCGACTACTACCTGCCCAGGCATACCGGCACCTTCTGGACCCTCTCCGTCCTGGCGGAGCTGGGCATCAGCCGCCGCAACGACCACATCCGCCGCGCCTGGGAGTTCCTCTCCGGGCACCAGCAGGCCGACGGGCAGTTCTGCCGCCTGCGCCGCGTCCCCAGGCAGGGCCTGGTCTGGGACCAGGCGGCCGAGCCGTGCACCCAGGCCCGCATCGTCCGCTTCCTGGCCCAGTTCGGCTACGGCGACGACCCGCGCACCCAGGCCGCCTTCCAGTGGCTGCTTTCCGTCCAGCGCCCGGACGGGATGCTCTCCTGCCGGGCAGGCGGGAAGGGCTGCCTGCGCGCCACGCTCGATTTCCTGCGCGCAGCCGTGCTGATCTTCACCATCGCCTCCGGGCCGGCCATCGGGCTGGCCGCCGAAGCCCTGCTCGAGCGGCTGATGCAGCCGGTGAAACCACGCAGCCGCGCCCCCGACCCCTGGCTGGCCCTCCAGTACCCGTACTTCAACTACGGCCTGCTGCCCGCCCTGGACGTGCTGGCCCGCCTGGGCTACGACCCGGCCCACCCGCGCATCGCCCCCGCCCTGGTCTACCTGCGCTCTCGCCGCCTGCCCGAGGGCGCCTGGCCGCTCGACGAGCCGGTCACCCGCCCGCCGCTCGACTTCGGCCGCCCCGCCCAGCCCAACCCCTGGCTGACCCTGGATGCGCTGTCGGTGATGAAGCGGTTTGGGGTGGAACCGTAGGGGCGGGGCAATTCATGTAAGGGCAATTCATGAATTGCCCCTACCCCAACCCCGATCATCACAATCTCATGAAAATGATCCGGCATCACCACGGCAGCTCCCAGCGTGATCTGTGGGTACCGGTCGGGCAGGGAATTCCAGACCTCCCACACAACCCGGCCGGCATCGTTCAGTTGCATTTCGCCATCCACGATCTCGCCAAACAGGCATTTACGCTGCCAGGTTACCATTGTGACAAATACACGCCGGGTTGGGAATAATCATACCCCTGCAAGCGGATTGACCGCCTGTGGTGCTGCTGCGGATCGCGTTTCATGGTTCGCACTCCATCTTCGCTACCATCATGGATCTTGTGAGAACATCAGCCACTTACCGGGATAGAGTCTCTAGGGTTGTGCATGTCCCTGGTCGATGATAACGATGTTCTTGTCGTCCACGTTGAAAATCCCGGGCATACCGCGTACCGGGATCTGCTCGACTGGACGGATATTATCAAGCAGCCAGCCTATTGCGCCTGGGTTATATCCGTTCATCTCGACTTCTGCATCTTCCGGTAAGATTTCGCTTTCCACGACCGTTTCGCCGGAGGTCAGGGTGTACACAAAACCAACGATGCTTACCACGCAAAGAGCCACTCCACGCGGCCCGTCGCCTTCACCGGATTTGCCCGCGCAAATTAATATATCTCCCGTCTTTGTAAAAAACCCGCGATTTTCAACATTTTTCTCGCCGGTGAGTATTGCACTCGCGTGTGGTTGCCGTACGGTGATTGCTCGCATTTATCGATCCTTTGTGAGTGGAATAACGCCAATGATCGACCGTCCGGGTTTGGGGAAGGAAATAATCTTTTATCCGCGTCCTCTGCGTTCTCCGCGTCCGATTTTTTTCCTGCTTCCCGTCCAAATCCGTTCAATCCGTTTCGTAATCCGTTGACAGCCCCCTCAGCCCCGCCCGGATCAAATTCGTCCGCGCCGCGCGAGCGCCTTTCTCCGCCATCTTAATCATCTCTCTCGCCAGCGCGCGCCGCGACTCGCATTCGCGCGGGCATTCCGGCGGCGGCGGGGGGAAGTCACACGCCCGGGCGTAACGGCGGATCTCCTTCTCGGGCGTGAAGCACAGCGGGCGCACCAGCCGCAGCGCCCCGCCGAACAGCTCCCAGCGCGGGGCCATCGTCTCCACCTTGCCGTGGAAGAGCAGGTTCATCAGCGTCGTCTCGGCCAGGTCGTCGGCGTGGTGGCCCAGGGCGACCACCCCGCAGCCCAGCCGCCGCGCCGCCCGGAACAGCGCTCGCCGCCGGTTCCATGCGCAGCGCGCGCAGTCCATCGGCAGCGGCTCGCCCTCCGGCAGGTCCAGCGGCTCGACGGCGTACTCGTACCCGCTGGCTGCCAGCCAGTCCAGCAGCGGCGGGTGCGGCGCGCCCGGCCCGCGCGCGTCGCCCGGGATATAGATCGCCGCCAGTTCGTAGCGCTCCTTTGCGCTTTCACGGCGCAGGTCGAGCAGCCGCAGCAGGCTCAGGCTGTCCTTGCCGCCCGAGACCGCCACCGCCACCCGCTCGCCGTCCGCGATCATGCCGTATTCGCGGATGGCGCGGTTGATGTCCTTCAGCAGCCAGTAGCCCAGCCGGCGCGGGTCAGGCGCCCCGCCGCCGGTAGTCATGCCGCCGGCAGTCATGCCGCCGGGGCCTCCACAACTTCCACCGGGTCAGGTTTTTGCATCTCGCGCCGGATGTACAGGAAGCACAGCACCGCCACGATCACCAGGAAGCCCTCCGACAGCAGGATCCCGTTCGGCTGCTGCGACAGCAGCACCGCGCCCAGGTTTGCAGCGGTGTGGATCAGGATCGCGTACAGCAGGTAGACCGGCTTGCCCAGCCGCACCGCGTTCAGCACCACCAGCGACAGCGCGATGTGCAGCGTGATCGCCAGCACCCGCTCGAGCCCGCCCACCAGGAACATGTAGGACGGCGTGTCGACCAGTTGAGTGCGGATCGTCTCGGCCATCGCCCCGGCCATCGGCGCGATCGCCGAGTCAAACTGCCCGCTGTTGATCATCAGGCTGATCACCAGGTTGTTGATGAAGCTCATCCCGGTCAGGATGATGGCCTCGAACCCGCCGTGGCCGATGCCGTAAGCCACCCCATTCTTCGTCTGCCAGCGCCCCTTGAGCGCGAAGCGGAAGGCCAGCCAGCGCCCGACCTCCTCGAACAGCCCGGCAGTGAAGCTCAGGAACAGCCCGATCAGCAGGATGTTCTGCGCCATCTGCTGGTACCAGGGCATCTGCGCCAGGATACCCAGCAGCGGGATGCGCGTGAGCACCTGGAAGATCAGGAAGACCAGCGCCCCCACCAGCACCGCCAGCCAGCTGATCCGGTAGCGCTGGTAAAAGACCACCGCCAGGATCACCGGAAGCAAAAAGACCACGGCTAACGTGACGCCCATGAACACTAACGATAACGTACTGACCATAATGGACTCCTATTTTGATAATGTCACCCCTTCTCCAAAATTGCGCTTTGGTAATTTTGGAGAAGGGGACGGGGGATGAGGTTTCCACACTCCGCCGGCGCACAGCATCGCAACCAGGACACAGTAATTATACGCCGCATCTTCGCAAAGGTTGCATTCGGGAAGAATGAACCGAACCGAGCAATCGATGCTGGAATATTGAAAGGATGCGAGCATGAATGAGAAATCACAGGCGCAATTGAAACCGGCCCCGGCGAAAAATTTCATCGGCAGCCTGGTCGGGCAGGGACTGGGGTGTTCCGGCGCCTGCCTGTTCGCGCAAATCGGGGCGCTGCTTCTGTCTGCGATCCTCTATGGCGGTCTCAGCCTGCGCTTGAGCCGCCTGGTCAAATCCTCAATCAATCCGCAGTAGTTTCACCTGCCGCTCCGCGTCCAGCCCCCTCAAACCGATTCTATGATAACATTCCCTGGTCGCTGCCCGCGATTCCATCTCTCGGTCGACTACACGCAAAATAACAGGAGCCTCCCATGCCCTCTCCCCTCTCCAGCCAGACCATCACCCCCCACCAGCTCGCCAAGGTCATCGACCACTCCCTCCTGCGCCCTGAGCTGACCCGCGCCGACGTGATCGCCGGCTGCGCGCTGGCCCGCCGTTACGACGTCGCTTCCGTGTGCGTCAAGCCCTGCCACGTCCGCCTGGCGGCTGAGCTGCTGGCCGGCTCGGACGTCAAGGTCAGCACGGTGGTCGGCTTCCCGCACGGCGCGCACACCACCGCCGTCAAGGTGGCCGAAGCCCGGCAGGCCATGGACGACGGCGCGGTTGAGCTGGACATGGTCCTCAACATCGGCGAGCTGCGCTCGGGCAGCCTGGAAACCGTCCAGGCCGACGTGCAGGCCGTCTGCGAAGCCGCCCACGCGCGCGGCGCGAAGGTCAAGGTCATCTTCGAGAACGCCTACCTGACCGACGAACAGAAGGTCCAGGCCTGCAAGCTGTGCGAGGCGGCCGGGGCCGATTGGGTCAAAACATCGACCGGCTTCGCCCCCTCCGGCGCCACGCTCGACGACCTGCGCCTGATGCGCGCCAATGTCGGGCCGCAGGTGCAGGTCAAAGCCGCCGGCGGCGTGCGCACCCTCGACGCGCTCCTGGCGGTGATCGACGCCGGCTGCACCCGCTGCGGCGCGACCGCCACCGCCGCCATCCTGGACGAATTCCAGGCGCGACAGGCTGACAACGGATTTTCATAACGGATTCCACGGATTTGGAGGCGCGCTCATCCGCGGCCGGCCTGAGGCTGCTGCAGTTCCTCGCCTTCCTCGCGCCCGGCTGTTCTACCGCCGCATCTGCTGCCCGGTCTTAAACCCGAATTCTCACGCAAAGCCGCAAAGCCCGCCAAGAAATGCTTTTCTCCCTTTGCGATCTTTGCGGCCCGAACTCCTGTTCGGCCTTCTCTTTCACCGGCGTGTCTTACCTTCCAAGAGGCTCCAGGGGCACCGGGTGAACCGGCAGTGGCTGTTTGTGCAGCCTGGCTCCGACCATTAGAATGGCGGGTGTGGGTAATCCGCTCAATCTGCTCCCAAAATCCGTTGACAGTTTTCCGCCTGTTCTCAAATCCGTTGACAGCCATCCACGTCCCATTCTCTTTAAACATCCAGCCCCGGGTCAGCCTTTCCGCACCGTCTTCCCGCCAGGGATGTACATGCCCGCCCCGGCAAAGTCCTTCTCACCGGCCCCCGGCTCGACCAGGCAGTTGCGCCCGATCACCAGCCCGGCCGGGATGCGCGCGCCCTGGCCGACCAGGGTCAGCCCGCTCGCCAGCAGCTCCGGCTCGCCCTCGTTAGGCGTCAGGTCGCCGCCCGCGCCGAGGAAGGCGGCCGCGCCTACCTCGACCGCTTCGGCAATCACGCAGCTGCTGACCCCCGCCCCGGCCCGGATGACCGAGTTGCTCAAGATGACCGAGTCGCGCACCAGCGCCCCGCGCTCGACCCGCACCCCCGGCGAAAGCACGCTGTGAGTCACTTCGCCTTCGATGACCCACCCGGCCGAGACCAGGCTGTCGCTGGCCTGCCCGCCCGCGCGCAAGACCGCCGGCCGGTCCTGGCCGGCCCGCGTGCGGATCGGCCAGCCCGGGTCGCCCAGGTCGACGATGGGCTCCTGCCCCAGCAGGGCCAGGTTGCCCTGCCAGTAGGACTCGACCGTCCCAAAACCGGCCCAGCGCCCCGCCAGGGGATAGGCGTAAGCCAGCCCGGCCTCCACGATGGCGGGGATCAGGTCGCGGCCAAAATCGTGGGCCGACTCCGCCCGGCGGGCGTCCTCATCCAGCCGCTCCAGCAAGAAGGCCGTGTCGAAGATATAAACGCCGGCCGATGCCTGTCCCGCGGCGGGTTTTTCCTGGAAGCGGGTGATGCGCCCGTTCTCGGCGGCTTCCAACATCCCGAACTGCCGGGCCTGGTCCGCCGTGACCTCCAGGGTGGCGATGGTCAGCGCCGCAAACTTTTCAGCGCCAGTTCTCCGGCACCGGGTTGTTCTTCGCCCAGGGCGAATCACCTGGCAGGCCCTCCTGCCAAGGCCATTTGGGCTGCATCGACTGGAACCCGCCCAGCGCCGGCGCGACGATCTCCTGCCAGGCCCGCTCGACCGCCGCGAAGGTGGTGAAGTTATGCGCCGGCTGGAGCCGGTCGTATTCCGCCAGCAGCTCGGCGCCTTTCTTGCCCAGCCATTCCACCTGGTCGGCCACCATCCGCTCGCCCACCAGGCGGCTGGACTCGCCCGCGTCCCGACCCATGGCAAAGGCCTGGCGCGGCTCGACCGGCCCAGGGATGCGCGAGACGTCCACGCACTCGGGGCGCAGCGCCCACAGCAGCGAGGTCTCCACCTTGCCGGCGTGGTCGCCGGTTTTCTTCCCGTCGCCGTCGAAGCCCTTGTAGTTCGACTCGAACTCGGGCAGCCCGCACAGGCGCGTGCCCACCAGCGGCTGCACCAGCCGCACCAGCTCCTTCAGGTCCTCCCAGTTCGGCCCGTAGTGCCCCGTCAGCAGGATGGCGGCCTTAAAGCCCAGCGCGTCCGCCGCGCGGATGTGATAAAGCACGTTCTTGAAGTGCTGCCAGGGCGGCATGGCGGTCGTCCAGTGGCGCGGCGGGTGCCCGACCGTCTCTTCGGCCCAGATGCCGTACCCGCCGATCTCGTGGATGTGCCAGAAATCGGCCGGCGCGACGATCCCGCCGTTGGCCTGCGCGGCGCGGATGGCGATCTCGTGCGCCTTCACCGCGTCCAGCCCGAGCGCGTTGTGCGGCCCGTGCGGCTCGCACAGCCCATAGGTGAAATAGACCAGCGGGCATTCCGCGAAAGCCCGCTCCAGCTCGTCCGGGAACATCAGCTCCCACTGCACCTCTCGCATGCCAGGCCTCCTCATTTGATACTTTTGTCGTTTTATGTGGGCGACTTCGTCGCCCACATAAAACCCTCACGACGGACAGCCGGGTTCGCGTCGTGCCTGGGGCCGACCATGCCAGCCTGGTCCACCATCCCGACCACGCTCACCTGACCAGCGCAGTCATCCTGGAATTGGTCGATTCGCTCCGCGCCGCCAGCCCCGGCTCTTCCGCCCGGTAACCCCGCCAGCATCGGCAGCCTTCAGCCGGCTGCGGACGAGCGTTTCTCTAAATCCGTGAAATCCGTTCACCTAATCCGTTGTCAGCCCTCCGCAGCCCTTTTCTCTGCCTAAAATATGTCCTGCTGGATCCCAAACGAATCGCAGATGGCGCGGATTTCCTCGGCCGAGAGCCCCTCCGCCATGCGGTGGATGGCCAGGTCGAGATATTCGTAGTGCGCGGCGGCCTCGGCGTACTCCACCCGGTCGGCGGCGCGCTTGATCGACACGTCCGAGCGGGCCACCACCCCGTGCTTGGCCCACACCACGATGCGGTGCTTGCGCAGCGACTCGACCGTGGCCTGCATCAGCGCCGGCGAGCCGGGTATCTGGAACGGCGCCACCCCAATCCCCTCCGGCAGGTTGACAATCAGCTCCGGCTGCCAGCGCAGCAGCTGGCGGTTGACGAACTGCTCGTCGCGGTACTGCGGGATGTGGCTGAGATAGGTCAGGTAGCGCGGCTGGGCGTGCGCCACGGCGTGGAAGTTGGTCCCCGAATGGGCCACCCAATCCTCGTGGATGGCCAGGTGCGAGTTGAACTCGCTCGACAGGCGCTCGAAGCGCTTGGCCGGCGACGTGTACAGCCGGGCGGTCTGCCCGCCCTCCTCGATCACGACGAAGCCCAGGTGAGCAGCCGGCTCGTCGAAGATCTCGCGCAGGCGGCGGCCTGAGCCCGACATCAGCATCGCCCCACCCGCCAGGTGCGGCACGCTGACCGGCAGTTCAATCGTCTGCACGATCGGGAACTTGCGGCGCGGGTCGGCCGTCCAGGCAAAGTACATCGACAGGTTGCCCGCCGCGCCTTCCGAAGCGTTGATCTCCGAAATGCGCAGCCCGGCCTCGCCCATCATCTCCATCAATTCGTCTAATTCTGGATAAGGTGACTCAACTGGCATCCTAACCTCCATTCAGTAGACAGTGAACGAACACCTCGCGCGCCTACGCTCCTGCGTAGGCGCGTCCTTCCCGGCCCTCTGCGTCCCATTACTCTTACCGTAGGGCGGGTTTCCATACCCGTCGCCTTCGCCTCCGCAATCAGCCTCCCAATCCGTTCAATCAGCTCCCAAAATCCGTTGACAGCCCGCCGCGTCCTAATTCTTATTCTTACTCCATCATCTCGTTCATCTTCCCATACGCCGCGTCCCAGGCCGGGGCGGAGGCCAGGTCTGGCTCGAAGGTCTCCACCTCGAACGAGCGCCGCACCACCTCGCGCGCCTCGGCCAGCGAGCCCACCTCGCCCAGCGCCAGCGCCTGCACCAGCAGGTTGCCGGTGGCGGTCGCCTCGACCGGCCCGGTCACCACCGGGCGCTGGGTGGCGTCCGCCGCGAACTGCGAGAGCAGCTTATTCTGCGTCCCGCCGCCGACGATGTGGATCGTCTCCAGGCGCTTGCCCTGCAGCTGCTCCAGCCGCTCGAGCACCCAGCGGTAGCGCAGCGCCAGCCCCTCCAGCAGGCAGCGCACCACCTGCCCGTGCGTCTCGGGCTCCGGTTGGCCGGTGCGCCGGCAGTAAGCCGCCACGCGGGCGGGCATATCGCCCGGCTTGAGGAAATCGTTGTGGTCCGGATCCACCACCGCCCGCAGCGGCTCGGCCTCGGCCGCCATCTGGGTCAGCTCGGCGTACGAGTAGGACTGGCCCTGGTGCGCCCAGGTCCGGCGCGACTCCTGCACCGGCCACAGCCCCATGATGTTCTTCGACAGGCGGAAGGTGCCGTTCACCCCGCCTTCGTTGGTCATCGTGCAGGCCAGGCTGGCCTCGTTCACCACCGGCTCGCGCGCCTCGACCCCCATGATCGACCAGGTCCCCGACGAGATCCACACAAAGTCGGCCGCGCGGGCCGGCACGGCTGCCACCGCCGATCCGGTATCGTGGCAGGCCGGGGCGATCACCGGCAGGCCGCCGCCCAGCCCGGCCTCCTCGGCCACCGCGCCGCGCAGGTCGCCCAGCACCGTGCCCGGCGGGATGATCTCGGGGAACATGCCGGTCGGGAGGCCCAGCCGCTCGAGCAGCGGGCGCGCCCAGGTCTTGCGGCGCGGGTCGTAGCACTGGGTGGTGGTCGCGTTGGTGAACTCGCACACCTTACGCCCGGTCAGCCAGTAGTTGAGCAGGTCGGGGATGGTCAGGAAGGTCTCGGCCGCCGCCAGGGTCGGGTCGCCGCCCAGCGACATGGCCATCAACTGGTAGAGCGAGTTAAGCTGCATGAACTGGATGCCGGTCTGAGCGAAGACCTCCTCGCGCGACACGCGGGCGAAGACGGCTTCCATCATCCCGTCCGTGCGGCTGTCGCGGTAGTGGTAAGGCGCGCCCAGCAGCGCGCCGCGCCGGTCGAGCAGGCCAAAGTCGACCCCCCAGGTGTCCAGCCCCAGCCCGGCCAGGCTGCCGCCGGTCATCTGGACCGCCTTCGCCAGCCCGGCGCGGATCTCGCTCCACAGCCCCAGCACGTTCCAGTGCAGCCCGTCCGGCAGGGGCACGGGCGTGTTGGCGAAGCGGTGGACGTCCGATAGCTGGATGCGCTGGCCGTCGAACTGGCCGAGGATGGCGCGCCCGCTCTCCGCGCCCAGGTCAAATGCGAGCAGGTTCATAGCAGAAGATGGCATGAGGTTCTCCTAAAAATTAACGGATGCGGTTGATCAGGTCTTCGACCTGGCGGGCCTGGTAGATCGGAAG
>CAZBDC010000164.1:0-12254 GCA_964490575.1 uncultured Anaerolineaceae bacterium | reverse complement strand
AGATAATGAGCGGTGACTGGAGTTCAGACGTGTGCTCTTCCGATCTCCCGGGTATCCACACGCTGCGCTGGGATGCTGAGACCACCCGTGAAAAAGGCGCGCACGACCTGCTGCTGCAAACCTTTATGAACCACCAGGCGGACGTGCTGATTGGAACCCAGATGCTGGCCAAGGGCCTGGACCTGCCCCTGGTGACGCTGGTTGGAGTCATCCTGGCGGATGTCGGCCTGCAGCTTCCGGATTACAACGCCGGCGAGCGGACCTTCCAGCTACTGACCCAGGTAGCGGGAAGGGCGGGGCGCAGCCCACTGGGCGGGAAAGTCATTCTGCAAACTTTTCAGCCTGACCATTATGCCATCCGCGCAGCAGCACGCCACGATTACAGCGGCTTTTACCGGCAGGAACTGGAATACCGCAAACGGCTGCGCTACCCGCCCTATACCCGCCTGGCCCGGCTGGAAATTCGCAACAGCGATCCCGCCCGGGCTGAAGCCGAAGCACGCGCTATGGCAAGCCAGGTTGAAAGCTGGATCCGCGAAGGCGATCACCACGGAGCCGAAATCGTTGGCCCAGTGCCCTGCTTCTTCAGCCGCCAAAATGGGGCTTATCGCTGGCAAATCATTCTTCGCAGCCCCAACCCGGTCAAAATCTTACAGGGCCGGCCGATGGGCGAATGGCGGGTCGAAATCGACCCGAACAGCCTGTTATAGAAATTAAAACCATTGCTTCTCCATTTTGGCTAATTATTCACCAAGAACCTGCTATAATGAAAGGGAAGCAGGAAGTCATCCTGACACTATTTGAGGAATCTGATCCGATGCGGCGTGAAGTACTGGCCTGGGATGATGTTGACAAACTGATTGATCATTTAATTCCCCAATTCGAACAGGAATTTGACGCGATGGTGATGATCACCCGGGGTGGGATTATCCCCGGGGGAATGTTAGCCGAAGCACTTCAACTGAGCGATATCTTCAATGCCGCGGTTGATTTTCCGGCCGAATTGGAAGACGAAAAACAGCGTGAGAGGAACCGGCTCCTGGCCTGGCCCAAATTTCTCCAGTTTCCTGAGGAAAACCTGGTGCGCGGCCGGAGGATCCTGATCGTCGATGATGTCTGGGGATCGGGCCGTACCATCACGGCCGTAAAAAATCGCATCTCGGCCCAGGCATGTGTGCCGTATACGTGCGTTCTGCACTTTAACCCATACCGCAACCTTTTTGGGACCGTCCGCCCGGACTATTACGCCGCCATCACCGACGCCCACATCGTCTACCCTTGGGAAATCCGGCGCGGGACAGAAAATATTCTGCTGGGAAACGATTATAGCTAGCGCAGTACCTCGAGGTAGCGCTCCACCATCGTGTTCACATTAAAGGCCGCCTCAGCCCGGGCCCGGGCAGCAGCCCTGAAGCGGTCCTGTTCGTTTAGCAGCTGCCAGGTAGCCTCTGTGAGTCCCGCGATGTCGGGCGGCTCGAGCTTCCAGAAATTGCTCCCCCACGGCACCACCGCCCCGGCATCGCCCTGGATCAATTCTGGGAGCGAGCCGGTGGCAAACGAAACCGCCGGCAGGCCACAGGCCAGGGCCTCAATGACAGAATTGGGGCAGGCAGCGTTCAGGTCAGCCGAAAAGAGCACGTGCGCCGACCGGTCGATCACCGGAATAGCATCGCGACCCACCACGCCGGCCCACTTGATCTGGCGAGGATAATCGGCATCCAGGCGATCCCGCAGCCCGGCGGGTACGTCACCCACGACCATCAATTCAACTGGCCGGGAAGCCTTTTTTTGAAGCGCCTGGGTCAGCAGCGCACCGTTGTACAGGCCCATCTCATTTCCCCCGCCAAGGTGCCCTTCGACGAGCAGCAGCCTGAAGAATTGATCCGGCCGCTGGTGCGGGCCATCCGGGGTGAACTGGTCAAGATCAACCCCATTGTAGATCACCGTGCTCGGAGCATCGACTGATCGGTAAACGGTCTGCCACCAGGTTCGGGCAAAATTACTTTGGTAGACAATCCGATCCGCCAGGCCGCGCCGGATGTAAGCCAGGATGGCATTGTTAACCTCGGAACGCAGAAAATGACGCAGCCCGGTAAAGCGCCGGCGGTGAATCCAGTTCATCCCGTTCAGGCGCTGAACGATCCGTACACCTCGCCGGCGAGCGCGAACCAGTTCGACTATTTGACGGGTCCCGCCAATCACCAGGATCGTCTGGCAAAGCGGGTCGCCGGGTTCGCTGACCAAGGGAATGCCGCGCGCCTGCATTCCGGCGACCAGGCGAGCGCGAAAGGAGGCCGGGCCGCCAATCCCCTGCACGCGCGGAAGGATACAGACAGCCGATCTGCCGCTCATCCAGCCTGCCCAGGGTTCCGCCAATCCAGCAGCGCGGTCACGATCCGTTCGGCGGCATGCCCGTCGCCAAATGGATTGGCAGCCAAAGCCATCCTCTGGTAAGCGTCTTCGTCCTCAAGCAGGCGGCGCGCTTCTTCGATGATGCACGCCGTGTCGGTCCCCACCAGCTTCAACACCCCGGCTTGCACCCCTTCCGGGCGCTCTGTCACCTCGCGCAGAACCAGGGCCGGAATGCCCAGGCTGGTGGCCTCTTCCTGGATCCCACCCGAGTCGGTCAGCACCAGGGTGGCGCTCTTCAGCAAGTGGACCATTGGGAGGTAATCCTGAGGCGAGGTCAGGGTGATGTTTGGTACCCCACCCAGGAGACGGTAGACCGGTTCCTGGACGTGCGGGTTCAGGTGGACCGGGTAGACCAGTTGCAAGCGATCGGCATAGGCTTCGGCCAGCGCGCGCAGCGCCCGGCAGATATCCTCAAGCGGGCGTCCAAAATTCTCCCGGCGATGAGCGGTTATTAACACAAGCTGTTTTGCGCCTGGTCCAATATCCAACCGGGCCAGCAGTTCACGGGTCTCAGCCGGAGCAGGCAGGCGCGCTGCCGCCTGGAGGGCATCGATGGCGGGGTTGCCAGTAACCACGATTGCTTACGGCGGTACGTTCTCTTTGAGCAGGTTCTGGCGGCTGTGTTCGGTGGGCGCGAAGTGTAGTTCGGCGATCACTCCTGCGATCCGGCGGTTGATCTCCTCAGGAAAGGGCTGCCAGCGGTCGCGCGTGCGCAGCCCGGCCTCCACATGCCCGACATGGATGTGGTGGTAGTAAGCCAAAAGAGAGGCCGCCATGACGGTCGTCGTATCCCCCTGGACGAGGACCCAATCCGGACGCATCTCAGCCAGGATTGGGTCCAGGCCAGTCATGATATCAGCCGAGATCTGCGCCAGCGACTGGTTTGGGCGCATCAAGTTTAAATCGACGTCCGGGACAATCTCAAACAGTTTCAGCACCTGGTCGAGCATCTGGCGATGCTGTGCAGTGACGCATACGCGCGCCTCAATTTCCGGCCGGCCGGCTAAAGCCCTGACCACCGGCGCCATCTTTACTGCTTCAGGCCGGGTGCCAAAAATCGATAGGACACGCAGCGGGCTCATCTGGCAGAGCCATCCCCAAGCTGGTATACACGGAAGCCATGCTCGCCCCATTCAACCGGCGACCAGGCGTTGACACAATCGATAATCACCCGCGCCGGGGTCAGCTGAGCAACGACCTGCGGCTCAAGATTTCGCAGCGCCGTGTGACCCACCAGCAGTAAAAGCGCCTGGGCGCCATCCAGAGCCGCGGCCAGGTTCGTGACGGTGTGTAGGCCATTTTGATGGAATTCCGGCTTGTACGGCTCGTAGGCCACAATCTGAGCGCCTTCTGCGGCCAGATTCTGGCAAATTTCAATCGCCGGGCTTTCGCGCAGATCATCCACATCCGGCTTGAAGGCCAGTCCAAGGGCCCCAATCCGGCAGCCGGGGAGGTTTCCCATAACCCGCCGGACCAGTTCGACGACGAAGTGCGGCTGGCTATCGTTCACCGTGCGCGCCGTACGAATCAATGTGGCAATCTCCGGAGCAGCTTCAACCAGGAACCACGGATCGACACTGATGCAGTGCCCCCCCACACCCGGACCGGGCTTCAGAATGTTCACCCGCGGGTGCCGGTTAGCCAGCGCAATCGCCTCCCAAACGTCAACGCCAAAGCGGTCAGCCAGGCGAGAAAATTCGTTGGCGATGGCAATGTTAATGTCGCGGTAAGTGTTCTCCATGAGCTTCACCATCTCGGCTGTAGTCGCATCGGTCAGGATGATCTCACCGCGCACAAAGACAGCATATAAATCGCGCCCGGCTTCAGCCGAGGCACGGTCAATGCCGCCAATGACGCGGGCATTCTCGATCAGCTCACGCAGAATTTGACCGGGCAGCACCCGTTCCGGAGAATAAGCCAGGCGGAAATCAGGGCCGGCCTGCAGCCCTGAACGCTCCAGGATCGAACGGACCAAATCCACCGTGGTGCGAGGCGGGGAGGTCGATTCGAGCACAACCAGGCTACCGCGGCGCAGGTGGGGAACGATCGATTCGGCAGCTGAGATGACATAGCTCATATCTGCCCGCTTATCTTCTCGAATCGGGGTCGGCACAGCGATGATAAAGGCATCACAAGGCTGCGGCTGGCTCTCAACCACCAGGTTTCCAGAAAGCAGAGCCGCCTGGACCAGCGTGCGCAGGCCAGGCTCGTAGATATGCAGGTCGCCCGCCTGAAGCCGGCTGACCACCTGCTGGTTGATATCCACACCGATTACCTTCAGCCCATGTGTTGCAAATGTGCTGGCAGTGGGCAGGCCGATATAGCCCAGGCCGAGAACACAAATTTTTTGAAATATCACATTCACTCCTGCAAAGTTATCCAGACTTTGTATCGTGTTGCTGCCAAAATGGCGAGGATGACGCCTGTATTATATCTCAAACCTGGATGCTTAACCACGTGGCCCTGGAAGCCTGGCGAGCATCCTACCAGCGAGACTTCACCTGAAGAGAATTGGAGCCCGATTTCAAATTACAGTATTGACACAGAACGTATGTTCGTGTATTATAAATGTATAATAGGACAAATGAACGATAAATGCGTTAAAAAGCGAGGTTAGCGATGGGCAGAAAGCCATCCGGTGGAAGAAGTGAAGGTCTGGGCGACCGGCCGCGAAAGATCCTGGAATTTCTGGTGAATTTCCAGGAAAAACATGGTTATTCGCCTTCAATCCGTGAAATTGGCCAGTGCATTAATGTTAAGTCCACTTCACTGGTGGACTATTACGTAGAGCAGCTTCACCAGGAAGGCTATATCGAGCGAGACAAACGCGTCTCACGCAGCATCCGGGTCCTCAAATCCCTTTATGGCGGTGTTTCCCAGCAGGTCAGCGAACTGTTCACCATTCCTATCTGGGGCCGGATTGGCGCCAGCCTGCCGGTGCCCATGCCACCCACGGAAGGATCATATTTTGATCCAGAGAGCACAGTTGAAATTGCTCGCAGCCTGCTCCCCTCTCGTGAAAGGGTCAACGACCTTTTCGCCCTGGAGGTTTCCGGGCACTCGATGATTGACGCGATGGTCAACGATGGCGATATCGTCATCATGAAACGGACCCAGAACGCCAACAACGGAGAAATGGTAGCCGTCTGGTTAGAAGACAGCAATGAGACCACACTGAAGTATTTCTACAAAGAAAGCGGGCATGTCCGCCTGCAGCCAGCCAACCCAACCATGGCTCCTATCATCATCCAAAATCCGGAACACGTGCGCATCCAGGGGAAAGTGGTCATGATTGTCCGCCGGGTAGATACCGCCCACTGATCTGCATCTTAAGATTTGTGGGATTTGAAGAAGTTGGGCTGCGTCCCGCCTCCTCAAATCCCACAATTATTTAATATTTAAGCCTTGTTCTGCAGGCAAGCTTAACTGCGCGCAAACCAGTCCTGGTATCCCAGCTTTATCAAGTTGTCGCGGCTGGTGATCAGGCAGTCAAACGGGTCGCGGCCATACGGATCATCCTGCTCGATCAAGAAATACTCACTGCCGCAGGCCAGGCCGGTCTCGATGATTTCCTTCATGGGCAGGTTGCCTTCGCCGACCTCGGCAAACTGCACCGCGCCGTTGAACGCGGCGTAAAATTTGTCCCGGTTGAATTCGCCGGTCAGTGCAGCTGTATCAAACCTGATCCGGTAATCTTTCAGATGGATCAGCTTAATCCGGCCGGTGAACTGCGGGATATAGGTCAGCGGATTCTCGCCGCCGCGCTGGATCCAGAAGACATCGAGTTCAAAACCGAGCCGCGTGGTGCTGTCGCGGATGATATCCATCAGATATTTGCCGTTGTATTTTTCAAACTCAACATGGTGGTTATGATAATACAGATCGATGTTGTGCTCCGCCAACCGGGCAGCCATCTCCTCCGCCCGGGAAACGAATGCCAGGGCTTTTTCATAGTCACCCATGTAGCTGATCGGCAACATGCCAATGCGCAGGAAATTGCAGTCCAGCGCCTGGCAATCTGCAACGATCTTGTCGAAGTGGGTGGCCAAAGCGTCATTTGGTCCAGCGCCTTCCAAAGCCGCTGAGCACGCGGCGATCTTAATATCAAAATCGTCGCAGGCCTTTTTCATCCCGGCCACATTCTCCGGCGTCATCGGAATTTGCGAAACTTCGACGCAGTGGAAGCCAATCTCAGCCAGCCGCTGTAGCACGGCGTAAGCGCCCATTTCCTGCACTTTCTGGCCCAACATCATCATCTGCACGCCAATTAAGCCTTTTTTCATCTGCGCATCCTCCATTTTTCTACTTGATGTTAACGGGTGGGAAATTTACCTTCAGCGGCAATCCGCTTGTTCAGTTCAACCAGGTAAAGGTCTTCGTCCACGGGCAGATCGACCGTCTTGCCCAACCAGTCCGACAGCAAGATCGCATTTGCAAGCTCAACGCCGTTAATGCCATCCGCGCCCGGAGCAATCAGAGGCGTACCATCCAAAATATGCGCAGCAAAGTTTTCCATCACCGCCTGGTGCTGGAAGCCCCACCGGTCAGTACTCTCGATGGTCTCAACCGTATATAAATCATCGAGCTGGCCGCCGCGCACCATCATGCTGACCTGCATCATGGTCATCGAGGCATTCATGACGTCCTCAGACTTTTTCAGGCGGTAAATGGTCGCCGTAGTGCTGTTTTCGACCACGATCTTGCCAGCATCCAGGTCGATCTCCAACCGGTCCGTCCCGATCACATCGTGGGTGCAGGTGATAAACACCCCAGTGACGCCATTGCCATAATCAGCCACCACGGTGACATCGTTTTCAACCGCAATGTCACGATGAGCGCCATAGACGACCTTCGCGTTGATCGTTTTTGGCATACCGCACATCCACTGCCACAGGTCGAGCTGGTGAGGAGCCTGGTTTACCAGGACGCCGCCGCCCTCACCACCCCAGGTCGCACGCCACGCGCTCTGATCATAATAGCTCTGCGGGCGCCACCAGGAGTTGATAATCCAGTTTGATCGGCGAATGCTGCCAAGCTCGCCGGACGCGATGAGGTCTTTCAACCGCTGGTAGAGCCGGTTCGTCCGCTGGTTAAACATAATTGCAAAGGTGAGTTCTGGTTTTGCTGCCGCGAATTCGTTCATTTGGCGCACCTGCTTGGTGTAAACGCCGGCAGGTTTATCAACCAACGCATGCACGCCATGATCTAAAGCATAAATTGCCATTTCAGGATGGAGATAGTGCGGCACGGTGGTAACCACCGCGTCCACCTTACCGCTGGTAACCATTTCTTTCCAATCTTCAAAGAAAGGCGAGCCTGGAAAAAGCTCAGCACACCTGCTTTGCACAGCCGGATCGATATCGCACAAAGCAGCCAGTTCGATCCGATCTGGCTTTGCCCCCGTAGATGGCAGGCCGGGAAAAATGCTCTGGCCTGTGAGCAGGTTAGCATAAAACATCCCCTGCGTCCCAACCCCGATGATGCCCATCCTTACTTTATCCATATGTTCCGCTCCTTTGAACGCGGGCCGGACAACCAATTCGAACAATCTATTTGGATAGTATATCAAAAACGCGATAAGTAAAAGGGAGAATCTTAACCCACTCGACCCCGAACAAGACAGTTCGGGGTCGAGTGGGTTGTTCGTGCTCCGGCGAGTGAACGCCGGGGCAAGTCAGCAAATCAGCCAGAGAATACTAGACAACTTCCACAACAGCGCCGGCAGCTTCAAGCTTGCTCTTGGCGTCAGTGGCGGCGTCTTTGCCAACCGCGGAGAGGATCTTACCACCCGCAGTCTCGGCCATCGTCTTGGCCTCAACCAGGCCCAGGTTGGTGAGCTGGCGGATGACCTTGATGACCTCAATCTTCTTGGGGCCAGCTTCCTTGATGACCACATCGAACTCGGTCTGTTCTTCAACCGGTTCGGCAGCAGCGGCAGCAACCGGGGCAGCAGCCATAGCAGCAACCGGAGCGGCTGCAGAAACGCCCCATTTTTCCTCAAGACGCTTTACCAGATCGGCAGCTTCGAGAACGGTCAGGGAGCTCAGCTCCTCGATCAACTTTTCCATGTCAGCCATTGCAAAAAACTCCTTCTATAGCAATCCGTGTTCTACGGTTTGATTATGATTATTGAATACCAATCTACGAACAGCTTACCCGCACTCAGGCAGCCGGGACGGCTTGCTGATCTCTCTCAGAGTAAGCCTTGACAACTGCTGCCAAGCCACGAGCGGGCTCAGCCAGCGTACGCACCAGCTTGGAAGCCGGAGCAGACAGAACACCCAGCAACTGCGCGCGGACTACAGGCAGCGGCGGCATATCAGCCAGCGCTTTAATGTCACTGGCAGTGATGGCCCGCCTGTCCAACAGACCACCTTTTACCTTGAAGACATCGGATCGAGCGGCTTCATTAACGATTTTTGCCAGGCCCGGAACGTCATCGAAGGCGAAACCAACCAAGGTGGTTTTCTCCAACACGTCCTTGGCGCCAGCGCCAACCCGGTCAAGCGCCAGGCTGAAAATCGTGTTTTTAACCACGTGCATCTCAGCGCCTGCCTCGCGGGCTTTGGCGCGTACACCGTCGATCTCTTTCATGTTCATCTTGTTGAATTCCAACATGAAAACCGCCCGGCTGCGCACCAACCAGTCCTCGTACTGCTCTAACATTTTTGTTTTTTCATCTTTTGTGAAGGCCAATGGAAACTCACCTCCTTCCAGCCTATCAATTTTCCGAAAATAAAAAAGGTCTTGCCTTGCGACCTGCCAGGCAAAGACCTTTTACCCATCCCCAATGGGATCAGGGAGTCTTTCGACTAAAAAGTCTTCACCTGGGCAGGATATTGAGCCTGAACAGAAATAAATTCTGGAGGCACCGGCTTTCTCCGGCGAAGGAGCGACTGGGGGAGCACCCACCCAGGTCGCTTTTTCACTTGTCAACAGCCCCGGGATTATACCACATAATGGCATCCCGAGTCTTATGTCTTACTCTCGATTCTCCATTGCCAGGGCCTGGTTGGCATCTACCCGCACGGCAGGCCCCATGGTCGCGGTGAGCGTAACGCGCTTGACATAATTGCCTTTAGCCGCCGTAGGACGCGCCTTGCGGATGGCGTCCATCAGCGCAGACATATTCTGGTACAGCTTTTCGATGTCAAAGGAGACTTTGCCAATCGGGACATGCAAATTGGCGCTCTTGTCCAGGCGGAATTCAACGCGGCCTGCCTTCGCCTCGCGAATCACGCGAGGAAGATCCTCGGCGGGAACCACTGTGCCGGCCTTTGGGTTCGGCATCAGGCCACGCGGGCCGAGGATACGGCCCAGGCGGCCAACGCGGCCCATCATATCGGGCGTGGCAATCGCCACATCGAAATCAGTCCAGCCGCCCTGAATGCGGGCAATGAACTCGTCAGTATCGGCGACATAATCCGCGCCGCCTTCCTGGGCCAGGGTAGAACCTTCGCCCTGGGCAAAAACCAACACCCGCACCGTCTTTCCCAGGCCGTTTGGCAGCACAACCACATCGCGAACCTGCTGGTCAGCCTGGCGCGGGTCCAGGCCTGTGCGCAGGTGGACCTCGACGGTACCGTCAAAATCAGAATAAGATGTTTCCTTCACCAGCTCAAGCGCCTGGCGAGGCTCATAATTCACACTTGGATCAACCTTGGCTTTCGCAGCCAGATATTTCTTACCATGTTTTGCCATGAAAACTCCTCCGTGGTTCCAACGGGTATTTGAGAACACCCTCCCACTTTATCTAATCAACGACAATCAGGCCCATATTACGGGCGGTGCCTTCGATCTGGCGCATCGCGCCATCCAGATCAATGGCATTCATATCCTTCATCTTGATTTCGGCGATTTCGCGAATCTGGCTGCGGGTAACGCGGCCAACTTTATCGCGGTTCGGGACACTGGAGCCCTTTTCCACCCCGGCTGCCTTGGCCAGCAGGACTGCCGCCGGCGGGGATTTCAGAATGAAGGTAAAGGAGCCATCCGTATAGACCGTAATTTCCGCAGGGACGATTTCGCCGGCCCGGTTGGAGGTGCGGGCATTGTATTCCTTACAGAAGGCCATAATATTGATGCCGTGTCCAGCCAGAGCGGGACCAATCGGCGGTGCAGGGGTGGCTTTCGCCGCCTTGATCTGCAAACGAACAACAGCTTTTAATTTTTTTGCCACAGTAAATCTCCTTAGTGGTATTAGCGGGTAATTATGGGAAACCCTCCCACGATAACACAGTGTGCTACAGCCTCACACCGCGCTTCTCTCGTAAACAACCTTGCAGGCGGCCTGCGACCAGAGCCGGCTCAGGCTTTTTCAACCTGCAAAAAGTCCAACTCAACAGGCGTCTCGCGCCCGAAGAAGTTTACCATCACGCGCACTTTAGAACGCTCCATATCAATTTCAGACACGGTGCCGCGGAAATCGTTAAATGGGCCATCCACGATGCGGACACGCTCCCCAACCCGGAAAGTGACCTTGACCCGCGGCGCTTCAGCTTCCATGCGGCGCAGGATTTGGGCTACTTCTTCGGGGCGCAATGGGGTGGGCTGGTTACCCATCCCAACAAAGCCCGTAACGCCAGGCGTGTTGCGGACCACGTACCACGATTCTTCCGACATAATCATGTTGACCAGGACGTAACCAGGGAAAACATGGCGTTCTACCGTTCGGCGCTTGCCATCCTTCACCTCGATCTCTTCCTGGGTTGGAATGACGACATCAAAGATCCGGTCTTTCATGCCCATGGTGTCGATCCGCTGCTCCAGGTTATGACGCACCTTATTCTCATAACCCGAATAACAGTGAACAACATACCAGGCACGTTCAGTCGTGATCGGCTCTTCACTGGAGTATTCGGCAGGGTCCCTGGTAGATGTATCCGACTTTGGAGAAGAAACAGCCCGTTTCCCAGCCGAAGCGCCAGATCGGGAAGAGCGCTCACGCCGCTTCCCCTCAACCTCTTCGGCGAGACCTTCGCTCTCCTGCTCAAAGTCGTATTGATCGCTTGCTTCCATCATCTGCTTGTGCACCCTTCTGTTCCTGCCAAGATGGCGGCCAATTCCCGAATACCTCAGGAGATCAGCAATGCTATTAGGCTGGAAAAAACAAAGTCTAAAAGTCCTAAAATGACAGCCATGATTGCCATGACAGCCAGCACAATCGTGGTCAACCGTTTGGCATCCGCATACGTAGGCCAGGAAACCTTGCGCAGTTCACCGACTGTCTCACGCCACCAGACGCTGATAGCATTCGATTTCTTCGGTTTCGCAGTATCCTTCTCCGCCGCTTTGGTGACCTTTTGAGCCGGCTTATTCTCTTGCGGTTTCGCCTTTACTGTTTTTTCGGCCACACGTCACTCCTGTTTTGCTACATCTCGTTTGGCCCACCATGCGAGCCCCAACTATCTTTTACGTTTAAAACGCCGCCTCGCAGGACGGCGTTTCCTTACAAGGCAGGCCAGGCAGGAATCGAACCCACAACCTCACGTTTTGGAGACGCGCGCTCTACCAATTGAGCTACTGGCCTACGCGAGTGGCCGGGCATCGCCCCGCCACTCGATTATACCAAAGATTACCGAGTCTCGCGATGCATCCGGTGCGTGCGGCAGCGCGGACAATACTTCTTCAATTCCATACGCCCAGGGTCATTGCGGCGATTTTTCTCGGAAATATAGTTCCGCTCCTTGCATTCGGTGCAGGCAAGAATAATTACCGGGCGGATATCTTTCTTTTTGGATGCCATACCTTCTTACCCGCGGCCTTACACAGGCCGCTTCTCCTTTACTACTTGATAATCTTGGTGATGACGCCCGCGCCGACGGTCAGGCCGCCTTCACGGA
>CAZBDC010000163.1:0-12344 GCA_964490575.1 uncultured Anaerolineaceae bacterium | reverse complement strand
CGCCGATCACCGTGCGGGCCGACTCCGAGGGCACAACAGCGCTGGAGGTATATCAGCGCTTCCACGAGGGCTTCCTCGACCTGTTCCAGCAGCTTGGGCTGACCTACGACCTGTTCACCAGCACCCACACTACCAATCATTTTAAAGTCTCTCAGGATATATTCCTGGCGCTCAAGCAGAACGGCAACCTGTACACCGACCGGCAGTTCCAGTGGTTTGCCACGTCCCAGAACCGTTTCCTGCCAGATCGCTATGTTGAAGGAACCTGCTACATCTGCGGCTACAACAACGCACGCTCCGACCAATGCGACCGGTGCGGCAGCCTGCTGGAACCGCAGAAATTGATCGACCCGCGCTCGCGCATCGACAATTCGACGCCCGAACTGCGCGAGACCGAGCATTATTATCTGGATTTAGGCAAACTCCAGGAGGATGTGGTCGCCTTTCTGCGCGAGCGCGAATCCTACTGGCGGCCAAACGTGCTGCGCCAGTCGCTGGGCCAGATCCTGACCGAAGGGCTACGCGGCCGGCCGATCACCCGCGATCTTGACTGGGGCATCCCGGTACCCATCGAAGGCTGGAACGGCAAATGCCTGTACGTGTGGTTCGAGGCAGTCATCGGCTATCTCTCCGCTTCGATCGAATGGGCCAAAATCACCGGCCAGGAAGAAACCTGGCGCGATTGGTGGCACGAACCGCAGGCGCGGACCTATTACTTTATCGGCAAGGACAACATCCCCTTCCACGCCGTAATCTGGCCCGCCCAGTTGATCGGCGCGGGGGCAGAGTTCGATAAACTGTTTGGCAGCCAACCCGCCAGCCCGCTCACCCTGCCCCATGATGTGCCCGCCAACGAGTTCATGAACCTGGAAGGGCAGAAGATCTCAGGCAGCCGCAATTGGGCCGTGTACGCCCGCGACTTCTTGACCCGCTATGACCCCGACCCGCTGCGCTATTACCTGACCGTTACCATGCCCGAGACCAGGGACACCGACTGGGATTGGGAAGACTTCTACAAACGAAACAACGACGAACTGGTGGCGACCTGGGGCAACCTGGCCAACCGGGTGCTGTCTTTCACCTACAAGAATTTCGCCGGTACGGTGCCCGACCCAGGGCCACTGGAGGAAATTGACCAGGCCCTCCTGGGCGTCATCGAGGAAGGCTTCAATACGGTGGCGCGCGAGATGGAGGCTGTACACCTGCGCGCTGCTTTGGGAGAGGCCATGCGCCTGGCGGGTGAAGTCAACCGCTATCTCGATCAGACTGCACCCTGGGCAACCCTGAAAACCGACCGCCAGGCAGCAGCCCGGGCCGTGTTTGTCGCGCTGAAAGCGATTGATTCGCTCAAGATCCTTTTTTCGCCTTTCCTGCCCCACACCAGTGAGAAGCTGCACACCTTCTTTGGCGGAAAAGCGCCCCTCTTTGGCAGCCAATACCTGGAAACCCACCAGGACAGCCTGGGCGAGCACACCGTGCTGCGCTATGATGGGCGAAATGCGTCCGGACGCTGGGAGCCCAGTTCGCTCCAGCCCGGGCAGCAGCTAAACCAACCAGGCCCGCTGTTCAAAAAGTTGGATCCAAAGATCATTGAAGAAGAGCGCGCCAGGCTGGGAACTCCCTGATCACTTATAAGGCGCAGTCCAGCCAGGCCGGCAGAGAATCCAACAGTGATTCCATCACGTGCCGGGCCCCGGTGTGAAAAACATCCAGCGCATTGTAAGCCTCGCCGCCCTGCGGGCTGACCAGGTCTGTGACTCCGCGCAAGATCAAGCAGCGCGTACGGTTACGGCTGGCCACCCAGGCAATCGCGCCCGATTCCCAATCCGCGGCAGTGGCCCCGTAACGTTCCACCAGCATCGGGATATCAGGCAGGTAAATATCCCGGTCGGCTGAGACGAGCAGCCCGCGGCGGACCGGCTGCGGATAAGGCTCGCGCAGCCAGAACAGGTCGAGATCGACGGTGTAATGATCAATTGCCGCCTGAGGATCACCCATCTGCTCGATAATATCATAAACGAGGGTGCGGTCTACCAGCAGCACCTCGCCGCGGTCGACTCGCCCGGCCAGCCCGCCACAGGTGCCCAGGTTCACCAGCAGGTCAGGCTGCCAGCGATCAATGGCCCACTGCGCTGAGGCTGCAGCCGAAATTTTTCCCCACCCGCCCTGGAAAAAGATCACCGGTCGGCTCCGGGTAGTAGAATGGGACCCGGCCACCTCGGAAGCGGGCAGATCACCCATGGCCCACTCGCCGTAAGGGGAAGGCTTCATCTCGAGCCCAGGGAAACGCTCCCGTAAAATTCGCCATTCCGCATCAGCCGAGATTGCAATGACAGGTAAAGGCATTTTTCACTCCTGGCGAGAATCCCCATCTTCATCGAGATCGATATGATTCCGCGTCAGCAAGTCAATCAGGCGCAGCCGGCCCGTGCCGCGCGAACCAGCGGCCGGCGCCCGCTGGGCTGCCAGCCAGACGGCATTGGCCGCTTCGTAGGCTGCGTTCGGGCGGCCCAGCCGGCGGGCGTTTTCGGTCCGGTCCTTTAGCAACCTGCCGCCATCCCTCAGCCAGTGCGCGGTGGTTTCGAGCACTTCCACCGGGGTGCGGGCCAGGTCGCCGGCGCCATTGTGCACCACGTAATCGGCATTGCCGGCCTCTTGCCCAGGGAGCACATCAACCAACATCAACGGGCAGCCACAGGCCAGGGACTCGGTAATCACCAGTCCCCCCGCCTTGCTGACGATGATATCGGCAGCTTTCATCAGCACAGGGATATTCTGGATGTATTCATACAGCTGAACCGGAACGTGCCAGTCGACCTGCTTGAGTGCCGCATACAGCTCCTGATCTTTTCCCGCCACGACCACAAGCTGGAGCGGCCGGCCAAAATGGTTGAAGATATTGAGTGTTTCCACCAACCGCTCGACCCGCCGGCTGCCAATCGCCAGCACCGTAGTCAGGCCGGTGTCCCAACCCAGGGATTGGCGGATCTCCACCGGGCTGCGGCGCTCGCGCACCACCTCCGGGTTGACCGGAATGCCGGTAATCTGGACCTGTTCGGGCAGCAAACCGTAATTAAGCGCCAGATCACGAACGATCGAAGTTGGAACCAGGCAGGTGTCGATGCCGTTGTGGAACCACAGTCGGTGAACGGTAGCGAGGTCTGTGATGGTGACCAGCAGGGGAATCGTGGCGCGAGTGATCGTCATCACCGCCCGCAGGGGTGACTGGTAAAGCGGATAGGTCGTCAGAATTGCATCTGGGCGATGGGTACGAACGATATCCCTCATCACCTCAAACAGAAGCACCGTCAGGGCCTGCTCGACAATCACCGCCGGCACTTCAGCGTCCGATGCATCGTAGCCCAGGCGGTAAAGCTCGGGCAAGCGGCGGACCAGTTTATCATAATCAGCCTGCGAGTCGCGCAGGAAGAAGGGCGCGCGCCGGTCTTCGAGCGGGTTGACAATCGAGATTTCACACAGGTCGCCGTACAACTCATTCAACGCGCTGGCTACCGCGTTCGCGGCACTGCGGTGACCAAAACCCGCATCGGCGGTCAGGATGAGAATGCGCTTGCGAGAAGCGCTGGAAGGGAGCAGAGAATCGGACATTGTTGCATTTTCCCTGGTCAAATCAAGGATTGGGAGCGAAAATAGGGTCAGGCGTGGTCAGGGCCGGAGGGCGAGCGGAGCCACCATCCCGCAGGCTGGAGGCGGAAAATCAGATCAAAGACGGCCCCGCCGGGAACCATGCAAAGGATATGCAGCCCATCTGCATCCTCCCACTGGCGACCGGTCGATTCGACCAGGTACTCCTGGTCCTGCCAGACAAACCGGCGTGGAATGAACCGCCCGGCGGGCTCCCATTGGGCGCTCACCCGGGTGGGGTAAAGGGTCATAAGGGTTTCTCCTGGAGAAAATCTAAAATCAAGCGCAGGGCCTGATCAGCGGTCTGCTCCTTGTTATACAGCCGGTCGCCCTGCCATACGTAGCGCCAGGCTCTCTCGACGCCAGGGGCGCTGAGGCCAATCCAGGCCAGCCCAACCGGCTTACCGGGCGTCTCGCCGCCCGGTCCAGCAATTCCGCTGACCGAAAGCCCGATCAAGTGGGCCGGCGGAAAGTCGCTCGCCAGGGCCTGCCGCGCACCGCGCGCCATAGCAATCACCACCTCCTGGCTGACCGCGCCGTATTGCAGGATCGCCTGATGATCGACGCCGAGCAGGCGTTCTTTGGCTTCATTGGCATACGCGATCAGGCCGCCAAGGTAGTAATCCGATGAACCGGGGATATTGGTCAGCCGGTGACCGATCAAACCACCGGTGCACGATTCGGCAGTCACCAGCTTCAACCCACGGCGGCGAAGCCAATCCCCTACCTGGACTTCCAGGATCGTATCAATCAAGTTAGCACCTCCTGTAGCGAACTGTGAACGCGAAGGCTAACATCAGGGCGCTTGATTAGGTGGGATGAGCAGCACCTGGCCGGAAGCAAGTGAAGCGCCCGGCGGCAAAGCATTATACCGCGCAATCAGGTCGGCGGGTGTCTTCCAGCGCAGCGCAATCAGCCCAAGCGTATCGCCAGGCTGGACGGTATAGTCCACCGGCAGACCGGCGATATCCTTGACCATCCAATCCCAGCGAAAAACATCAAATCCAGCATGACCGGTCCGGCCGTTCAAACGGTCGCGCCACTGGTTGCGAATCAAACCGGCGGTAGGATCGTCCAATTGGACGAGCAAGGCACGCTCAATGGTCACCTGGGGCTGCTCGCCCTCCTTTACCAGGTTGGTGACCGTATAGATGCTGCCATCTGGATGAACTTCGGTCACCAGCAGCATATGATCAAACCCATCTTTCTCACTGTAAGTATAAAGAAAATCACCCGGGTAAAGCGGCCAGTCGTTGAAATCAAAACTGGAGAGCGGCTTATCGAAGTGATAGACCCGGTAAGTATCCGGCGGAAACAGCGACCAGGGGCGGCCGTTCGTGGTCGGTTTCGCCAGCCAGAAGACCCGGGCGCCAGCCGACCAGGCCCCAATCCCAGGCGGAAAAGCATCTGCATCATTTAGAATCGACCAGACCAGCGGCCCGCACATCGTATTGGCAGCTTCAAGCTGGCTGCCAAGCCAGTCGATCTGGCGAGCGACCTGATTGGCCTGGGCAGTATCAGCAGCCAGGTAAGCAGCGGCGGCGCTGGCATAGTCGGGCCAGCCAGGGCTGTCCGTCGCCCACCAGCCCGCATCTAAGTGTGGTGCAAAACCGCTGGAAACCATCCAGGCGCAGGGGGCAGGCTTAAGCGCCGGACGGACCAACGCGTCGCCAGATGGCGTGGCCAGGGGAGCCTGCCAGAAAGCCTCGATATAAGGCGCCCACTCGCCGTCGCGCCAGGCAGGGTCCAGCAGGGGAATGGCCAGGATGTGCAAATCTTGCTCAAGGCGATCACTCTCCCGCAGCCAGGCCACAAAACCGGCCACGTGCAGGGCATTCAGCATCCGCTGGATCAGGTACTCATTTTTGACATCATTCACCGCGATGCTCAGAGCATGGTCGGGATTGTAATCGTACGCCTGGGTATACGCGTTCCACGTCCCCTGGTACATACGCTCGCTCAATGAACGGTCGAGGGAAATCAGTCGGTCAGCATAAGCGAGCATGCCGGGCGCGGAAGCCAGTTCCGCCTGGGATTCCGCCGGCAAACAGCCGGCCGGGTCCCCAAGCATGACAGGCCCCACCAGTTCGGCGGCGCCGCCGATGGCCGAATCGGGTAAGGAGGCGCTCCCCGGGCTGTCCAGGGTCGGTGTGGCAGCCGGGGGTGGTGGAGAAGCAGTCGCGACCGGCAGGTCATTGGTGGGCGCAAGGCGCGCGACCGGCGCGCTCGACCAGCCCCGGCAGCCAAACAGCACAGCCGCGACCATTATAAAAAATAAGAACGTGCGTTTGGATACTGTCATATGCTGGAGTAGTCAATCACCATAACAGCCTAAAATAAGCGGCCCTGTTCTTCCGCAGCCAGGGGAACGTGGGGCAGGCCGGCCAGGCTCTTGAAGCGGTTGCAGGAGGCGGGAGAATGACCGGCATAATCATTGTCGAAGAAACCAAAAATTTCCTCGATCCCATCCAGGTTCGCCCGGATGCGGTCAATCCAGGCTTTGAGACGTTCGGAACGGTCAAGAACCTCATAACCAGGGTGCGGGATCACATTGTGCTTGCCAATCCAGCGGATATAGAGGAAGCTGGTCGTGGGATAAATATCAACCGGAAGCTCCTCATAATCGGTGGCGACCCAGCACACCCCATACCGGCGCAGCAGGTCGGCAGTCGCCGGTAAATGCCAGGACGCGTGCCGAAATTCAATGGCATAACGCGCGCCAGATGGCAGGCTCGCCAGGAAGGTCTCCAGGCTGGGGCGCTCATCGATCCGAAAACTGGGCGGCAGTTGAATGAGAATCGGGCCAAATTTATCGTTCAGGGCAGAAGAAGAATGAACAAACGCGCCCAGGTCTGCCTGCGCGTTAATCAGGCGCAGATCGTGGGTAACCCGGCGAGGAGATTTAAGGCAAAAACGGAAGGCTTCAGGCGTGGCCGCAGACCAGCGCTGGAGTTGAGCCGGCGATTGTGGTCCGTAGAAAGTAGTATTGATCTCAACCGCATTGAACACCCGGCTATAATAGCTTAGTGACTGGTTTGCAGGCAGCCCGGCCGGGTAAAACCCGCCCTTCCATTCGGGATAAGTAAAGCCAATTGTGCCCAAAAACCAGGCCGGCATAAGGCATCCCCTTTCGCCAAATAACGATCCAAAGCTTCAATTACTTTCCAATCAAGATTAAACCATAAAGCCGCAGGATTTCAAAGGGATGACAGGCGCTTGACCAGCCCTTCCGGTTATGTTATCATGCAGTTGAGGTAAATTCAATCATGACAGAGGATCATAGTTCCCCTAGCCAGGACCTTCCCATCGCCGAGGACAGTTTTATCAATCCCGATGAACCGGTAGAGTCGCAGCGCCCGGCTCGCCGTTGGAGTCATATCTGGGAGGGGTTGCTGCGGATGGGATTAGGCGAAGTGGCCATGCGGGCCGGGACAGCGATGGCGTCGATCGCGCTCGTGCTGTTGGTCATGTGGATCATGGGGAATTTCTATCTTAAGGGCGATGTGGCCTACCAGAGAGACGAAGCGGTCATTGCGGCAGCGCTGCCAACCCCAACAGCGACGATCCCACCACCGCCCTTTACGATCCCCGCTTCAGCCAGGCTGCAGGGCGGGATTCCGCGCTTTGCGCAGCTGCACACCACGCTGCCCTCCCGGGTCCGTTTTGAGATGAGCCAGTACGAAGTACAGGCAGGCGATACCATATTTGGCATCGCCGAAAAATTTGGGCTAAAGCCGCAGACCATCCTGTGGGGCAACTTTGACACGCTGGCCGATGACCCACACCGTTTGCAGACCGGGCAGGTTCTCAACATCCTTCCGCTGGACGGCGTTCTGTATGAGTGGCACGCGGGAGACGGTTTGAACGGTGTGTCAAAGTTCTTTGGCGTCACCCCCGAAGATATTCTCAACTGGCCGAGCAACAATCTTAGCGTAGAAGCGGTTGGAGATTTTACTAACCCCAATATCGCCCCTGGAACAAAAGTCTTTGTCCCTGGGGGAACGCGCGCGTTCATCTCGTGGAGCGCACCGCTGATCAGCCGGACAGACCCGGCCAGCGCCAAGATCTTTGGCCCGGGTTACTGCGGCCAGGTGGTGGATGGCTATATCGGATCTGGAACATTCGTCTGGCCAAGCAGCGAGCGACGACTCTCCGGCTATGATTTTAGCCCTTCTACCAATCACTGGGGCATCGATATCGCCGGAGCAATTGGCAACCCGATCTACGCCGCAGACAGCGGGGTCGTCGTGTACGCCGGCTGGAACGATTGGGGTTATGGCAACGTGATCGTGGTCGATCACGGCAACGGCTGGCAAACACTCTACGCTCACCTGGATCAGTTATATGTGGGCTGTGGGGCGAGCGTATCGCAGGGCGCTTCGATTGCCTCGATGGGCAGCACCGGGCGGTCTTCCGGTCCGCATCTGCACTTCGAGCTGATGAACGAATCACGCGTTCGCGTGAACCCCTGGGATTTCCTGCAATAAGCCGGCTCACTCCAAATAAAGCTCACCGCTCCGGATATGCCGAAGCGGTTGGGTTATGCTACAATGAAGCCATAGATAAAAATTTTAAGAACCGGGTTCGTCTATAAAGAAAAGCAATGAACGGAATTGCCGAAGTAAGGCCTTCCCCCATCGCGGGCGCCTGGTATAGCGCTGATCCTCAACGGCTGGCGAGCCAGGTAGATCAGTACCTGGCCCAGGCGCGTGTGCCGGAAATCAGCGGGCAGGTGATCGCCGTGATCACCCCCCATGCCGGGCACCGTTACTCAGGCCGTACAGCAGGCCACGCCTTCGCGCCAGTAATTGGGCAGGAGCGAGACCTGGTAGCGGTCATTTCACCCATGCACAGCGCTTATCCCGCCACGCTGCTAACCTCGGCCCATAGCGCCTATGGCACGCCGCTAGGAGCCATACGGATTGATCGACAGGCCGTAAGCCAGCTTGATGAGCTTCTGGCCCAGGAAGGGCAGTCCCTGACGCCTGTCGCGCACGATCAGGAGCATTCACTTGAAATCACCCTGCCTTTTTTGCAACGCGCGCTGCATGGTGAATTCAAACTGCTGCCGGTCATGGTGCGAAGCCAGGCTCCTCTGGTTGCCCGGCGGCTGGGCCATGCCCTGGCACAGGTAATGCAGGGACGCAGCGGGCTGCTGGTCGCGAGCACGGACCTGTCCCACTTTTACCCTGAAGAGATGGCCAAGGAGCTGGATCTCGAGATGCTTCGGCGGATGCGCAGCTTTTCGCCTGACGATTTATTCGGCGCAGAACGGACGGGCAAAGGCTTTGCCTGCGGAGTGGCAGCAGTGGCAGCAGTGATGTGGGCTGCCAGAGAAATGGGCGCCAGTATGGTTGAGATCCTGCATCACAGCACCTCCGGCGACGAAACGGGCGACCACAGCTCCGTGGTTGGATATGGAGCGGCTGTCATCATAAAACACGCATGAGCTTCGGCCAGCTGGCGCTTATCCTTGCTTTAATCGCTCTCAACGCATTCTTTGTTGGAGTCGAGATTGCAGTTGTTACGGCCCGCCGCTCGCGGCTCGACCTGTTTGCCATCCCTGGCAAACAGCCCGGGGACCTGGTCCGAAAGTGGCTGGATGATGAAACCGCCCGAGAGCGCCTGATCGCCACCGCCCAATTGGGAATCACACTGGCCAGCCTGACGCTCGGGGCAGTGGGGGTCAAGGCCTTCGAAACACTGCTGAAGCCCTGCCTGCAAGCCTGGGCTCCACAGGCCGACCAGGCCGTTTTACAGGGCCTGTTAAGCGCCGCGCCGCTGATCGTCTCCCTGGTGGTGGTCGCCAGCTTCCATGTTGTGCTGGGTCAGCACGTCCCAAAACGGGCCGCGGCTCACGCGCCAGAACAGTTCGCCCTGCAGGCCGCACCGGTCATGCGCATTTTCAGCCTTCTCTTGAGTGGCTATCTCTTCCTTTTGCAGCTGGCTTCGCGAAGCATCCTGGCCCTGTTCGGGTTATCGGCCAGCGGATCCGCCGCCGCAACAGCAATCTCAGCCGAAGAGCTCAAACAAATCGTCGCCAGGCCAGAAGTGGAAGGATCGATCGAACAGCCAGAACGCGAGATGATTTCCGCGGTGATCGAATTTGGCGAATTGGTTGTGCGCCAGGTCAGCGTCCCGCGGCTTGAAATTGTCGCCATTGAGGCTGACACGCCCATCACCGAAGCCATCCACATCGCAGCTCAGAACGGCGTAACCAAGCTGCCGGTTTACGAAGAAAACCTGGACCAGATCATCGGCATTCTTCACTTGCGCGACCTGCTGCCGGCGCTGACCGGGGACACCGATGTGCAGCAGCGCCGTGCGCACGAGCTGGCCCGCGAAGCGCTGTTTGTGCCCGAATCCATCTCCGTCAACGACCTGCTGGTCAACATGCGCGCGCGCCGCCAACACATGGCCATCACCCTGGACGAGTTCGGCGGCACAGCCGGGCTGGTCACCCTGGAAGATCTGCTGGAAGAGATCGTTGGCGACGTTCAGGACCCCTTCGACGTCGATTTGCCCGACATCGAGAAGCTGCCGGATGGTTCCGCCCTGGTGGACGGGATGGCGCTGATTGAAGATGTTAACCAGTACTTTGACCTGCGTTTGTTTGACCCGAATTACGATACAATTGCCGGGTACCTGCTGGGAAAGCTCGGCCGGATCCCGCAAACCGGCGATACCATCGAGGATGCCGACCAATCCATCCGGTTAAAAGTACACACCATGGACCGGCTGCGGATTGCCCGGATCCACCTGACCAGGCTTTAACCCGGCAGCCAGCCTATGCCCGAGACTCTTTTCGTCGAAGTCGCCGTCAACGTTCCACAGGTTTCCGGCCTGTTCCACTATCACCTGTCGATCGATCTGGTCGGGCAGGTCGGGCCGGGCAGCTTGGTGATTGCGCCTTTTGGGCAGCAGGCTGTGCAGGGGATCGTGCTGCGCATGGTGACCGAGCCAGGCGTGCGCGAAACCCGCGCAATCGAATCGGTCGTCGATCCACAGCCGGTGCTGACCCCAGCTCAAATAGAGCTGGCGCGCTGGATGTCCGAAGCAACCCTGACGCCGCTGGCGGCCTGTTTTGGCCCGATGATCCCGCCTGGCCTGGGCCAACAGGCCGACACACTGTTTCACCTGAACCAGGCCACATTGAACAAGTCGGGGCTGGGGAGCATCCAGCTCCGGCTGGTTCAACTGCTGGAAGAGCGCGGCGACCTGCGTGGGCGGCAGATTGATGCTGCTCTTCCACGGGTGAACTGGCGCCCGGCTGCCCGGACGCTGGCCAGGCGCGGCTGGCTTGCCTCGCGGGCAGTCTTGCAGCCCCCCTCTGTGCGACCCAAGACCGTGCGCACCGTGCAGCTGGCCTGCTCGCCTGGAGAGGCCGAGGCACGGCTAGATCAGCTGGGGCGCGCCGGATCGGCCGCGCTGGAGCGGCGCCAGGCCATGCTGCGGTTTCTGATCCGAGAACCCTGGCCGGTAGAAGCTTCGTGGGTTTACGCGCACGCCCAGGGCGGCACGCTGCAGGATTTGCAGAAGCTGGAGGAGGCCGGGCTGGTGACCCTTGGCGAGAGCGAAACCTGGCGCGATCCGCTCGGGCAAATGAATGAACCCCTGAGCCATGCGCCGGCGCTCACCGAAGGACAAAGAAAAGCCTGGGAAAGCATCCAGGCCGGCAGCGGGCGCATTGCCAGTGGGCTGCCAGCTCCTTCCCCTTATCTGCTGCATGGGATCACCGGCTCAGGGAAAACGGAAATCTACATGCGGGCAGTGGAAGAGATCCTGCGCATGGGGCGCCAGGCCATTATCATGGTGCCCGAAATTGCCCTGACGCCTCAAACTGTGCGGCGCTTCCTGGCCCGCTTTCCCGGGCAGGTCGGGCTGATCCATTCCCGCCTCTCGATTGGCGAGCGTTATGATACCTGGCGGCGGGCGCGGATGGGCCGGCTGCCGGTCATTGTCGGCCCGCGTAGCGCTCTGTTTGCCCCTCTGCCGAACCTGGGGTTGATCATCCTGGATGAATGCCACGACCCGGCTTACCACCAGGAAGACCTCCAGCCCAACTACAACGCAGTAGAAACGGCGATCACCTATGCCAGGCTGACAAACAGTATTCTGGTGCTCGGCTCGGCCACCCCGGATGTCAGCCTGTACTTCCGGGCCGAGAGAGAAAACTGGACGGTGTTGAAGCTGCCGGTACGGATCCTGGCTCACCGCCAGGCTGTGGCCGCCCAACTGGCTCAGGCTGGACTTACCCAGGCCGGGGGAGTTTCCGCGGAGCGCAAACCATCGCTCGACGGCGACAGCCTGGCCACCCCCTTGAACCTGCCTCCGGTTCAAGTGATCGACATGCGCCAGGAACTGAAAGCCGGCAACCGGACGATTTTCAGCCGCGCGCTGCAAGATGCGCTGCACCAGGTGCTGGATGCGCGGCAGCAGGCCATCTTATTCCTTAACCGGCGCGGCACAGCCACCTACGTATTCTGCCGCCAGTGTGGTTACAGCCTGAAATGCCCGCGCTGCGACCTGCCCCTCACGTTCCACGCCGACCAGGATGGATTGGTATGCCACACCTGCAACTACCGCCGCAAGGTGCCGAAACAATGCCCGCAGTGCGGCAGCGCACAGATCCGCCAATTTGGGACAGAGATCGGAAGAAGCACACGTCTGAACTCCAGTCACCGCTCATTATCTCGTAT
>CAZBDC010000162.1:0-12353 GCA_964490575.1 uncultured Anaerolineaceae bacterium | reverse complement strand
TGTTTCAGCCTGACCCAAAAGTCAGGTTACTGACGTTTGTCTAAACTCGAATATATTAATATGACGAGAAAATTCGTTTCAAGATACCACCAAATACTTTACAACTCACCGATACTTATGTAAACAAAATGGCATATACTATATGCTATAAACAAACTTAACCATAACCAGCAGGTTCTCTGCGGGGAGAGAAAACAATGAATACTATTCGGGGTGAAAGAGGACAGGCGCTTGTACTGATAATCCTCGGGATCGTGGTTTTGTTTGGCTTTGTGGGCCTTGCGGTCGATGGCGGGCGAGTCTTTTCGGAACAACGCCGGGCACAGAACGCCGCCGACGCGGCTGCCTATGCTGCTGCGATGGCTGCCGTCCGGGAAAAGGACCCATACCAGGCGGCGCTCGCACAAGCTGCACTAAACGATTACATCGACTCGGACGAACGAGAGAACGCTGACCAGCCGGTCGATGTGATCGTCAACCACCCACCCACCCAGGGCCAGCATGTCGGCGAAACAAGTTACTACGAGGTGATCGTTCGCAGCAGCGTAGACGGTTCCTTCAGCCGCGTTCTTTCCATCAATAAGCTGCCGGTGGAAGTCTACGCCGTGGTTCATGCTACCGATGAGGAGAAGGGGCTGGGTGAAAACGCTATCCACGGGCTGGATCGGGATGGGATCGCCATCCAGTTTGAAGGCTTCGCCCAGGTCGAGGTGGAAGGCGGCAACATCATGTCGAACGGCCAGATGGACAAGGATGGCGCCGCGGGCGTCATCCACGTCGAGGATGGCGGGATCTATTATGTCGATGGAGACACAGACGACTGGTTGGGGGATGTTTCACCCGAGCCAGAGCAGGTGGATTACCCGGTCTTTATCGATCCAGTACCCACGCCTGACTGTGGCACAGTCTACCGGGAAGCTCCGAAGCAAAGCGGTGGCAAGCTGATCTACAGCCCGGGCATTTACAACGAGATCATCTATATTAACGCCAAAGACAACCTGGTCTTCGAGCCGGGCCTGTACTGCCTGAAGGATGGCATCTACGACAATGGCAATTCCACCACCTTTGGACGGGGGGTCACCTTCATCCTGCTGGGTGGTAACATCCACTTTGACGGCAACAGCGATATTACGCTCACCCGGCCCAACGATCTGAAAGACCCCTCAGGCAACCAGTGGGGCGGGATGCTAATCTATGCGCCCGGAAATTACGAGGGCTATGAGGTCGACATCACCGGCAACAACAACACGGTCTTCTCTGGGACGATCTACGCGCCCAAGGGCCTGTGCCGGATCGGTGGGAACTCCGAAGTGTTGGGGGTAAATGCCAACATAGTTTGCTACAACATCCTTTTTCACGGCAACCCGAAGATCCTGATCGACTTTAATGCGGCGCAGAACTTCCATCTGCCGCCGAGGATCTCACTGGAAGAATAACTACCATATGATAACTACTCAGCCAGGCTGAGCAGTGACACGATCTTTTGATCTCGCAGAGGCTGTCCAGGTTGAACGTTTGGACAGCCTCTTTCTATATCTAAACACGGTTCATCTTGTATGGACGAAGCAGTAACCCACACAATATGAACAAAGTCTGATAACTCAGCAAGCGAGAAATTTCGTTAATTGGGAAATCTGACAATTCTGTTAACAGAAAATAAACCAAAAATATGTTATAAAATAACTGATATATAACTATCCGGGGAATCAATTGGGGTGATATTATGAACAGAAATCGAAGCGAAAGCGGCCAGGCAATTGTCTTTATCGCAATTGCGCTTGTAGCCATGTTTGGATTTGTAGGACTGGCGGTCGACGGCGGGCGGGTTTATTCCGAGCTGCGCCGGGCGCAGAATGCGGCTGACGCCGCTGCTTATGCGGCTGCCATGGCAGCCATCGAAGGTGAAGATCCATACCAGGCAGCGCTGTCGCAGGCTGCGGCAAACGAATTCAACGACACAGATACCGGCGAGGATGCCGACCTGCCGGTCGACGTCATCGTCAACAACCCGCCTACTCATGGACAATACGCGGGTGATGATGAGTACTACGAAGTCATCGTACGCGCCCGGGTGGATGGCTCATTCAGCCGGGTTGTCATGATCAATGAGTTGCCCGTCGAAGCTTACGCCGTGGTGCACGCAAAAACCTCCGAAAAAAGCATGGGAGAGAACGCCATCCATGCCCTGGATCCCGACGATACCGCCATGGAATTCAAGGGCTTCGCAGATGTCCATGTTAAAGGCGGCAACATCATGTCGAACGGCGCGATCGAAAAGCGCGGCTCCAGTGGCGACATCCTGGTCGAAGAAGGCGGCATTTATTATGTCGATGGGACTGCCGATGATTGGCTGGGCGATGTTTCACCTGCCCCCGAGAAGGTGCCCAACCCGGTCTTCGTACCCAGCGTGCCTGAACCCGACTGTGGCACAGTCCACCGGGAAGCGCCCGAGGTTAAAAAGGGCGACAAAGTATTCAAACCCGGCATCTACGATGACACCATCCAGATCAACGCCCACGACAACGTGATCTTTGAACCAGGGATGTACTGCCTGATGAACGGCATCCGAGACAATGGCAATTCAAAGACCGTCGGGCGCGGGGTGATGTTTGTGCTGTACGGCGGCCACTTCCACTTTAATGGCAACAGCGATATTAACCTGACCCGGCCGAATGACCTGGTCGACCCCTCAGGCAACCAGTGGGGCGGGATGCTGGTCTACGTACCGCCCAGTTACCAGGGGGCTGAAATCGACGTTACCGGCAACAACGGCACCACCTTCGCCGGGACAATCTTCGCCCCTGGGGGCACGTGCCGGGTCGGCGGCAACGCGGACCTGCTGGGGATTAAATCCAATATCGTCTGCTACCACATCCTGTTCCACGGCAATCCAACGATCAACATCGACTATAAAGCGGCCCAGAACTTCCACCTGCCGCCGTTCCTTGAGCTATCAGAGTAAGAACCGCTGCTTCTGACCTGAACGATTTGGGGGCGACTGGATCGCCCCCAAATCGTTTAACCGTGAAGCATAAGGCGGCGCACAGCCTTGAGGGGATGGATCCCAGTCGCCGAGCGGACCAGGCGAGTCGGGACCACCATTTTGGCGATCGAAACTGACACGATGACCGGGTAGCGAACCTGCAGCTGGAAATAAACCTCGCCACACAGCAGCAGGGGATTCCCTGCCCGGGGAAGCGCCAGAGCGGGGCGATAAACAATGCCACCAGGTACAAGATCCGTTTCCCTTTAGGCCGGATGATCGTTATTAAGCGATGGCCATAACACAGCTCAGCCAGCAACCGCCCACCGGTTATGCGTCACCCAACCGGGTATTCGATCACCAAACCGATTGCCCCGACGACCCTGCCAAGATCATCCCATGAAAGACTTCCCATCTTTCGAACAAAACGAACGGTGGAGACGGAACGCACCTGGAAAGCATCGGCCGCAGACGGTTTCGCCAGGCCGTTCTGCGGATCAGGCAAAATCTCAACCATCCAGGCTGCCGCCCGGTAGCGCTCTTTCCAGTCCGTCAGGGGAACAATCACACGCAGCGGTAGAATGCCAATTGCGTCACTACTAACAACAATCACGGGACAGGTTTTCCTTATTTCCGCCCCAATGGTTGGGTCCAGATTGAGAAGCCAGACTTCGCCCCTAAGCATTAAAGATATCCTCGCCATCCAGCGAAGTCAGTTCGGTCAATTCACCACCCATCTCATAGTCAGCAGCGAGTTGTTCGGCCGCCTGGCGCATCTCAGCATACTTCCGCTCGCGCAACTGCATCTCGAGAAAGACACGGACTAACTCAGACAAAGATTTGCCTTCCTTCTCAGCGATCTCATCCAGCTCGACCCGCTGGCGTTTTTCCAACAATACCTGGACACGAATTAAGTCACTCATCAGTCACCTCATTACAGCATATTATACACAATAATATGCTGTAATTATAGTGGGCATCCAGGCTGCTCTGCAAAACAGGTCGGATTCCAGGCGTTTCCCAAAACGTCCCTAGCGCTTTTCTTCCAGCACTTTGCTGGCCTTTCCCATCTCGTCGCGGACGGCGGAGTAGAGCGTTTCGGCGCGCAGGTCGGTCAGGGTGTAGCAAGGGCCTTCGAGGTGCTCGGCCAGCGCCTGGGCCAGGCCCTGGTCGAAGGCAACGTGTTCCATATTAATTACCACCGAGTAGATATTCTCCTCGGCCAGCATATCGGCGATGCGGTGCGCTTCTTCCTGGGGCGGCATGTGCCCCATGGCCACGTTGCCGGCCCCATCAGTCAGGATGATCAGCAGCGGCAGCACATCCGGGTGGAGGATCTTTTCACGGCGCAGGACCTCGTAAGACATCATCAGCCCGGCCGAGAGGGGCGTCTTTCCGCCAACCGGGATATCGCGCAGGGCCCGCTCGGCCAGTTGGACCGAGCTGGTGGGCGGCAGGATCTGCAAAGCGCGGTCCTTCTGGAAGGTGATCAGCCCGACCCGGTCGCGGCGCTGGTAGGCGTCGGTCAGCAGCGAGAGGATAGCGCCCTTGGTTGCCGACATGCGCTCAGCCACTGCCATCGACCAGGAGGCATCCACCAGGAACAGAATCAGGTTAGCGGCCCGGCGCACGCGGATCTTGCGCTGGTAGTCGGAGGGCTGGACGGCAAAGGCCACCCGGCGCTGGTGCTTGAGGTCGGCGCGGCGGCGCTGGAAAGGCGCCGCGGCTCGCACGGTGGCGTCGAAGGCCAGGTCATCCGGGCGGCCAATGGACGGGCGGGCCATAATATAGCGCCCGCGCTTACGGTCCGAATAAGTCCGTGAGCGGCGCCCGGCGTTGCGGCGCATCATCTTGTCGAGCGGGGTATCCAGGCGGCGCGCCTCGAAAGCGCCAACCGGGTTGACCTTTTTGCCACCCTCCCACCAGTTGGGATCGCTTTGATCGAACAGGTTCTGGCGCGCCTGCTGCGGGTTAGGCTGGGTAGGCTCCTGGTCCTCGCCCTCGCGAGTCTCATCTACTTTTTTTTTTGCGAGACGCGTTCTTCAGTAGGCTCGTCTGATTCTTCCGGCTGCCCCTCGCTGGCTGACTGGCCCTGGAGCTGCTCGATTCGCTCGGCCAGCTCTTCCATGCCAACCGCGGCCTGCTGGAAGGGGGTGTGCTTGAGACGGTGCGGCAGGGCCAGTTCGGCGGCCAGGGCGATATCGCGCTCAGTAATGCGCGTCCGTCCTTCGAAGGCCGCCTGAGCCCGGGCCGCTTTCAGGATCACAAGGTCTGGCCGGTGCCCGTCGACGCCTAATGAAGAGGTCAGCGAGGCGATCGAGAGCAGGTCGCGCGAAGTATAAGTGACCGACTCGACCAGTTCGCGGGCGCGGGCAATCGTCTGCGATAGTTCCTGCTCGCGCGGCTGCCATTCGGCAGCAAATCCATCCGGATCAGCCTCGAAACCCAGGTTGCGCTGCATGATCAGGACCCGCTCGCGCGCCTCGCGGATGCCGTAAATCTCAACTGACAGGGCAAACCGGTCGAGCAGCTGCGGGCGCAGGTCGCCCTCCTCCGGGTTCATCGTCCCGACCAGGATAAAGCGGGAGGGGTGCGAAAAGGAAATACCTTCACGCTCGACGATGTTCATGCCCATAGCAGCCGCATCCAGCAGCACATCGACCACGTGGTCGTCGAGCAGGTTCACCTCATCGATGTAGAGCAGGCCGCGGTTTGCCGCCGCCAGCACGCCCGGCTCGAAGTGACGCTCACCCTTCTGGATGGCAGCCTCGATATCCAGTGTGCCTACCACCCGGTCCTCAGTGGCTGAGACCGGCAGGTTGATGAAAGGCGTGGTGCGCACCTCGACCGGAAGCTCGCCGCCATTGTTAAAGCGCTCGCGGCATTCGGTGCACCAGGTGCCCCGCTTGTGCGGGTCACAGCCAAAGCGGCAGCCAGCCACGACCTGCACCTGCGGCAGCAAGGCAGCCAGCGCGCGCGCTGCGGTCGACTTGGCCGTACCGCGCTCGCCGCGGATCAAGACCCCACCGATGCGGGGATCGACAGCATTCAACACCAGCGCCCGGCGCATCCGGTCCTGGCCAACAATCGCGGTGAAGGGATAAATTTTAGGCATAGGATCCTGACAATAAAATATTCAAGCGAAGGATAGTTTACCACAAAACAGGATTAGAGAAACACCTCTGTAGAGTGTTTGCATACCGTTCTTATGGGCCATCATAAATTCTTTGAGTTTTGTTGCTTTTTTGTCAAATATTTTTAATGTTTTTTCTTCGCTTCTTTCTATAATGGGTTTAAGGACCGGTCCAAGAATGAGAAAAGCACCGGGTTCGGTCTGGAAAGGAGAAAAATGAACAGGCTTATTTTCCGTCTGGTACTTGCGTTGGCGCTCACCGCCGGGCTGCTGGGCGGCGGAACAGGCGCTGCGCAGGCGGCGAAGCGCGCTTCGCCGCTGTTCGAGAACATCAACATCCGCCTGCTGCCGGGCGTGCTCCATACCTGGACGCTGCGCCCGTCCGTGACAGGGGATGGAGCATACATCGTCGAGGTGACACCCCTGCAGCACCCACGGCCAATGGCGGGCAATTACGTGCAGTACGCCGTCGTCCGCCCAGAATACGATGGCGAGCAGTGGAATGACGTATTGAGCGTGCAGCTTCCGGATGGCAGCGAAGCGCTGACCGTCAACATCCGCGTGTACGAGACGTCCGGGCTCCCGCTGATGAGCGAATTCGAGATGGTTCTGGAACCAGGAGTCTGGCACGGGCAGTGGCTAAACCCCGCCAGTGAAACCCACGGCTACGCAATCGAGGTCACGCCGCTGGATCCGGGAACGGCCGGCGACCGGTTAGATCGCATCCACGTCCAGCCCGAGCTGCCGTGGGGGGAGTGGGGCGATATCTTGCGCCTGCAGGCACAGTGCGCCGAACCGATGCGGGTGATGGTGCAGGTCTATGAAACCAACAGCCTGCCGGTAGTAATGGATATCAACACCGTCCTGCAACCGGCTGACTGGACAGGGTTCTACGTCCAGCCTGCCAGGGCTCGCGCCGGCTACGTGGTCGAAATCACCCCGCTGGACTTCAGCGATGGTGTGGCCGATAAGATCATCGTGCAGCCCGAGTACGACGGGCAAGCCTGGAATGATGTCCTGCGCATCGAGACCTGGCCTGACCGCCAGCCCTGGCAGGTCAACATTCGGGTCTACGCGATCACGCCGTAACCCGGTCAACCGCCTCGCCGAACCTGTTAAGAATCGGTTTTGGAGACAGCGTTGCTGTCCCCAAAACCGATTTTAACTTACCCGTTCTTGCGCTGGAACGCCACCATGAAGTCAGCCAGCGCCTGGGCACTTTCAAGCGACAGCGCGTTGTAGAGCGAGGCGCGCAGACCGCCGACCGAGCGATGCCCTTTCAGACCAACCAGGTCGGCCTTCTTCGACTCCTTGACGAACTGGTCTTCCAGTTCCTCACTGGGCAGGCGGAAGGGGATATTCATAATCGAGCGAGCCGCAGGCTGAGCGTGCCCGCGGTAAAAACCGCCGCTGCCGTCAATCACATTGTAGATCAACCCGGCTTTCTGCTGATTGATGGCATGCATGGCGGTCAGGCCGCCTAACCCCTTGAGCCACTTGAACACCAGCCCGGTGATGTAGATTGCAAAGCAGGGCGGTGTGTTGTGAAGCGAGCCGCTCTCAGCCAGGGTCTTGTAATCGAGCATAACCGGCAGTTTGGCAGGCACCCGTGCCAGCAAATCATCGCGGATGATGACCACCACCACCCCGGCTGGCCCGGCATTCTTCTGCGCCCCGGCATAAATCAGGCCGTACTTCGAAACATCCACCGGCTGGCTGACGAAGTCGGAAGACATATCGCACACCAGTTCGACCCCTTGGGGTGGGACCGGCTCGGCCTTGTATTCAACGCCATGGATGGTCTCGTTGTGGCAGAAGTGGACATAAGCTGCCTGCGGGTCAAAATCATACTCGCCTGGCCCGGGCAGGGCAGAGAAGTTGTTCGCCTCACCGCTATAGGCCAGGCGAGTGGCGCCCAGCTTGGCAGCCTCTTTGAAAGCGGTGCGGCTCCACGACCCAGTCACCACATAATCGGCCGAAGCGCCGGCCGGACGCAGGTTCATCGGCAGCATAGCAAACTGAAGGCTGGCGCCGCCCTGCAGGAAAAGGACCTTGTAATTGACCGGAATGGCCAGCAGCTCGCGCAGGTCAGCCTCCGCCGTCTGGATGATCGACTCGAACTCCTTCGAGCGGTGGCTCATTTCCATTACTGACATACCGGCGCCCTGATAATCGAGCAGCTCTGCCTGGGCCTGCTCCAGAACCGGAACGGGCAGGGTGGATGGCCCGGCATTAAAATTGTGCACGCGCTTCACAACACTCATCGGATTCTCCTGGTTTGAGACTTGTATCGTTTTAACTAGGGTCACTTATAGAAGATGCCAGATCTTTTTCAATCTATCCGCAATTGTAGCAAAAAGAAGCACTGGTGACAAAGCAAAGCTTTGCCCCAGCTTGTCAGCTTGCCTTTGGAAAGACCGTCATTCGCAGCAGGGTGGCCCCATATGGGATCAACGTGATTTCTTCAACTGGTTCCTCCAGCTTATCAGCCAGCCGGGCGGGATCAGGCAGGGGCGGGGTAAAGAGAAAATCGCCCTGAACCGTACGGAACCCCTGGCGGATCCTCCCTTCGGTAAACCAGTGTCCAAACTGCCTGACGCGCCTGGCATGCACCACGCGCCAGCTACGCACCCGCCGGGCTTTGACCGTCAGCTTAATGGGAGGGTTGTCTGCATCCAGCGGGTCGGAGCAGTCCTCATTCCACTCCACCTTCAAATCCTGCAACGAGCCGGCATCCACGCACAAGGCATAGTTCCAGGGGCCGGCCGGGTACAGGTTCCAGGCCGGGAACTCTGAAAGCACCAGGGTCTGGCGGGGCTCATAAGCAACCCCCATTGTATTCTGCCGCTGGTGAGTGGTCGAATTTTCCGCCTCGATCTCCGCGTGCGTCGGAACCGGCAGCGCCAGGGTCAGCGGGCCGTAAGTCAGGCTGACGCCGTCCTTCGGCCAGGATTCAAGCCCCAGCTCAAAAGGCAGGTCCAGCCGCAACACATCGCCCACCTGCCACTCGCGCCGGATGGTAAAGAAGCTCCCGGTCGTTAAATCGCCCGCCACCGGCTGCCCATTGATGGACAGAGCGGCCCGCCGGCACCAGCCCGGGATGCGCAGGCTGAATGGGAAGGAAACCGGCTGCTCGGGCGTGATCTTAAAAGTGATGGACTGCTGGTATGGGTAGCGAGTCTCGGCCGAGATCGCTACCGGCGTCCGCGTTTCTCCGGCATGAGTGCGCAGCGAGCCAGGCCCGTAGAGTGCCGCCACAATCCCACCGTCCTTCGAGCGCATCCACATCTTCGAGATGTAGTTCGGCATGGCGCGGTGAAGGTTGCCAGGGCAGCACTGCACTTCGTGGTCTGGACGATAGCTCATCCAGTTCAGCCCGCGCATGAAATGGTTCAGGTTGTGGTTGGAGGTGCTGGTTGCCACTACCTGGTTCGGACACGAAAAGTACTGCAAGGCTCGGAAGTCTTTCGTGATTGCGCCCGGCAGGGCGTTGAATATGACCTGCTCAATCCGGTCTGCGTAACGGGCGTCGCCGGTAGCTTGCAAGAGATAGTACAGCGCCCAGGTATGGTCGGTAATGTCACAGGTTTCATGCATGTCACGCGCGTCATTGCCCCGGATATTCTCCGAACACGAGTGCAGCCCATCGGCCAGGCGGGCGTTGCGATCCAGTTTTTCGTACCCGTGCACCACAGCGCGCAGATATTCCTCTTTTCCGGTCGCGCTGTACAGCATAGCGGCCAGCTTGGCCTCTTCATTAAATGTGACGCCATGTTCTATCTGCGGCTTATCGGAGAGGAGCACATTCAGCGATGCGTCATGCGCTGGCCAACGCTCGAGGAAGCGCTGGTAGAGGCTTTCGGCCATTGCCAGCAGGTCGGCCTCCCCGCTCGCCTGGTAAAGATACAACAAGATCTCTACCCCGGTGACGTCGCGGTCCGTTCCCATGGGGTGCGGCGTTGAGCGGTAATGGGCGATCAGCGCATCAAGGTAGCGCCGGTCACCGGTGATTTCATACTGGGCCAGCACGGCCCGGAAGAACACGGCGTGCGGCCAGCGGTCCTTCTCGCGCAGGAAATCTGGGCCAATAAAGCCATCTGGCCCAGCGTGCTCGAGCGCAAAATCGATCTCTTCCAGCGCCTGGCGATACAGGTCCATATCGCCTGCCAGGAACCCGCATTTCAGAGCCCCATCGATCCAATAGCCAGTCTGCTCGAACGGCCACCAGGTCGAATAAGAGCCCTTGGTATTATCGGCTGTGCTGCCCCAGAACTTCGTGCCGTATGGATAGCCGGACACAGCCACGTGCCCGGTCAGGCCTGTGGATTGGCGTTCAAGAAAATCTTGCAGCCAGCCGGCCGGGCGAACCGCGCGCAGCGGTTCAGGGTGAAAACGCGAAAAAGGCAGTGAATTCATAGGATCCTTTTCTCCTAATCGCCCAGGTTTTTCTCCATCCGGTAGCCGGTATGCATCTGACCATCGCCCATCTGGCCCATCTCCTGACCCGTGATAGCAAAGCCAGACTTTCGATATAGGTTAACAGCCGGAACTCCCCCTGCATTGACGCTCAGGATGGCTTTACGAAAGCCGCCGACCTTGAGATCCTTCAAGATGGCATCCATCAGCAGTTTACCGATGCCTCGTCCGCGGAAATCCCAGACGACGAAGACGGAGATAATGACAGCCGTATCGGGTTCAGATCCATCCGGGATAGCGCCGATCATCCCCACCAGGCGATCCTGGCAACGGGCAAATAACAGATAACTATGACCCGATGCCGCTTCGGTTAGCCGGTCTTGCCAGAAACAGTCAGGCTGCGCCAGGTTATTCTTAAAGGTCGAACTATAGGCGGCCGGCTCTTCGCGAAGTGCAGACAGGCGCAGTTCACGGTAGGCAGCCCATTCCGAGACAGGTATGTGGACGATTTCAACTGGGCTTTCTTTCATCAGCTTATCCTATCAGAATTTTACATTTCTTTTAAGTACACCTGTCACAAAAAGCAGTATGATATTCCTAAATCCCATAATTTAGCGAAATACGGGCACATCAAAGGGGGCAAGGGATGGATTTCCACAAGGCCGAAGAACAATTCCGCAGTTTGGAGAAACTGCTGCATGCAAAACAAATCTCGCCAGATGAGTACCGCCGCCGGCTGCGAAGCCTTGAGGTAGTTGACCGCCAGGGCGCGCGCTGGCAGATCCAGGAGCGCACTGGAAAATGGTTTGTTCTGCGCGGTGCGCAGTGGCAGGAAGCAGATCCACACCGGCAGGCACAGCCGCCACAGCAAAAATTAGCCCGGCAACCGGCCCAGCAGAAAGCCACACCACAGCCGGCTGTGCCGCAACCCGCCGCTCAACCGCCGGCCAAACGCCGCAGCTGGCTGCTGGCGGTGGGCGGCGTCCTGGCAGCCTGCCTGGCCTGCGCGCTGCTGGCCGGCGGCGGATACCTGGCTTATCAGTACCTGCTTCCGCAGATGACCGGGCAGCTTGCGCCGGGTCCTATCGCACTGCCGGGCAAGCCAGGCGAACCGGCTGCCCTACTCGAGGCGCGTATCTTACCAGGCGAAACGCTGGCGGTGCCGGCCGATGGCGCCAGCCACGCTGATAGTCATGGGGTGGCATTGGCCGTCCCCGGCGATGCACTGCCCGAAGGCAGCCAGGCCCAACTGAGCGCCAGCACAGTGGAGGGTGGCTGGGCGGCAGCGCTCGAGAAGAATTACACCATCGAAACACCCTTTTACACTGCCGCCGCGCTGGGCAAAGATGACAGCGCCGGCCGGTTGACACTGACCTTCCCCGCCGCTTCGCCCAACTCGCGCGTGCTGGCTGTCATTGACAACCAACATCTGATTCTGCTAAACACAGCGCCGGAAAACGGGCAAATCAGCCTGCAAGTGCGGGCCGGGCCATCCGAGCCAGAGGCAGACCCGTCTGACGACAATATTGGCGAAACCGGACTGGTGCGCTACGCAGTCATCACCCCCCGGCAGCCGGCCCGCCGGGACAGTCCGAATGTACTGGCAAGCTTGAAACACCAGGCAATCGACCAGCGCGGGTGCACCCCCGTGCTGGATGCAGCCTACCAGCTCGTCAGCTACTGCCGCGAGAGTCCCGATGGGTCAATTAGCGTCAACGTCCCGGCCAGTGAGCTAAGCAAGTCCAACCAGGTCGATTTAATGGTCGACCGCATTATAGAAGATCGGAAGAGCGTCGTGTAGGGAAAGAGTGTAGGATAGGG
>CAZBDC010000161.1:0-12369 GCA_964490575.1 uncultured Anaerolineaceae bacterium | reverse complement strand
TGTTCTTCGACCGCAAACCCGCCTCAGAGAAACCCTGGACCGACAAGCTGTGGATCTACGACCTGCGCACCAACCAGCACTTCACCCTGCGCACCAACCCGCTCGGGTCCGCCGACCTGCAGGATTTCATCCGCTGCTACAACCCGGCCAACCGCCGCGAGCGCCAGGAGAGCGAGCGCTTCCGCGCCTTCCCGTACGCCGAGCTGGTCGCGCGCGACAAGGCCAGCCTGGATATCTTCTGGCTGAAGGACGACAGCCTGGAGGACTCGGAGAACCTGCCCGACCCAGACGTGCTGGCCCAGGAGATCGTCGAGAACCTGGAGGCGGCCCTGGAGCAGTTCCGCGGCATCGCGGCGGATTTAGACGAGGCAACCCCATGAACCCCATTCTCCCCATCCAGCACTTTGTCCCTGACGCGGAAGCGCGCCAGTGGAGCGACGGCCGCATGTACATCTACGGCTCCTACGATATCTCCGGGCGCACCAGCTACTGCTCGTGGGAGTACCACGTCTTTTCCTCGCCCGACCTGCTGCGCTGGGAGGACCACGGCGTTTCCTTCCGCTCGGGCGGGCCGGATTCGGACACGCCCTGGACCAGCGCGCCGCTCTACGCCCCGGACTGCATCTACCACAACGGGCGCTACTATCTCTTTTTCTGCAACGCCGACCGCAGCGAGGGCGTGGCTGAGAGCCTTTCGCCGGCCGGGCCGTTCACCAACGCCGCGCCGGTGGAGGGGGCCGACGGCGACGCGATCGACCCGGCTGCGCTGGTGGAGGATACCGGCGAAGTGTACTACTACTGGGGCCAGTTCCGCCTGCGCGGGGCAAAGCTGCGCCCCGACCTGCGCGGGATCCTGCCCGAGACGCTGGTCCCCGACCTGATCACGGAGGCCGGGCACGGTTTCCACGAGGGGGCTTCGATCCGCAAGCGCGGCGGGGTCTATTACCTGGTCTACACCGACATCAGCCGCGGGCGGGCCACCTGCCTGGCCTACGCCACCGGCCCGTCGCCGCTGGGGCCGTTCATCAAGCGCGGGATCCTCATCGACAACACCGGCTGCGACCCCGAGACCTGGAACAACCACGGCTCGATCGCGGAGTTCAATGGCCAGTGGTACGTCTTCTACCACCGCTCGTCGCAGGCCGGCAACTTCAACCGGCGGGTGTGCGTGGAGCCGATCTATTTTAATGAAGACGGCAGCATCACTGAGGTAGAAATGACCACCCAGGGCGCGGGTGGACCCCTCCCGGCGACGCAGCCGGTCGAGGCCTGGCGGGCCTGCCTGCTGCACGGGCGGGTGCGCACCGCCGCCGAGGGCCCCACCGAGCACGACCCGGGCGTGCGCGAGCGCCTGGCGATGATCCACCACGGCGATTGGGCCGCCTACAAGTACCTCGATTTCGACGCGCAGCCGGTGGAGCGCTTCTTCGCCCGCGCCGGCAGCCTGGCCTACGGCGGGCTGATCGAGGTCCGCCTGGACGCGCCGGACGGGGAGCTGGTGGGGACGTGTGAAGTCCCGCGCACCGGCGGCTGGCAGCAGTGGGCCACGCTGAGCTGCCCGGTGAGCGGCGCGAGCGGGGTGCGGGCCCTCTACCTGGTCTTCAAAGGCGGGCCGGGGCGCTCCGTGGCGCGCAATTTTGACCCCGAGCGGCTGTTCGATTTGGACAGCTTCTGGTTCGCGTAGCCGATTCCGCATCGGGCTGAAGCCCTCGCTCAAGACATGGAAACCCCTGCGGGGTTAAGAGGCTCACCGCAGGGGGCAGTCAATGGAGAGAATGCCGGCAGAATGATGGAATCACACCCTGCGGACCGCGGATGAGCGCCGCTCGGAATCCGTTAAATCCCTCACGGCACAGGAGGTACCGCCGGCACTCCTGTGCCGCATAATCCGTTGTCAGCGTTCACCGTCAGTCGCCAGATGGCCTCCACCACCTGTGCGGCGTACCGCGGCTCGAGCAGGATCGAGAGGTGAGTGGCGCCGGGGATGACAACCTGCTCGCCGCGCGTGGAAAGCCGGGCCAGGTCCACTTACAGCCGCTGGTGCAGCGCGTTGACCTGCTCGGCGGTCAGGCCGCCCATTTTGCCCCGCCCGCTGATGCTGTCCCCGGCCGTCACGACCACCAGGGGGAGATCGCCCAACGCGCGGGGCGCTTCTGAGCGCGGCCCGAAGTAGCAGCGGTGCTGGGAGAACTCGGCCAGCATGGTCTCGTGATGCCTGGGCTGGCTGAGGATGTCCAGGAAGGGTTCCAGGTTGGCCGGGGAGAGCGAGCGGGCCAGGCTGCCCAGGCTCAGCTTCGCCACCGGCCGGTCCAGCCCCACCCGCGCGGCAAATTTCAACAGGCGCACCCCCAGGGCAGCCTGCCTGACAAAGCGGTCGACATCCGGGAAGGGGTCGTACTCGTCCACGTGGGTCGCGTCGACCAGGACCATCCCGGCGACTTCGCGTGGGTAAAGCCCGGCGTAGACCCGGCTTAGCAGCCCGCCGAAGGAATGCCCGGCCAGGATATAGGGCGGGCGCAGGTCCAGCCGCTCCAGCAGGGCGTGCAGTTCACCCGCCAGGTAGGCCGGCGTGCGCGGGTTGGGGCTGGGGTCGCTCCAGCCCTGCCCGGCGCGGTCGTAGGCCATCACCCGCGTAAACGCCGCGACGCCGGTCTGGATGCGCGCGTACTGCAGGGCAAACCCGCCCAGGGCCGGTTCGAGCAGGACGGTGGGCGTCCCCTGCCCGGCGACGAGCGCGTGCAGGCGGAACCCACCCAGGTCCACCATCTGTCCCGGCGGCGTTGGCAGTCGAGCTCCCATGGTTAACTCCTTCCTGGCTGATCGATATTCTATTATAACGTCAGTTCGGGTTACGGGAATCAGAGGGTGTTTTTTAGGGGCGCGAAGCATTCCCAAAACAAAAAACATCCGATATCTCCTTGACATATTATAGTATTTATACTATAGTACTTGTGCTATAGTATTTGTGGAATACGCATCGATGGGTTTTTAACCCCGAAATGGAGGGTTCGATGTCTCTCAAACATGCCATTTTAGGTTTCCTGGCGCACGACGCCCTGACCGGTTACGATCTTAAGAAGGCGTTTGACCAGTCCGTGCGGCACTTCTGGCCCGCCAACCAGAGCCAGATTTACCGCACGCTGGCAGATCTTGATGAACAAGGATTGATCGAAAAGGAAGTCATCCCGCGCGACGAGCGCCTGGATATGAAAGTCTACAGCATCACCGAGGCGGGCCGGGAGGAACTGCACCGCTGGCTCTCCACCCCCTTATCGCCCCAGGATTACCGCGAGCCGGCTCTGATCCAGGTTTACTTTGGAGACGAGCTTTCAGATGAAGAACTGCTCCGCCTGCTCAATCACGAAATTCAATCGCTAGAAGAAAAGCAGGCCATCTACGAAGCGATTTATAAACTGAACCGGGAAAAATTCCACACCGTTCCAATGCCGCGAGCTTCGTTCCTGAAGGTGAGCACGCTGGAGTATGGCATCCTGAGCAACCGGGCTGCGTTGGACTGGCTGAAAAGCGTGGTCGAAAGTGTTCGTTCCGGGAATTTCACCCTCAGGGTAGGGTAAATCCCTCTTTAATGAAATTGGAGATATCAAATGATCTTACGAATCAGTATCTTTTATGGGTTGGCCTGGTTCTTCTTATTGCTGTTGGGTGGCATTCAGCAGGAAACTGGCTTGCTCCCGCCGCAGATTAGCCTGGCGCAGTGGGGGCCAGGGATAGCCGCGCTTTTGATGCCGGTAATATTTCGCAAGGACAGCCACAAGACCGTCTTCTTCTCGAAATACACGCCTGCGCTGCGCTATCTTTACGCCGCGCTCATTCCGTTGGGGGTGGGTTTAATCGTTCTCCTGATCAGGTCATGGGCGCCAATGGAGACCGCCGAGCCTCCCGCGCTTTACCAGACGCTCTGGCTGGTCATCTTGTGGGCGCCGGTGGGTGCGCTTGGCGAGGAGCTCGGCTGGCGCGGTTTTCTGCATAAGCGGCTGGATCCCCACCTGCGCGGGCTGTTTTCATCGCTGCTGGTTGGCCTGCTGTGGATGCCGATCCACATCCACTTCTTGTCTGAAGGGCCTGTATTCGTCGCATTCTTGACCCTCTTGATGGTTTCGTATTCGATTGTGATCTACGCGCTGGTGCAGGATACCGGTTTCAATGTGTTCCTGGCGACCATCTTCCACCTGTCGGTCAACCTCACCAACCTGCTCTTCCTGGATGTGATCTACGAGACCACGTTTATGATGATCAATGGGATCGCCTGGGCAAGCGCGGCGGCGATCGTTGTTCTGGCGAAGAGAACCCTTTTAACAGCACCTAAATCAAGTGAAACGAGGATAGGAACGACCCCTCATGAAGATCCCCGCTTCTAAACTTCCTTTACTTGCGATGCCCCTGATCCTTTTCGGCACCCTGGGCCTGCTCTATTTCGGCGCGATTAACCCGGGAGTCCTACCGGCCTGGCTGCCCTATATGCTGGTGGATCATCCATTTGTCGACGCCAAACTCAAATACCAGATCGTTACGCTTGGGCTGGCGTTGATCATCCTGGCGCTGACTCGGGCGCTTGCTCCCCACAATGCCCGGCGCTTCTACAGGGCGGGCAATCTGAACGCCCCGGCTGAGCCGGTGAAATGGCTGGATATCAAACCCACGGATACGTGGAAAACGGTCGGGCGCAGCTTTGCCGTCATTGTCTCCCTGGCGACCGGGGCATTTATCTTCTTCAACGTGGCGCAAGGGCAATCCTTAGAAGCCGGCAGCGCCCGCTACCTGCCATTAATATTGGTCCTTGCGACAATGAATGCCTTCACAGAGGAAGCCATTACCCGCCTGAGCGTGGTCACTGCGCTGGATGGGTTGGTCTCGCGCCCGGCTATCTATCTGATATCAGCGGTCATCTTTGGTATTCCGCATTACTTCGGCGTGCCGGGTGGCATTCTTGGTGCGTTGATGGCCGGTTTCCTGGGCTGGCTGCTGGCGAAATCCATCGCCGAAACCGAGGGAATGTTCTGGGCCTGGTTCATCCACTTCTTACAGGATGTGATGATCTTTGGTGGATTGTTTCTGGTGGGGATGTAGGGGGCGCGGAGGTCATCAGCGGGCAGCCGTCCACCTCGGCCATCGTCTACCTGCTCAGGCCGGTCACGCTGGGCGCGTCGGAAAACCGGATAGGTTCTTCTCTTAGCCCGCTGCGGGCTTGCAGGAGCTGAGGGAGGGCTGACAACGGATTTTGGGAACGGATTCCGCGGATTACGAGAAAGCGTTCATCCGCAGTCGTAGGGCGGAATCATTCCCGTCGCTTTTCGCCCGACCGGTCGCGGCCTGGCCCGATTCCGTTTCGGGCTGAAGCCATTGCTCAGTATGTGGAAACCCCTGCCGGGGTTGAGAACCTCGCCACAGGGGGCAGTCAATGGAGAGGATGCCGGCAGGGTGATAGGATCACACCCTGCGGACCGCGGATGAGCGCCGCTCGTAATCCGTGGAATCCGTTCCCAAAATCCGTTGGCAGCTTTCCACCGTTCACTGTTCACCGATTACCATTCACCGTTCACCGCACCAGGATCGACCGCACCAGCGCATCCAGCCGGTCGAGGTCGGGGGTGAAGCCGGCGGCGGGCTGCTGCTCGAGCCAGGCGGCGGTCTCGGCGGTGTATTCCGGGAAGCGGCTGAGGGCATCGGGGTCGCCTGAGAAGGCCAGTTCGTTTTCGGGCAGCTCGGGATGGGTCACCGGCAGCACGGCGGCGATGTAGAAATTGCCGTCGGCGGTCAGGCCCTGGAAGGTGTAGAGCAGGCCGGCGTTGTTGATCTGCACCGGGCCCTGGTTGAGCTGGGTCAGGTAGCGCACGCCGCTGCCGTTCTGGAAGTCGAGGAAGGCCACGCGGGCGTGCAGGGCCTGGCGGTCGTTGCTCAGCGGCAGGTAGGGCAGCGCCTCGCCGGGCTGGCGCGACTCGAGCAGGGCCTGCAGGCCGGCCACCGCCTGGGCGGCCGCCTCGCCCGAGGCGGCCATCTCGGCGGCCGGGTAGACGAAGATCTGCGCCTGGGCAGGGTTGGAAGTCACCGGGTAGCCCAGCAGGGTGGCGCGCTGGTGCTGCGGGGCCACTTCCCACCAGGGGCCATCACCAGCAGGCTTGCCCAGGACGAGCTCGACCTCCAGGCCTTGGACCAGGCCGGCAGCGTCGAGGGTGACCGCGCCGGTTGTGCTGGCGGGGAGCGGGGTGGGGGCCGCGGCTGTTCCGGTCGCGGCCGGGATTTCAGTTGGGCGGCTGGCTGAAGCGCCCGCCGGCTGGCAGGCTGCCAGCAGCAGGGCCAGCGTGGCGATCCACAGGATCGGGTTGAGAGGAAGGGGGTTGCGGATGGACATGGTCATCGCTCGCTTTCAACAATAAGGATAAGATGCGCGGCGATTTTCGCCACGCTCTTTATTACGCCAGACGCGAGCAAATGGTTGCAGGAAAAGGTATTGTCCAGAACCCGCCTTGCTTGACTTTGCGCCCGGCCCTGGTAATATATAAATGACCGGATTGCCGAAGAGTGGCAGGTGAAAGCGAAGGTTGGATAAATGAGCAGTGCAAGCAAACCCAGGCTTGATCTGGCGGAAGAAAGGCTGGAGGTTTCAGCAGCGGGCCGGGCGTTATCCCGCGTGGCAGCCGTCACCCTGATCGCGGTCGCGGCGGCCGGGCTGGTTCTGCTGGCGATCCTGCTGATCTTATCCTGAGCGCCGGTCCGAGATCGTCTATCTGCGGCTGTCGGTCGCCAGTATCGACGCGATGCTGGCGGCGGTGGCCTATTCCAGCGCGAGCGGAAAGCTGCACATCGGCCTCTATTGGCATTAACCGGTATTTTAGTTTTTCGGACTTCGTTTGTTTTGTGTGGGCGACACAGTCGCCCACACAAAACGATACAAGTATCAAAAAAGGAATTTTGTCCCGGAGAGGGAAACATGACGACCGTTCCACCTGATGGGGTGACCGGCTATACTCAACAAAATCGGCGCGCGTGGAATGAGATCGCCGCGGTGCGAGAGAAGACCTTTCCGCAAGCGGAATTTTTATGGGCGGCGGCTCAACCCTTGACCCCCGTGCGGTAAGCGTGGTGATGCAGAGCTTTGGCCAGGTGACCGGGCTGCACGTGCTGCACCTGCAGTGCGCCACCGGCGAAGACACACTTTCGTGGGCGGTGTTTGGGGCGCGGGCCGCCGGGGTCGACATTTCGGACGAACAGATCGCGCTCGCCCGCCAGAAAGCGGTGGCGGCGGGTCTGGGGGTTGATTTTTATAGCGCGGACGTCTACGACCTCCCGGAAGCGCTTCGCAGCGCGTCTTTTGACCTTGTCTTTACCGGCGGCGGGGCGCTGGTCTGGCTGCCAGACCTGCCGCGCTGGGCATCCGTGGTGGCAGCCTGTTTGAAACCTGGTGGGCGCCTGCTCGTGATCGACGATCATCCGTTGGCTGGCTGCCTGTGGGTCGATGAGGGCCGGCTGGTGGTTGAAGATGATTATTTCAGGGGCAGCCAGCCAGGCCTGAGCAGCGGTTGGGCTCATTTTAAAGGCGGAGAAGCTGCCAGGGAAACCAAGTACGAGTTTCTCTGGACCCTGGGTGATGTGGTGACAGCCGTGGCTCAGGCCGGCCTGGCGATCGAGCGGTTGGTGGAATTCCCTGCTGGCCCAGGCTGGCGTTTTGGCGACCAACCGGGGGACGTGGTGCGCCTTCCGGGGGAATTTTTACTGGTAGCGCGAAAATAATTGATATCCGCTGGTGGTCACTCAAGTGGCAGGTATGGTGGGGGACGCCTGGAATATCTGGACGTGGGCCAGGGACGCCAGGGAGGGCAAGCGCCGGGCTTGCCCGGCAGCGCAATTCGCTCGGGCGAAAGGCACAGGGAAACATGTCGGGTGAAGAGGACGACTCGATCAACATGCTGCTCTGCATGGAACCGCTGCGCGAGCCGCTGACACAGGCGATCATCGCGGCATCCATGCTTCAGAAAGGCAGCCGCGGCCTTGACCTGGGCTGTGGGATCGGGCTGCAAACGCTGATGCTGGCAAAGGCGGTGGGGGCAAACGGGCACGTGACCGGCATGGATATCTCCGCGAGCTTGCTCGGAACGGCTCATTCCTTCGCCGGGCAATCCGGCTTTGAGCAGCGGGTCTCCTTTCGGGAGGGAAGCTGGGACCGCATCCCCTGTGATAACGCTGCCTTTGACTGGCTGTGGAGCATGGATGCCGCGGGTTATGCTTCGCGCGAGCCGGTGGGTGTCGTCCGCGAACTGACGCGGGTGGTCAGGCCAGGGGGCAAACTGATTTTAGGGTACTGGTCTTCGCAGTGCCTGCTCCCCGGCCACCCGGCTTTGGAAGCGCGCCTGAATGCCAGCCCGGCAGGCATTGCACCCTTTCAGCAGGACGCGGATCCGCGCACTCATTTTCTCTATACCCTCGCCTGGATGCGGCAGGTGGGCCTGGTGAATACGCATTGCCAGACCTTCGTTCACACGGTTGCTGCGCCGTTATCGCCGGAAGAGAGAAAGGCGCTGATCGAATTGTTTGCCATGCGCTGGGGATTGGCCGAAAGCGATGTTTCCGCGGAAGATTGGCAGACCTATCTGCGCCTGTGCCGGGCAGGGTCGCCCGATTTGATCCTTGATGTCCCGGGTTATACTGCCTTTTTCACTTATTCCGTGTTCTTTGGCACGGCGCCTGGTGGATAATCTCTATAATTTCGAACGGGATGAGCCACAGGTTGTGGTATAATAACCCCTGCATCTGGCAAACATCTCCACCAGGAGAAATCATCGTCGTTATCCATGGTCAAACGCCTCCTCCACTCCAGCCTCCTGCTCTTCAGCCTGTTGATCTTCAATATCCACTCGTCCTCCGGGCAGTCCAACCTCATCGCGGACACCCCCTGGCCGATGTACCAGCATGACCCCCAACACACCGGGCGGAGCCCCTTCGCCGGGCCAGAAAACCAGCCGGTGCTTGTGTGGTCTAATGCGATCCCATTGGATAATTCGCTTTTTTATGGCGCGGGTGGCATCTCGATCGCAGCCGATGGCAGCCTGATCGTGTCTAACCTGGCCTTATCAAAATACGATCCTATTCACCGCCAGGAGGTGTGGAAGTACCCTGATTCGGGCGGGTGGAACCAGTCATTCCCCCTGGTCGCGGCGGACACCTCTATTTATTGGGTATATGCAAACCGGATTGCCCGCATCACCCAGGCGGGCCAGCCCGAATGGGTCGATGCAATCGGGGCAAACTACGCCCAAAATTCAAGCCCGCAGTTCACCAGCTCTGGCGATATTCTCTACATGATCGACGGGTTATGGTCGTTTGACCAGCAGGGAGTGCTCAACTGGCTGATTCCCTTCGAATCCTGGGCCGGGGGCGTCCCCGCGATCGACGAGAACGGCGTCATCTATGGAACCGGGCCAACCCTGAACGATTCATTGTGCGCGTACTCCTCACTTGGAGCGATCCATTGGTGTACCTCCCTGCCGGGCGCCGGGTACGATGTGACTCCCGCGATTGGGCCGGACGGCTCAGTTTACGTGACCCTCCACGAGTACCTGAATAAGGTTTCCCCGGCGGGCGACCTGTTGTGGTCCTTTGTCGCGGACACGGGCGGGGCGGGAAATACCTTCTTTTCGCGCGGGATGGCCATCGCGCCATCCGGGGTGGTTTACGCCTATTTCAACCGGTCAGCCAACGGCAGCATCCTGTACGCTATTTCCCCGGATGGACAGCTGCTCTGGCAGCGAACCTTTCTGCCTAACCCGGTAACCGAGTCCCCCGCGGAAGTTGGCCATCCACTGCTCACCGATCGCAACGGGAATATTTTTTTCTGCGCGTACAACTCGCATTGTTATGGGGTCGGGCCGCAGGGCGACCTCCTGTGGGATTTCGAGTTTCCGCTGGTCGAATCGATCAGCCTGGCCGGTGTGATCCAACCGGTTTTGCTCAAAGACGGCCTGCTCTGGTTGATGGACAATCACGGCGCATTCTATGCTCTGGCGGATCCCCAAATGTCCCCGGTTTTGGACGCATCTCCAGCCTCAATCTCGCTGTCCGTCGAGGCCGGCTCCCCGGGCGCGGACCGGGCCATCCGGATCACCAGCTCGATCTCCGGCTTCCCTTACAAAGTAGAGGCTCCGGCGGAAAGCTGGATCACCCCGGGCGCGCTGGCAGGCGCCACGGATGGCGATTTGACCTTCCAGATCGACGCCTCGGGCCTGGCAGTAGGGATTTATCATTCCGCGCTGGTGATTAAACCCGATGGGTGGATCGGCAATGATATCTCCGTGCCGGTCACCGTCTCCGTGGGGATGAAGCAGGTTTACCTGCCCATCATCCACCAGGCTGGAGGCCAAACACCCCGTATCCTTTATCAATCCACGTATTTCAAAGATACCCAGATTGCATCCATTTCTCCCCAGGGAACTGGGCGGACCCCGGTCATCTCGGGCCTGGACGATTACCAGGTGGTTGACCTGGTCTTCTCGCCGGATGGGAAGAAGGTTGTGTTGTGGGTGTACCAGTCGTATGGTTACCAGCTGCACGTTTTTGACACGCTGACGGGAAAGCTCACCCATGCTCGCTATGAGACGTCTTCCCTGCCTGCCTGGTCAGGCGATTCTTCCCAACTGGTTTTCACAGCCCCACAGGATGGTCGGCCAGAGATTTTTACCTGGAACCTGGTTACGAACCAGGTGAAACGGGTTACCCATTCCCCGGAAACCAAGCAAGATGTTTTCTGGTCGCCGGATGGGCAGTGGCTGACCTACACGACCGATGGGTGGCAGGCCGGAATGATCCGTCCAGACGGCAGCGGGGCCTACCTTTTACCCAACCCGCGCGGGTTCTCCAACCGGCCCACCCGATGGTCTCCTGACAGCCGCTATGTGTACACGCTTGCCGGCTCGAACTGCTGCGACCCGCTCGAATTGTGGCGCTATGACACCTGGACAAAAACGAACCATTTCGTTTCGAGCCAGCCAATCGACGAAATCGTTTCAAACCAGCGGATTGACCTGCGCCGCCTGCTGCATTTTTCCCCGGATGGGGAAAAGATCGCATTCATCGGCTATGAAGATGTTTACCTGATGAACGCGGATGGGAGCGGGCTGGAGAACCTGACCCAATCCCCCCAGCTCGAGAGCTATCTTTCCTGGTCGCCAGGCGGGCAGGCGCTCGTGTTCGCCCGCAAAGAGAACACCGGCGACGGCCAGGACGATTTATACACGCTCCGGATCGATGGGACGGGGCTAACGAAGATCACCAACAACGTGCTTTCCGATAGCTTACCCTTTTGGACACCCTGAAACAGCCGCCCGGTCAGGCCCTAGCGCACGAAGTAAATGACGGCCACGATCACGCCGATCGACACCACCAGCCAGCGCAGGGTGGCGGGCTTGATCCTGCCCGCCAGCCGCCCGCCCAACATACCGCCGGCCAGCGCGCAGACCGCCATGACCGCCGCCACCAGCCAGACCACCTGCCCGGAGAACAGGAAATAGATCGCCGCGGCGATGTTGACGCTGAACGAAATGGCCTGTTTGAGCGCGTTGAGCCGGGTCAGGCTGTCGCTGAGGAACAAACCGAGCACCGCCAGGACGATCACGCTCAGCCCGGCGCCGAAATAGCCGCCGTACACCGCCGCCAGCGCCACCGCCGGGATGCCCAGCGCGGCGGTGTGGTGGGCCGAGCGGCCCTGCGCGATGCGCTTGAGCAGCCAGCCGCGTAGCGGGTCCGAGAAGGCCAGCAGCCCCGAGGCGAGCAGGATGAGGAAGGGGATCAGGTCGCGGAAGAGCTTCTCGCCGGTGTTGAGCAGCAGCAGCCCCCCGGCGATCCCGCCCAGCGCCGCCGCGGGCAGGTAGAGCAGCGCGCGCTCTTTCTGCGCGACCAGCTCTTTCCACTGCGCCAGGGTGGCCCCGAAATAGCCCGGGCAGAGCGCCACGGTGTTGGTGATGTTGGCCGCCACGGCGGGGATGCCGACCGCGGTGAGGATGGGGAAGGAGATCAGCGTGCCGCCGCCCGCCAGCGCGTTGATGAAGCCCGCCGCCGCGGCCCCCAGCCCGATGAAGATGTATTGGTACCAGTCCATGAAGTGTCCGGTGAGGTGGGATACGTGCAGGGGAAGTATAACAGAAAATGGCGGGAGACCCGGCGAAAACCGGGACAATCCTTGCACTTATGAAATTTTTTTCATAACCTATTCAAAAATAGGATAAATTATCCTATACTATTACTAGATGAGCAGCATCTACCTTCTCAAACATCTACATTAAAGCCTCGCAATCATATCTTCTATTCCAATACCTTCGCCAAAAATGGCTTAAGCAGATAGGGCTTTTGTAGTAAAGTTGA
>CAZBDC010000160.1:0-12581 GCA_964490575.1 uncultured Anaerolineaceae bacterium | reverse complement strand
ACACCCTATCCTACACTCTTTCCCTACACGACGCTCTTCCGATCTAGCGGGCGGGCGGACATCCACCAACCGCGTTGGTGGGTGGTTTTCACGGCCGGCACCAGGTCGATTGCGTTGCGCCGCATTTGCTCTACCTGCTCCTCGATGATGGGGATATAGTCCACATCCTCGACTTCGAATGAAGTTGTGCCAATGCAGACCATCCGCCGCTGTGGAATCAGAATATCACCGTCATCTGGGGGGCACAGGCGGTTTATGGCCCGGTTGATCAAACGCTGATCGTAGGCTACCATAACCCCCGGCGTCGGGGTGATCGCAACCCTGGCCTGCGCCATCCCGGCGATTTGCCCGGCCCACGCCCCGGTCGCATTGATGACCAGGTCGCCTTGGATTTCGTAGCTTCGATCCTGGCTTCGATCCATTACCCTGGCCCCCACCACGTTTCCCTGCCCATTGATGAGCAGTTCATTGACCTGGTGGTATGGGCGAAATTCTGCCCCATTCTTTTTGGCGGTCGCCGCAAATGCCAGGGCCAACCGTAATGGATCGAAAGCGCCATCCGGGACGGTGTAAACAGCCAGCGCTTGTGGGTTGAGGTTTGGCTCCAGTCTCAACGCTTCAGCAACCGGCAGTTTTTCGATGGGGATTCCGCATTGCTGGGCGCCCGCTTCAAACCTGGGCGCGTAAGCCAGATCCTCTTCGTTGAGGGCGACAAAGAACCCACCGTTGAACTCGATGCACTGTTTGGCAATCTTGCGCAGGGTGATATTCTCCTCAATGCACTCAACGGCCGACTCCTGGTCGTTCACACAATATCTCCCGCCGCTGTGCAAAAGCCCGTGCGTTCGGCCGGAGGTGCCTGAGGCGATTTCACCCCTCTCGAGTACGATCGCATGGATCCCGCGCAGTTCCAGATCGTGGGCAATCGCGCAGCCGGTGAAGCCTGCGCCAATAACAAGTACACGTGGTTTATCGGACATGGGCAACCTATCAAACGGACTTAGCGATTCGTATTCTATTTTGCTACTTGTGTTGTTCTATGTGAAATTATACACAAAAAACTGATTAAACCCAATCAAATGTCCGTGTGACTGCCTTTTTCCAGCTTGCGTAAAGTTGATCGGCCTGCGCGCGGTCCATCCTCGGTTCCCATTCAGCCTCTTTTAGCCAGTTGGCCCGTAAGGCGGAGAAATCCGGCCAGAAACCAAGCGCAAGGCCAGCTGCATAGGCTGCGCCGAGCGATGTGGTTTCAGCTACCCGCGGGCGAACAACCGGTACATTCAGCAGGTCGGCCTGGAACTGCATCAACATCTCGTTGTTCACCATCCCACCGTCGACCTTCAACGAGGTTAAGGTGATGCCCGAGTCTTTCTCCATGGCTTCCAGCACCTCGCGAGTCTGGTAAGCCGTGGCTTCCAGGACGGCCCGGGCGAGGTGCCCGCGGTTGACAAAGCGGGTCAGCCCGACAATGGCTCCACGCGCATCGCTGCGCCAGTAGGGGGCAAAAAGCCCGGAAAAAGCCGGCACAAAGTAGATCCCGCCGTTGTCGCTGACCGTCCGCGCTAACGGCTCGATGTCGCTGGATTTGCTGATCATTCCAAGATTATCCCGCATCCACTGCACCAACGCCCCAGCGATGGCGATGGAGCCTTCCAGGGCGTATACAGCCGGCTGCTGGCCAATTTTGTATCCGGTGGTCGTTAGTAAGCCGTATTGACTGGGGATCAAGTGCTCGCCTGTGTTCAGCAGCATAAAACAGCCTGTCCCATAGGTGTTCTTGGCGTCACCCGGCTCAAAACAGGCCTGTCCGAACAGGGCTGCCTGCTGGTCGCCAAGGTCGCCGGCGACCGGGATGCCATCCAAAAGCCCGGTGGCATAGCCATAAATCTCGGAGGAAGAACAGATGCGCGGCAGCATAGCCCGCGGGATGCCCATCACATCCAGGATGGATTGTTCCCAGTCCAGTGCCTCCAGGTTCATCAGCAGGGTTCGAGACGCATTGGTGAGGTCGGTCACGTGAATTCCGCCGCGCACGCCACCGGTCAGGTTCCAGATCAGCCAGGTGTCCATGTTGCCGAAAATTGCCTCGCCTTTTTCGGCGGCTTCGCGCACACCGGGGACGTTATCGAGGATCCATCGAATTTTGGGGCCGGAGAAATAGGTCGCCAGCGGAAGCCCGGTTACCGGGCGGAAGCGGTCCTGCCCGCCATCCCGCCCAAGCTCGCTGATGAAGGTGTCTGTGCGGGTATCCTGCCAGACGATGGCGTTGAAGTAGGGCTTGCCGGTGCGCCGGTTCCAAACCACGGCTGTCTCGCGCTGGTTGGTGATCCCAACCGCGACGATATCTTCGCGGGTGATCCCAAAGCGGGTCAGTGCGCCCTGGATGACCTCTTTGGTCCGTTCCCAGATTTCCAGTGGATCATGCTCGACCCAGCCTGGCCTTGGGAAGATCTGCTGGTGTTCTTTTTGATCAACTGCCACCACGTCGCCGTGATGATCGAATACGATAAAGCGCGTGCTGGTCGTCCCCTGGTCGATTGCTGCCACATATCTGCTCATGATGGTCTCCCTTATTTGATTTCATCATTTTGCGAGGTCCGCGCAAAATGATGAAAATCAAAACTAAGCGCGAGCGGCTGTTACGCTTTCTTTTCGATTCTGGCCCATTCGTCTTTCAGAGTCACTGTGCGGTTGAAGACTAATTGCCCGGGGGCGGAGTCGCTGTCCACGCAGAAATATCCCAGTCGCTCGAACTGGAACCGGTCGCCCGGTTGGACATCCCGCAGGCTTGGCTCAAGCTGGCAGCGGGTAAGGATCTTCAGCGAGTTGGGGTTGAGATCGGCGATGAAATCCCCGCTGGCTTCAGGGTCGGGGTTGTTGAACAGGCGGTCGTAGACACGAACTTCGGCCTGCACTGCGTGCGCCGCTGAGACCCAATGCAGGGTGGCTTTCACCTTGCGCCCATCCGGAGCGTCGCCGCCGCGGGTGGCGGGGTCGTAGGTACAGCGCAGCTCGACGATGCTGCCGGCCTCATCTTTCACCACGGATTCGCAGCGGATGAAATATGCATTGCGCAGGCGAACCTCGCGACCTGGCGACAGGCGGAAATATTTCGGCGGAGGTTCCTCGCGGAAATCGTCTTGCTCGATGTAGATCACCTTCGAGAATGGCACCTTGCGCGTGCCGGCGGAGGGATCTTCGGGATTGTTGGCAACTTCAAATTCTTCTACCTGGTCTGCCGGGTAATTTTCAATGACGACCTTGAGCGGGTTGAGAACAGCCATCTTGCGCGGGGCGCGCCGGTTGAGGTCTTCACGGATGCAGGCTTCCAGCAAGGCAATATCGACCATTACCCCTGCCCGGGCGTTGATATTCTTGGCCACGCCGGTCCGGGCGATAAAATCGCGGATGGCTTCCGGCGTGACGCCGAGCCGCCGCATTCCGCGCAGTGTGGGCATGCGGGGATCATCCCATCCGCTGACATGTTTTTCTTCAACCAGCCGGCGCAGCTTGCGCTTGCTCATTACGGTGTAGTTCAGGTTCAGGCGGGCAAACTCGATCTGGCGCGGCGGGTTTTTAATTTCCAGTTCGTTCAAAAACCATTCATACAATGGGCGATGGTCTTCATACTCGATCGAGCACAACGAATGGGTAACGCCATGCATGGCGTCGTTTTGTCCCTGGGCCCAGTCGTACATGGGGTAGATGCACCATTTCTTGCCGGTGCGGTGGTGAGGGGGCTCGTGGATGATGCGGTACATGATCGGGTCGCGCATGTTCATGTTCCCGTGCGCCATGTCGATTTTGGCGCGCAGGACGCGCGAGCCATCCGGAAATTCGCCATTTTTCATGCGCTCGAGCAGGTCGAGATTTTCTTCAACAGAGCGGTTGCGGCAGGGGCTTTCAATCCCGGGTTCGGTCCAACTTCCCCGGTTGCGGCTCACCTCTTCGGGGCTCTGGTCGTCGACATAGGCTTTGCCTTTTTTCACCAGCCGGATTGCCCACTCGTACAGGGTATCAAAAAAGTCCGATGAAAACAGCACCCGGGTCCATTCGATCCCTAACCAGTGGGCATCTTCCTGGATGGCGTCGACAAATTCGGTCTCTTCTTTGGCAGGATTGGTGTCGTCGAAGCGGAGGTGGAGTTCACCGCCGAAATTTTTGGCAATGTTGTAGTCGATCAGGAATGCTTTTACATGGCCGATGTGAAGATAACCATTTGGCTCGGGGGGCAGGCGGGTCCGAACATAGGAGTAACGCCCGCTGCGGAGGTCTTCTGCCACAGCCTCGTGGATAAAATCGGTTGGTTTGAGTGTTTCATCTGTCATTCTTCAAAAGCCTTTCTGGGAGACGCTGTCTGTGTTGCCAGGGTGAAGTAGAATAATACTCAATTATAATTGAATTCAGCTAATTCACCGCCCATCACTCACCGGAGGAATCCATGTCCAATCCAGTCGTCACGCTCCCCTGGGGGGGCGGACAGCTCACGCTGAACCTTCCCGTAACCTGGCGAATCTCTGGCGTTCTCGAGCCGGCGGTCGTCCCGCCGGTTGCGGATGAAGAAGCCGGGGTCGGCCTTGCGCTGGCGGAGCCGGTTGGTGCTCCGAAATTGGAGGAGATGGCCGGTCAGGTCGCTCCTGATCAGCGCGTGGTAGTGGTGATCGACGATGGCAGCCGCCCAACGCCTGTCGCGCGGATCCTGCCGGCAGTACTGGCGCGGCTGGAGCGCGGGGGCATTGGTCGCGAGCGTGTCACCATCGTTCCGGCCCTTGGCGTTCACCGGCCTATGGAGACTGCTGAACTTGAGCAGCGCACTGGCATGACCGGGCTGCAATGGGAGAATCCAGACTGCGACAATCCGGACCGAATGGCATTTCTGGGCACTACCACGCGCGGTACGCCGGTCTGGATTAACAAGACAGTCGCAGAGGCGGGATTGGTGTTTTCAATCGGCTGCATCGAGCCGCATATCATTGCTTCTTTTGGCGGTGGGTACAAAAACCTGGTGCCGGGCGTGGCCGGGCGGGTGACGATCGCGCATAACCATGCCTTGAACTGCTCGCCAGATACCTTCAATATGGTTGGGCAACCGATCGAACAAAATCCGATGCGCCTGGATCTTGAGGAAGCTGCCGGCATGTTAAAACCGCCGGTTTTTATCGTCAATGCGATCCTCAACCACCACCAGGAGGTTGTAAAAGTGGTTGCCGGCCATCCCATCGCCGCGCACCGCGCCGGCGTGGCAGCCAGCGCCGGGATGTATGGCGTCAAAGTGGCCCGGCCGGCTGATGTGGTGATCACCTGCTCTGCCCCGATGGATCAGGATCTCCGCCAGGGCGTTAAGGCGCTGGCGAACACCGTCCGCGCCGTTCGCCGGGGTGGGGTGATGATCACCCTGGTGCGGGCTGAAGAGGGGGTGGGCGTATTTGGCCTGGCCAATCGCAAACTGCCGCTGGGCCGCGGCGCGCTCAAAGCGCTTGCTCCTGTTTTACTGAGGGCTGTTCCACGCTTGAAGTTAAAGGGCATGGGGGAGGAAGATCGCTTTTTCTTATATTTTGCTCTCCAGGCCATGCGGCACGCGCGGCTGCTCATGTACGGCCCCACCATACCGGTTGAAATTCATGAGCGCCTGCCTTTCGTCGAATTTCTACCCAACCCGGCAGATGCCCTGCGGCTGGCGGAGAGCCGCTTCCCCTCTGGGGCAGATGTGCTTGTCTTTCCGCACGGTGGCATCACCTATCCCGACCTGGGCTGAGGCGGGTCACCTTATGAGTTTGTGGAACCATTATCTGCTGCCGGGTTCGATTGAAGAAGCGCTATCTGCGCTGCACAATGCTCCTGGCCCAGCCTGCCTGGTCGCCGGGGGGACAGACCTGCTGCTCGAGCTGCAACAGGGCCATCATTCGCCAGTCGATACCCTGGTGGATATCAGCCGTCTACCTGAGCTGGGCTGCCTGGAAGTGCGTGGTGAAGAGCTGTTTATCGGCGCAGGCGTCCCGGTGGGCCAATTGGCCGAGTCGCCTGTTGTTTGCCGCCATGCCGAGGCGCTGGCTGAAGCCTGCGGGCTCATTGGCGGTCCGCAGGTGCGCAACACTGCAACGCTGGGCGGCAACGTGGCTCATGCGCTGCCGGCGGCAGATGGGATGATCGCGCTTGTGGCGATGGATGCTCAGGCGGAAATTGCCAGCGCCGGCGCAGGGGCGTTGTCTCTGCGGCGAGCGCCCCTGCTCAGCCTTTTCCGCGGGCCAGGTCAGTCGGCCCTTGCGCCTGACCGCGAAATCCTGGTCGGTTTTTACCTGCCAAAGCGCCGGCCCGGCCAGGCTTCCTCCTTCCTGCGAATCATGCGCCCGCAGGGCGTAGCCCTGCCAATTCTTAATCTGGCAGTCTGGCTGGCGCGGGAGGGCGACCGCATGATCGATGTCCGGCTGGCAGTTGGCCCGGCCGGCCCGGTTCCCAAGCGGGCGGCAGCGGTGGAAAATGCACTGCGGGGCGCAGTTTTCAATCAGCCAGCATTGGAGCAGGCCCGAAGAACCTGGCAGGAAACAGTGACCTTTCGGTCCAGCCCGAGGCGAGCCTCTGCAGAATACCGGTGCTATCTCAGCGGGCTGCTGCTGGAAGAAGGGCTCGAACGAGCCTGGCATCGAGCGGCGCTTTTCTCAGGTGATGTGTGATGGGGATAAATCTTCTTGAATTAACCGTAAATGGAAAGCCCTATGCCCTGCCGCCTCAGCCGGGAGAGATGCTGGCGACCCTGCTGCGTGAGCGCCTGGGCCTGACCGGGACAAAAATTGCCTGCAGCGAGGCGGAATGTGGGGCCTGCACCGTGCTCGTCGATGGCCGCCCGGTGCTTTCTTGCACGTTCCCGGCGGTCAAAGCACATGGCAGCCAGGTTATCACGATTGAGGGCCTGGCGCAGTGGATCGAGGATGCGGGGGTCTCCGCGGATGAGCGTGGCTCAGGTTCCGTCCGGCTGCATCCCCTCCAGGAGGCTTTTATCCAGTACGGTGCGGTTCAATGCGGCTTTTGTATTCCGGGCCAGATCATGACCGCCTATGCCCTGCTGCTGCGCAATCCTGATCCTGATCAGGAGGATATCCACCACGCACTCAAAGATACACTCTGCCGCTGCGCCGGGTATCCCGCGATTATTGGCGCTATCCGCGCCGCAGCAAAGGCTTTGCGCACCGGGCAGCCGGTAGAACCGCCCCATGTGCCGGAGTCTGGCAGGCCGCACCGGGTGGTTGGAAAGTCTCACGTCCGCCCCGACGCCGTTGCCAAAGTGACCGGCCAGGCCAGGTTCACCGATGATTTGCGTTTCCCGGGAATGCTTCACGCACGGGTCAGGCGGGCGATGGTCCCAGCCGCGGTTGTGCGCCGGGTCGATACGCGGCGCGCCATGGCGCTGCCGGGCGTGGTTGCCGTTCTCACCGCGGACGATATTCCTGGTGAGAGGCGGCATGGGCTGGTGATCCATGACTGGCCGATTCTGGTTGGGGTCGGCGAGCAGGTTCGCTATGTGGGGGATGCGCTGGCTATTGTCGCTGCGGAGACTCGTGCAATTGCTTCCTCCGCTCTGGATCTGATCGAAGTTGAGCTGGAGCCACTGCCAGTCATCAGCGACCCGGTTCAGAGCAGGCAGGCCCAGGCCCGCCCAATTCATCCAGATGGCAACCTGCTCAAGCACATTCAGGTCCGCAAGGGCGATGTCCGGCAGGGTTTTGAGAACGCCGACCTGGTCCTGGAACATACCTTCCACACCCCAATGCACGATCATGCATTCCTGGAACCGGAATGCTCGATTGCTCGCCTGACTGAGGATGGCCGGATGGAGGTGTACGTTGGCTCGCAGATCCCTTACCAGGACCGTAACCAGGTCGCCCGGGCCCTGGGTTGGTCTGATGAGCGGGTCCGCATCATCGGCCAGTTGATTGGGGGGGGATTCGGCGGTAAGGAAGACATCTCCGGGCAAATCCACAGCGCGTTGCTGGCTCATGCCACCGGCCGGCCGGTCAAGCTGCTTTATGACCGTCACGAGAGCCTGCTGGCCCATCCAAAACGCCACGCCACGCAGATACGCGTCAAGATCGGCGCTCGCGCCAACGGCGTGCTTACCGCGGTGGAAACGGAACTGTATGGGGATACCGGCGCTTATGCCTCGTTGGGAGAGAAGGTGATGACGCGCGCCACCACCCATTCATCCGGGCCCTATGCGGTCGAGCACGTCCAGGCTGACTGCTATGCGATGTACACCAATAACCCGCCGGCCGGCGCTTTCCGAGGTTTTGGAGTTCTCCAATCCGCTTTCGCGGTTGAGAGTGCGATGGATATGCTCGCTGAGCGCCTTGGCCTGGACCCGGTCGAGGTGCGCCGGAAAAATGCGCTGCGGGTCGGCAGCCTGACTAACACCGGGCAGGTCCTGCGCGAGAGCGCCGGCTTGCTGGAATGCATTGACCGTGTCGATGCTGAACTGCGCCGGCTGGCTGGCCCCCGGCCGTTCGAGGCCCGGATGGTCCCGCAGGCCCCGCAACGCCGGCGGGCCTGGGGGTTTGCGGTAGGATATAAAAATACCGGGCTGGGTGGAGGCGCGCCAGATAAAGCCGGGGCTGAGGTGGAACTGTACGCAGATGGGCGAATCCAGGTTCGTACTGCTTCTGCTGAATTAGGCCAGGGGCTGCCGACTGTCTTGCAACTGATCGCTGCCGAGGAACTTGGCCAGGCGCCCGAGTGTGTGAGCGTCTTGCTCTCCGATACTGATCTGACCCCAGACGGTGGGCCGACGACTGCCTCCCGCCAGACTTTTGTCACCGGAAACGCTGTCCGGCTGGCAGCCCAGGCCCTGCGCCAGGCGCTGGTCAGTGAACTTTGCGAGCGGCACGATGTGGCCCCGGAGGCAGTTCGTTTTGTGGAAGGGCTGGCCCAGATTGACACGCCAGGCCAGGATACCCGGCTGATTTCACTTGCACGGGTAGCCGGGGAGATGCTGGCAGATGGGCGCAGGCCCATGTCCACCTATACCTACTGGGCGCCGGCTACCCTACCGCTGGGGCAGGGTGGGGACATGCATTTCGCTTTCTCTTTCGCGGCCCAGGCTGCTGAAGTGGAGGTCGATACCCGTACTGGTAAAGTAAGCGTGCTGCGAGTCATTGTGGCGAATGATGTAGGGTATGCCATCAACCCGCTTGGCTTGCAAGGCCAGATTGAGGGTGGGGTTATCATGGGCATCGGCCAGGCGCTGATCGAGAATTTCATCGTCGAGGAAGGCCGGGTTATTACTGACCGGCTGGCCCGATACCGCATCCCTTCCATCGCCTGCACACCCGAGATTATCTCTTTGGTGGTTGAACACCCCACCGCTGATGGGCCTTATGGCGCCAAGGGCGTGGGAGAAATTGTCTTAATCCCGACGCTGCCCGCGATCACCAACGCGATTTATCATGCCACTGGCGTGCGCGTCGATGCGCTCCCGGTCGATCAGGAAATGCTCGCGCGAGAGTCTGGCAAGTTCTAGGGAACGAACATCTTATACCAGCGCCACGCCGCAGATGGTGACAACCGAGGTCTGCTCTTGATCGGCCGGGCAGACGGCATAACCCAGTGACCGGCCCTCTAAGGGCGCCAGCAGGCGAAGAGTCAGGTAAACTGGGGAGACTCCACAGACGTTGTTTGCGTCTTCCACCCGCTGGATGGCGTGGTGGAAGCCTTCTGCATCGCCAGAGCAGATGGCCTGGATCAACTCGTCATCAGCATTCTTTAACTGGGTGATCTGTTCCGGGTTAACTGGCTGGCCTTCAAACGCCGGCCCTACATGGGCCAGGTCACCGGCGGCGATCACAATTGCGCGCCGGCTCCGCATGGCCTGCCGGAGGGTCCGAAGCACAGCCTTCAGGGTTTCGCCGCTTTGCTGCCGCTGGATGGTTTCCAACGGGCCGGTCAGTATTGGGACCGTCGCGATTGGCTGCCCGCCGCGGATATGGTGCATCCATACGGCTGCCAGTTCAATTGAATGCTCCTGGCAGTGATGAAGCTCGCCGGCGAAAGCTTCATCCTCACCGATGACCTGGGCCAGCCGGTCCACGGTGGCTGTATCGGTTGGCAGCGCCCCAAACGGGGTGGCGTAACTCTGGCGGGTTAGCGAGAAGGCCCGCCCTTCACTGTAATGATCGGTTCCAAAGATGATCGCCAGGTCGGCAGCCCGGACGGCTTCGGCAGCCTGGCCCCAAACCCGCGCATAAACATGGCCGCCTCGTTCAAAGTCGATATGCGGGCTGACCAGGCCGCGAATTTTTCCATCCAGAGCCGGTTTTTCGCCTTTTAAGTCGGGACCGGCGGCTGTATCGAGGAATGATTGCAGATAGGCTGCCAGTTCTGCCGGTTCTTCCGGGTAGGAATGACCGGCGCTGGCAGGGCGCCGGAACGGCGCCTGGCGAAACGACCGGCGAGCTTCTGCCAATGCCTGGCGCATGCGGGAATTTTCTAGCAGGAGCGCATTGTCAAGGGCATCCAGGAACTCTTCGATCCTTTCTCGAGTCAGGTAGATTCCATACCGGATCGCCAGCGCGCCGCGCAGGCCGGCCAGATTCCGGCTGCCATCACACAGCGCAAGGATAGGGATAAACTGCTGCGGTATCAACAGCGTTTTTTCGGTCAGGCCCAGTGGATCGCGTAAAATCAGGTACGAGGCCCCTTCATAGACCACGGGTTTGGCATCGACCATGCGCAGTTTCGGTTTTTCGGTCAGCTCCATACTCATAAATCTCGCTTTGCAAAGAGCCGGATTGCCATGAGCAGGGCGCCCAGCATGTATAGAATGCTGTATACGATCATGACAAGGCTGGGTTCGGAAGCAGAAGTAAAGGGGCTCGCGCCGCTCATCCTGGTCAGGGGCGAGGTCATCAGCGCCGCGGCTTTGTTCCAGATAGCCTCACTAGGCAGGATCAGGCTGGAAAAGATCCCCAGGTCGATCGCTGTCTGGTTGTTGAATGCGCTACCGATTCGCTCAACCCAGCCTCCGATAAAGGCCAGGCCAAACGCGCCAAACACAGCGCCGCCGGTAGCCAGGGTGGAAAGAAAACTGCTAAATGTCAGGGTCAGGCTCATGATGATCAAGGAGTTAAAATACATCAGCCCGAGCCCGGCCAGCCAGTTGGACGGGTGGTAACCCGCAATCAGCCAGACGCTCAGAACAACGCCTCCGCCCATAAAGGACAGGTACAGCAGCAGCAGGGCGGCGTGGCCGAGCCATTTTCCAGCGACCACCGAGCCTCGCCAGATTGGCTTTGTGACAGTGGCCTGGATCGTCCCGGATTGAATCTCGCCGGCCAGGCTGTCGGCTGTGATCAGCGCCCCAATCGCAACCCCGAGGAAATTTACCACGTACATCCCGGCCAGAACAAGGAAGTTATGGGCTTCATTCTGCACGCGTTCGGGGGTAGGACGTGGCGGGTTACTGAGATCCTGTTGGATAAAATAAAACCCCAGGCTATAAATGACCAGGAATGCCAGCCCCAGCAGTAGCGCTGCCAGAACGATTTTCCGGCGGATGGCTTCCCGGAAGGTCAGTCGAGCAATCACCAGAATACTGTTCATAAGCCGCCATCCGTGCCGATCACCTGGAGAAACAGGTCCTCGAGCGAGAGTCGTTGGGGGGTGATCGAAAACACGTCAACACCGCGCTCGACCAGGGCTCGCGTGATTTCTGGCAAAGCGTCATCGTTACTGACTGAAAGCAGGATATTGTCCCCCTCAATGCGAACATCGCGCCCCCAAGGCGCGAGGATCGTTGTGATCTCGGGAGCAAACCCACGCGCGCGGATGGTCACTGTTGTCGCTCCAGACACGAGCTCATGGACCTGGCTGACCCGGACAACTTCTCCATGTTTGATAAAAGCGACCCGGTCGCAGGTGATTTCCACTTCACTGAGCAGGTGAGAATTGAGAAAAACCGTTGTGCCGGCCTGGCGAAGCTGGCGAATAATGTCCCGTACCAGCCGCCGCCCGACCGGGTCGAGGCCAGAAGTGGGTTCATCCAGAAAGACGACCTCGGGTTCGTTGAGCAGTGCCTGGGCCAGGCCGATGCGTTGGAGCATCCCTTTCGAGAAGGTGCGCAGCTGCTTTTCCCGGAAGGCGGTCAGCCCAACCAGTTCGAGCAGTTCATTTACCCGCCGGTTCAGCCGGGTGCGCTCCATCCTGTAAAGCTGGCCGTGCAGGGTAAGAAATTCAACTGCGGTCAGCCAATCATGGAAGCGGAAGTGTTCGGGCAGGAATCCGGCGCGCAGTCGGGCGTGCCGGTCGGTAATTGGCATTCCAAGCAAGGTTGCGCTGCCGGAGGTGGGTTCCACCAGGCCCAGCAGCATCTTGATGGAGGTGGTTTTGCCGGCCCCATTTGGCCCCAAAAAGCCAAATACTTCGCCGCGCGCCACCGAAAGCGTTAATCCCCGCACGGCGACCTGGCTGCCAAAGGTCTTGCGCAAAGACTGTATATCAATCGCTAGATTGGTCCCCATGAGCATCGATTCTAATCCATTTTGGGCGAAAAAAAATATATGCAGCGTGTTTCCGCTACCTGGCGGAAACACGCTGCG
>CAZBDC010000159.1:0-12607 GCA_964490575.1 uncultured Anaerolineaceae bacterium | reverse complement strand
TCTTTCAGCCCGGGTTCGTCCTTCTCCGCCGGCGCGGGCGGGACCTGGGCGGCTTTGGCCTGCTCCAGCTCCTGCGACAGGCGGTGGATGCGGGCGGATTTCGCCAGCGACTGGTAGACAAGCAGGGCGGCGGCCGCCAGGATGAACACCCCCAGGAAGACGGCAAACCAGGCCGGCAGGGGGATGCTGAGGATGACCCAACCGCTCAAGAGGTCCATGCGCTCAATCCTCCGGCTCCACGAAGCGGTAGCCGTAGCCGCGCTCTGACAGGATGTACCTGGGGTGCTCCGGGTCCGGCTCGATCTTGCCGCGCAGCCGGGTGATGGAGGTGTTGACCGCCCCATCAAAGATGGTCTCGCAGGCGTCGCACTTCCACACGTTTTCGATGATGTCGGCCCGGCTGCACGGGCGGCCGGCCCGCTCGGCCAGGTACCGCAGCAGGTCAAACTCCTGGCCGGTCAGGCGGACCCTTTTCTGGCCGGCCTCCACCAGCCGTTTTTCAAAATGGATGCGCAGGTGATTGTCGACGACCAGCCAGCCTCCGGAGGCGTCGTTCTCCTTGCTCACCTTCAGGCGCCGCATCAGCGCTCTGCACTGGGCGGCCAACTCGCGGGTCTCGAAGGGCTTAACCAGGTAGGCGTCCGCACCGCTGATCAACCCGGTCACGCGGTCATCCGGGGTGGTCTTCGAGCCGGAGATCATGATGATGCCGATGGCGCTGCCAAACTCGGCCTTGATATGGTCGAACACCTCGTAGCCGTCCATGCCGGGCAGCTGCAGATCGAGGATGACGATGTCGGGCTGGATCTGGCGGGTCAGCGCCCAGCCCTCCTGGCCGTCTTTGGCGATAAAGACCTGGCAGCCTTCTTTCACCATGTAGTCGCGGATGGAATTGCGCGGCGATTCCTCATCATCAATGATCAGCAGCCTGGCATTCATTGGAACGATCTCCCTTGATTCAAATTTTCTGGCGCACTTGATTGCTCCCATTTTAAACCCGTTTGTGGAAAAACCAGTATAAAATTTGCCTATCGATCAGAATCACCATTGCCTGGGGGGTGAAACAGGGCCGGCCCGGCCTGGATCGCCCCGGCGTCTTGGAGAAAGTTGTATGAAACGGATCATTGGTTGGATCGGGTATGCCGCGCTGATCCTGTGCGGCGGCTGCAACGGGATCGCGCTCGCGGAGCAAAAACCGGAGGCCGGCCTGGGCGTTGCCTGGCTGGAGACCGGCCCGGGCGCGCCGCCCAGCAGCACGTGGCTGTTTGGGATGGCCGCGCTCGGGTTGTGCGCCGGGCTGGTCGCGCTGGCGCTGCTGCCGCGCGCGATCGAGAAACACGGCCTGCCCTGGAAGAACCTGGCCGGGCTCGCGCTGCTCCCGCACCGACTGCGGGGCGAGCTGGCCCTGCTGCGGGTCGAGGCGGCCGAGGACGGCCGGGCAACTGGGGCGGGTGCGGGGCCAGCGGGCCGGCGGGTGTTCCCGATTAAGAATGCGACCACTCGGATCGGGCGGGCGGCCGAAAACGATATCGTCTTTGCCGAGGAAAAGGCGGTCTCGCGACACCACGCCGTGATCGAATTCCAGGGCGGCAGCTTCCGCATCTCGGAGGTGATGTCGATCCAGGACGGGCGGATCATCCGCCCGACCTACGGGACGTTTGTCAACGGCGTGCCGATCTCGGGGAACCTGGTGTACCTGAAGTCGGGGGATGTGATCCAGTTAGGGAAGCATTTGAAGCTGCGGTTCCAGCCGCTGGTGAAGGCGCAGGTGAAGAAGAAGGAGAATGAGACGAGGACGATCGATCACCGGACGGGGTAGGGGAAGTGAATATTACTCTAAGAAATGTTTTTGACTTGCGGCTCGCCTCAGCACACTGACAACATCCTTTTGCGTGACCCACGTTCGTGCGAGCAACTTTTAGCATGGAGTTCTGCTGAGCTTATTGCTTGCCAACCGGTTCAGACGCCAGCCAACTCAGGCTTGCGAATTCAGCCTCCTCCATGTTTCCACCGGCAGCTGTCAATCGCTTTGAAAATCTGCCTGACCTGATAAGCTTTTGCCATTCCTTTATCATCTTGACTGTTAACCCGCGGGTTCCCCTGCCAGGGTATCTTTAAATCCTGTGACTGCCGCTAGTTTGTCTGGCTTCGCCAAAGAGATGGTCACGTATCTGCATCCCGCTACTGTATCCATAGGCGAGGGCATCAAAGAAAACAGGCATGGCTTCATTCTTTACAGTGTTACCAGGCTGGTCAGATGAAAACCTTGATTTTGAAGGAGCTTTTGTAAAACCTCTGGCAGAGTACCAACAAAGGTGAAAACAAGTCGCTGTCCAGCTCGTGTGGCAGCCATATAGATTTTGCGGGTATTATCACGGATCAGCGCTTCCCGTTCATCATCTGATAAACGAAGGGACTGTTCTTCTTCAAATAACTCCCGAAGACCAACCAGAAACACGATGGGACTTTCTAATCCTGCACCTGCATTGAGCGTGGTTACCCTGATATAGTCACCTGGGTAGGTGTCTTTCGGGTCAATCGCAGCGTTTCGTCCCAGCCGTTGGTTGATGGTTGTTTTCAGCGTATGAACTCCCTGTCCATTCGTATGGAGGACAAGGATATGTTTGCGTGGGTAGCCTTTAAGGACAAAAGCTTCGATCTCATTGGCAACCCGACCGATTTCATCCTGCGAACTGGTAAGTTGGATCATCTCTGGAAGGGCGCCGTTTGGCATATTTAACAGGTCCGGCGCTAATATGTCTTCTTCGTTCTCTTCTGTTAATCGCAGCCGGTAGAAAAGCGAGGCAAACTCCAGGATTTCCCGGGTGGTGCGGTAGCTGCGGCGAAGCTGCTGGCTGCGACCGCGTGCCTGCAATCCTAATGACTTCCAAGAGGTTCCGCGGCCGAGAAAGCCCTGGGTGGGATCGGCAACAATAAACATGTGCGCATTTTGAGGCGCAAGGATTTTCTGTAGGATCGCAATCCACAAGGGCGCGAAAAATTGCGCTTCATCCACCAACAGCACATCATACCTCGGGAAACTGATCCGTCCTTCCTGCTCAAACTGCCAGAGACGCTGCGGAATATCGCCCCAATCGAGCGCGTGCTGATCCCGAAGCGCTTCCTGGTAGGCTTCCAATGCCTGGTAAACCTGCTCTCGCTGCTCGGCGGTCAGACGAAATCCACGCCCTCGACGGTCAGCACTCAGGTAATCAGTGCTCTTCATGGGCAGTTGATCCTTGATCCAATCAAATTCGCTCATCAGCATTCGTGGAGTGATGATCGTTTTCCCCTGGTTTAATTTCCCAAACTGCTGGTTCCATATCGATCGGATCAATCTTTCGCGCTGATAGGCAGGCAGTGGTTGAAGCCAGCGCGGATCTTTTGGCCAATGGCGAAAGCACCAACTGTTGAACGTATGCCATTCAATTGTGTCCGGTAGTTTCCCTTCCAGGCGAGAAAATCGACTTTGCAGATCGTGAATCAACGGCTTGTTATGCGTGAGGACCAGGAAGCGCTTATTGGGGTAAAGATGGTATAGCAGCCTTAGCCTGTACAGCAGGATGAGGGTCTTGCCGCTGCCTGCCACACCATTGATGATATTGAGTCGGAAATCGTTGGAAAGTGCCTGACCTTCGTAAGTGAGATCCAAATCTGCCTTCACCGCCGATTCCTGGTTGTAGTCCAATAGATAGTCTGTCAGGCCAGCTTCCATCCGGCGTTCTACGGGCGGTCGTACCGTCATTTCCGCCGGTACGACAGCTTCCGGCGTAAATGCCTGGCGAACCTTTTCAAGGGTGAGCGGATCCATCGGCCTGGCTGGAAGAAAATCTTCCCAACGGACACCATCTTCCTGGAGTAGCTCTTTCCCAGCCCACTTTGGTTCAAAGCCATTAACAGATTGTGTTGTCTGGCTGAGAAGAACTTGCTTATGTTGGATGTTTGGGAAGAGCAAAAGACAGTTGAGGGGTTGATCCGTTGGGAGAGGCAAGCAAACAAAGAACGCCTGTAGCACCCGTCTTTCCGCCTCACCCAGTGGCAAACGGTCATCTTGCAACAAGAGCAATTGCGCGGCCGGTGTGGCTTGCGCTGCGGAAGCAGGACTGACTTTTACCAGCAGCGGGCGACCATCTTCCGAAATGAGCAAAAAATCAGGCGCATCGGGCTGCCAGGGAGCCAGGTGATGCCAGATGTAGTAATGATCTGGCAGGGCTTTTAGCGCTCGAAAGGTGCGGTGTACCTCGGGCGGCATGACTTGGGGTAGGACATCTGGCAAAATTCGAGCCATGGGATTACGTTAAGCGCCCTTCTGGTAGGGTAATGGTGTAACAACTTTCCAGCAGGTCCCGTAGCAGGTCAAAAATTTCTTTCTGGGTTGGGTCTTGGGAAGATCCACCCATCATGTGCCGGCTGCCAACCAGAATCAGCTTCGTACGCGGGCGGGTAACAGACACATTCAAACGCTGCGGTTGGAAAAGAAATCCAGCCATGCGCTGAGCAAAGGCCGGGCTGGCAGTGGCAAAAGAAACCAGAACCACTTCCCGTTCCTGGCCCTGCATTCGCTCAACGGTGTCCACAACCAACCGGCCTAAGATCTCTTCATCATGGAGGTGACGCCGCAGAAGGCTGCGGATCAGCCGGCTTTGCGCCCGGTAGGGAACCACCACGCCAATCTCATCCGGTGGAATATCGTGTTCCAGTAGCGCAAGGATCAGCTCGACGGTTGTCTCTGCTTCGGTGCGGCTGCGAACCGTGGTGTTGCGGTGGCAAAGGTCGAGGAAGACGGCTGGGTACTGCGGATCGAGGATGAAATCCCAGCGTGAATGGTTGGTCGAGAGTTTCAACCGTCTTCCGGCTGCTTCCTCGCTCGGTTGTAACTCGCTCTTGTAAAAAGTCCGACTGGGCCAATCCGCCAGTATATTATTTAGCCGGTAGGTGACATTCAACATGGTTTCATCACCCCTGCCGGAAAAGAACGAGAAGATGGATAACTGGGCAGCCTTTTCAATTTCTGTTTCTTGAGAAAACACGGTAACCGGTGGCAGTTGGTTTTCATCCCCAATGAAGATATATTTATTCGCGGCCAACATGCCCATAATGGCGAGCGGCAGGGTAATTTGCGAAGCTTCGTCGAACAGGACGACGTCAAATTCGACATTTGTCAGACGCTTGGAATGCAGCGCAAACGGTGTAGCGCCAACGATATATCCACCACTCAGGTCGCCGAAACGAGATTGATCGAAGGTATCAAAATTGGGAACGTTCAAATCGCCGGCCTGCCTTGGATCACCGATTTTGCACACAGGCAGGCTGTCATCAATACGGGGAAACTTGTTTAACGCGTTGTGAATTGCCCGGTGGGTGAGGGCGGTGACGAGCACCCGCTGCCCATCCTGAACTAACAGGCGGGCAAGATGAGCCAGCACCCAGGTCTTTCCGGTGCCAGGGGGGCCTTGAATAAGGTGCAGGAGATCAGCCGCATAGGACTGGGCCACCGCTTCAACCTGGCTTACATTCAACCCGGCTTCATAGGCTGCCTGCGCGGCTCGCTCGTACCGGGCATAATCCATTTTGGGGACCAGCGCGCCGCTAAGCAGGGGAAGGATCGTCGATCGTCCGCGCATTGAGTCGGCCACTGTATCCAGAGCGTCCAGATAGAAGGGGCTGGCATCGAACCAATCTTGATCCGCAACCCAGCCGCGGGGTTCCGCGGCGAGGAAATAGGGGTTGCCCTTGATCAAGCTAACTTCAATCTCCGTTTCACCGTCATATTGAAGTTCGACGTGCAGGGCATTGGCGCTTTTAGGGGAATCCTTTTCCTGGTGCAGTACCAATAAATCGCCTTCTCGAAAGCGGGAATCATTGGTATCGCAAACCAGGCGAATAATTCCTTTCTCCTCTCGAACTACATTCAAGCCCTCAATCGCCCAGCCGTTGGCAACTCGTTCTCCAATGGGGCGTGCCCACTGCCGGCTGAGACTTTCGTACTGCGTTTCAGCCTCAGCTTGAACGAATTGGCGCAAGCGGTTGAGAAGATCGGCGGTAGATTGCATAAGATGGGATTCCTAGAACAGGCCAGGTTGGTGTGGCTCCGGCTTGATCTGGGCGGCTTGTGTTTCTAACCAATCTCGAAGGTGCAGGCGGTCCTCTTGAAACGGGTGTGGAAAGCCAATTGCTCCTTTTTGAAGCAGTATTTTGTTTCCCTCAGGCATTGCCGAATGTTCTAACACAAAGACTGGAAGCCATTTTGCTCTCAAAGCTTCCGTGGCTCCGGCCCAGGTTCCGCCCTTCTCGGCATCGCTGGCAACGATAATGGCATAGTCGGCTAGCGTGTAAATCAGTTTGTTCCTACCCATTGCAGTGCCAACCGAGAAGGGAGCGCTTGGTGAATAAGGGGTAGCCAGGCAGAGATCGCCGCGGCTGATGGCTGCCCGGTTTTCAGGATCGCGGATGGCCTTTTCCAGGCTGTCAGCTAAAATCCCCACTGCGGTTCCACGGGCAGTCAGGGCGGCGTTCATGCTGATGGTATCTACCCCTTTTGCCCCTCCGGAATATAACACCAGCCCCGATATTCCACAGGCGTTCCCAACCAATTCGGCGCATTCCTGGCCTGCTTCATCCAAATGGCGCGACCCCACCACAGCTATGCCGGGCTGTCCTAAAAGTGCTTTCTCACCCGAATAGAAAAGAACCGATGGAGCCGACTCTTTTAACCGTTGGCGATAGCGAGCTGGATAGTCTGCGTCGGCCCGGGTTAGCGCATAAATTCCAAGTGAGGCTAACCGCTCCATTTCAATTGCTAATGACCCGCTGCGCTGTAGCAGCCGGGTAAACCGTTCTGCTTCCTCACCCTCAATGGATAAGAGAGTCTTGAGATCTTCTGCCGAACGACCCAAGAGGTCTGCCGGGCGCAAAGAAAGGGATTGAAGCTTTTTTGCCAGCGGGTTCCAATCTTTGAGCGTTAGCGGCACACTCTCGGAACCGGATGAAAGCCCAAGATGAGAACAGAGTAATAGAATTGCCTGTGAATCCGCAGAAATCGTCATCCGTTGCTGTTCCTTCCAGTGGCTTGAGCGAGGGTAAAGGGATAGACTAAGCCGCTTCCGTTGCTGCGCAGCAAAAAACCTGCCATTGTTAGTGTCCAGCCAGAGTCTATAATATCATCAACTAACAGGACTGGGGTTTCGGGAATATCTCGATCAACAGCCAGTGTTCCGATCACATTGCGAGCTTGCATGGTGCTGTTCTGCATGGATTTCTGTTCTGGGGCTTCGCCGGCCCGGTGCAGTACAGGTAAAAACGGAATGCCAAGTTTTTGAGCGAGGCGCGCTGCGAAATCGGGCACAAGAGAGGGATGGCGGTTAGAGGGAATTGCCGTCACCCAGGTTGGGAAGGGGTCTGGTTGCCATACTTCCAGGATCATTCGTGCCGAGGCGTTCACCAGTTCGTCATCAAAATGACCTTGCTGGTATTTGCCACTACGGACAAGTTTTCCCCAACCGGCGTCGCCATAATAACATAGGGATCGTCCGGATGCGTTCTGCCACTCAGCGGGAATGGACCGTTTGAGTTCTGGAAATAGCTCTGCAGGCCACCACTTGCGAGGCTTGATTACAACCTGGCTCCCTTTGAGATAATTTTCAGCCTCGATGACCAGTTCCCGCGAAACCGTTTTTGATAACCCCTTCTGCTTGCAGTTAGCGCAACGGTCGCATGGAGAAGGATTGGGATCGTCTAGCGCTTTTAGCAGAAACTGCATCAGGCAGCCAGGATGATCCATGTATTCCTGCATTTGAGCGAGTTCCGATCGACGAAGATCCAGCACCCGGTTAATACGTTCGATATCCGGCTTCCAGCGGTTGGGTGTGCGGAAATATCGAACAGTTTTGTCATAGGTCTGCCCAACCGCTCCATCCACTTCCAGAAGTTTCAATGTTTTTTCAGCCATGGACCAGGAAGTGTTAACTCGTGCCAGAATCTCATTGATCGACATCCCTTCGCTTTTTTCAAGCGTTTTTAGAATACTTTCAAAGACAGTGAGCGGGGGAAAGGCAGATTCAATAAAGTAATTTTGGATATCGTCATCTTCAATCCCGCTCAACAAGATCCCGTAGGATTTTTCCACTGCCCGGCCTGCCCGGCCAACTTGCTGATAATACGCTATGACAGATCCGGGGCGTTGAAAATGAATAACAAAATCAATGTCTGGTTTATCAAAACCCATTCCCAGGGCTACTGTTGCAACCAGGATTCTAATTTCGTTGTTGAGAAAAGCCTGTTCTAATGTTACCCGATCCAGGTTGGTGTCATCCCCAGCATGATATGCTTCTGCCTTAAAACCTCTTTGTTGTAGCCAACCTGCTACGCGTTCTGTATCGGCCACAGTCAAACAATAGATGATTCCGCTTTTATCCTCAAAATACTTGAGTCTCAGGGTTTCGGCGATCCAGGCCAGGCGTTCACTTTGATTTGACAATCGTATGTTTTGCAGCCGGAGCGATTCCCTGTCAAGTGATCCCCGCAGGATTACCAAACCAGGCCCCAGCTGGGTTTGCACATCTGCTACAACCCGATTATTTGCCGTCGCTGTAGTGCCCAGAACAGGAACTTTTGTGGGCAAGATTTGAACAATCCGAACAATCCGCCGATAATCGGGGCGAAAATCATGCCCCCAATCAGATATACAATGCGCTTCATCAACTACAAATAATCCAATGCGTCCGGATACTTGTGGAAGAACCTGTTTCAGGAAATGCTCGTTGTTAAGTCGCTCAGGTGAAATCAGCATCAAGTCGCATTCATCTTTGGCTAGCGCCTCTTCGACTTTTGCCCATTCTTCTCTATTGGCGCTATTTATTGTGTGGGCGCGGATCCCTATTTTGCCGGCCATATCAATCTGGTTACGCATTAACGAGAGCAGCGGGCTGATGAGCAGAGTAGGGCCTTCTCCTTCCTCACGTAACAACTTAGTAGCCAAGAAATAAACGAGGCTTTTCCCCCAGCCGGTACGTTGAACGACCAATGCGCGTTGTTTCTTGATTGCTACAGCTTCAATGGCTTCCCATTGGCCGGGTCGGAAATTCTTATCCGTTCCGATCATTTGGTGAAGAAGATCAAGCGCATGATTTTTGATTGAAAAATTTGTGGAGAAGACTTGAGTGGTCATGTTGGATCTATTATATTAGCTCTTCTTAAATCCAGTCCACTCGACACCAGATTGTAAAAAGAGAGACCGGATCTCCGATCTCTCTGCACCCATCCCTGGCGCCCCCGGCGGGACTCGAACCCACAACCTACTGATTCGAAGTCAGGCGCTCTGTCCAATTGAGCTACGAGGGCGTTTTCTTGAGTTGCGTTTATTTTACCATAAACCAGTCTGATCGGTTAGAAGGGATGGGGGCAAATGCGCGTCTTCTTACGGCTGCGCCCAGGAAACCACGTAGCCCGGAACCGCGCCAAGCTGCCGGATCAACTGGCCGTCGATGGAGAACAGGGTGGGAACGCCCATGCCATTTTGGTTCGTTTGATCGGCCGCATAGGCGAAAAAGAAATTTCCATCCGGGCTGAGGACTGGCTGGGTGATTTGGAAAGGATACGCCTCCGCCGTAACCGGGCGCAAATGACTGCCGTCCGGGTCGACCCGGAAGACGCGGGTATTCTCCCGCGCCCGGGCGTCGAAAAAGATGGCCTGCCCGTCCGGGGAGAAGCTGGCGCTGCCGATCGGGCTGAGATCGCCCGTCCCTGCCAGGACGGTGCGCGTGCTCCCGCTGGCTAGCTCGAGCGTATAGATCGTGTTCCGGTGACGCCCGCCCTGGGGCGGGCTGATGGAAAGGGTGAAGCAGATTGCCGTGCCGTCCTGCTTCCACGAACCGAAACTCACGATGTCAAAAGGCTCGCTGGCCCCCAGGCGGGCCGTGTCGGTCAGCACGGAGAGCTCCCCGGTGCGGGTGTCGACCAGGCACAGCTGAGAGATGCTGGTTGTTCCGGGGGCGCAGTCAAAGGCCAGCTTTCTCCCATCTGGCGACCAGCCCATTTTTGAAAAGAAGCCCCCGAACCTTTCCCCGCTGACCCTGGTTGCTTCCCGCGTGCTGACATTCATCACCAGCAGCGCGTATTCCATTTCAGCAACTTGCGTGATATACGCCAGGCTTTTTCCATCAGGGGAGAGAGCCGGCGCATGGATTTCCTGCGCAAAGGTGAACACGGCCGGGTTGGCGCCATCCGAGTCCGTCAGGAAGAGGCGGTTCGGTGGGTCGAAAACCAGGACCCGGCCGGCATGGCTCGCCGGGGCGAGGGTAGCATCCTGGCCGGTTGGTGTGGATCCCTCTGGCAGAAAGTCCTGCGCCGTGTCCGGTTCTTCGGGAGCGGCTGGTTGGACCGCGACAGTCTGGCAGGCGGCGGTGACCGCCAGGAGAACCAGCAGCCCGCACAGCACAGGCAAAGTCTTGAAGAAAACAGTGGGCAGCAAAGGGGTTTTTTGTGGGATCATGGCTGTTTGTCTGCCAGGCGATCGCCTGGTGAAGATTCATGGATGAGTCCCTGGCGGTGGCTCTATGGCTTTGTCATCGGAGGAAATTATACACCGAAGGGAACTGCTCAGCCAAAGGAGGAAAGAGGATCTTCTTTCACCCAGGCTGGGCAGTTCCCTTCATAGAAATGTTGGGGTTTGGAGCTACTTCGCGCTGCCGTTGCTCTTTTCTGGGACGCGGGTGTCGATGTCGTTCTCATACATCAGCGCCTCGTGGCCGCGCTCGCCGGTGCGGATGCGGATCACCTCTTCGACCGGGTAGATGAAGATGATCCCGTCGCCGATGTTGCCCGAGCGGGCGGCGTTGACGATCGTCTCGACCGTCTTGTCGACGTTGTGGTCGCTGAGGACGATATTGAGTTGCAGGCGAGGCAGCATGTCGACCTGGTAGGTGCCCGTCCGCCCGGTCAGGACAATGCCGCCCTGGCGCCCGTGCCCGCGCACTTCCATCACATTCATCCCGACGATGCCGATCTTGCGCAGCGCGTCTTTCACATCGTTGAAACTGTCTTCGCGAATAATGGCTTCGATTTTCTTGGTCATGGTTCTCTCCATTCTTTATCCTTCTATTCCATTTTGGCGGCTTCGCCGCCAAAATGGAATGGAAAAAACTTTTTATGCGTAGGCGTTCTCGCCGTGCTCGCTGATATCCAGCCCGACCTCTTCCTCGTTGGCCGAGACGCGCAGCCCCACCCAGCGGGCCAGCAGCTTGCTGATCAGGTAGGTCATCCCGAAGGCGAATACGATCACGATCAGGATGGTCACGAGCTGGACCAGGAGCTGGCCCGGGTTTCCGGCAAAGAGGCCGTTGGCGCCGGCCTCGTTGACCGCGGTGGTGGCGAACAGGCCGGTGGCCAGCGCGCCCCACGTCCCGCCCATGCCGTGACAGGCCCACACGTCGAGCGACTCGTCCAGCCCGCGCCGCTGGCGGAAGCGGATGGCGTAGTAGCTGATCGGGGCGGCCACCCCGCCGATGACGATGGCGGCCAGCGGTGTCACGTAGCCGGCCGCCGGGGTGATGGCGACCAGCCCCACCACCGCGCCGGTGACGATCCCCAGCACGCTGGGCTTGTTATCCTGCCAGCTCAGCAGCATCCACACGATCCCGGCGCTGGCGGCGGCCGTGTTGGTGGTGACGAAGGCGTTCACGGCGATGCCGTTGGCGGCCAGCGCGCTGCCGCCGTTGAAGCCAAACCAGCCCACCCACAGCAGCCCGGCCCCCAGCACGGAGTAGGGGATATTGTGAGGCTCGAAGACCCGCGCGCCGTAGCCCTTGCGCGCGCCGATCACCATGGCGAAGGCCAGCGCCGAGAAGCCGGCCGTGATGTGCACCACCGTCCCGCCGGCGAAGTCGAGCGCGCCCATCTGGCGGAAGATCCCGCCCACGCCCCACACCCAGTGGGCGACCGGGTCGTAGACGAAGGTGGCCCACAGCAGGCTGAAGAGCAGGAAGGCCTTGAAGCGCACCCGCTCGACGAACGCGCCGGTGATCAGGGCGGGGGTGATGATGGCGAACATCATCTGGAAGCCGGCGAAGGCCAGGTGGGGGATGGTCGCGGCGTAGTCGGGGTTGGGCTCAGCCCCCACCCCGGTAAAGCCGAGGAAATCCAGCCCGCCGATCAGCCCGGCGATGTCAGTCCCAAAGGCCAGGCTGTAGCCGAACAGGATCCACTGGATGCTGAGCAGGCCCATGATGATGAAGTTCAGGTTGAGCGTGGAGAGGATGTTCTTCTTGCGCACCATCCCACCGTAAAAGAAGGCCAGGGCTGGCACCATCATCAGCACCAGCGCCGAGGATACCAGGATCCAGGCTGTATCTCCCGAGTTGATTGTTTCCATTTGATTTCTCTCCTCTCGATAAAAATGTCATTGCGAACGCAGCGAAGCAATCTCCTCCGTGTTTTGGGCAACCTGCCCCGCGCGCCTTCCTTCTACCAGGTAAACTGTACGTTGTGCCCTACATTATAGGAATCTCAAAAGCCCCCGTCTATGACCCATCTGGGGGAAATTTGTCTTCTGGCCAGACTAGTGGTCTGTCAAAGCTGAAAGTCGAAACTGGCACGAAACTTGCTACTTGGG
>CAZBDC010000158.1:0-12648 GCA_964490575.1 uncultured Anaerolineaceae bacterium | reverse complement strand
CCCCCCCTATCCTACACTCTTTCCCTACACGCACGCTCTTCCGATCTTCCATGACCTGCGGTTCATCCCCACGCGGGTGGGGAACATCGTTTGGTTACTTTGATGTCCATACTCACCTACGGTTCATCCCCACGCGGGTGGGGAACATATCCAACGTGGGCCGCCATGTGTGCGGAGTGTCGGTTCATCCCCACGCGGGTGGGGAACATATGGCCGCCACCAAAAAAACGATCCCCTCTCTCGGTTCATCCCCACGCGGGTGGGGAACATGGCAGATCAGGATCAGCGATCAGGCGCACCTTCGGTTCATCCCCACGCGGGTGGGGAACATGGATCAGCGGCAGGTAACCCTCGGCCATGCGGCGGTTCATCCCCACGCGGGTGGGGAACATGGATAGCAATGTCTACAAGTGCCTACGGCCCCCGGTTCATCCCCACGCGGGTGGGGAACATCTTCATCGGGTGATAACCGCCCCCTGCCATAACGGTTCATCCCCACGCGGGTGGGGAACATATGGCTGCATTACGAAAGTTAAACAGCATTGTTCGGTTCATCCCCACGCGGGTGGGGAACATGCAAGCGGGTAAAACTGGTGTGAAAAGTCATCCGGTTCATCCCCACGCGGGTGGGGAACATCGACACCCCCATGGTGGTTGAGGCAACACAGGCGGTTCATCCCCACGCGGGTGGGGAACATTGGGTTATGAACTATTGCCAGAAATCGACCCACGGTTCATCCCCACGCGGGTGGGGAACATAATTCGGCACGGTCGATTGTCAGGGTGTAGGACGGTTCATCCCCACGCGGGTGGGGAACATCAATTACCACCACGATTACTGGTAGTTGATCCGGTTCATCCCCACGCGGGTGGGGAACATCCCTGCTGACCTAGCATACCTAATGGCATCTACGGTTCATCCCCACGCGGGTGGGGAACATGTATATTTCAGGAATACTGCCACTGGGGTTACGGTTCATCCCCACGCGGGTGGGGAACATTGTTTACTGCCAGGCTAGTGCTATTGATTTTACGGTTCATCCCCACGCGGGTGGGGAACATTCGTAGCCGTGCACCTGAGCATACTCATTCACCGGTTCATCCCCACGCGGGTGGGGAACATGGACCTGGGATGGGAATAGAACATGCCCAGGTTGGTTCATCCCCACGCGGGTGGGGAACATGATTTATAACCCTTGCCCATGAGAAAACCCGTCGGTTCATCCCCACGCGGGTGGGGAACATGTTGCCGACTGCGCCCAGGAAGGCAGGGATACCGGTTCATCCCCACGCGGGTGGGGAACATATGAAGCTAACCGACCGCCTAAAGGTTCCCAGCGGTTCATCCCCACGCGGGTGGGGAACATTCGCCGAAGCCCAGCTCGACCGTCTCCCCGATCGGTTCATCCCCACGCGGGTGGGGAACATGGGACACTTGCCGATGAATAAGCTTTGTCCCTGCGGTTCATCCCCACGCGGGTGGGGAACATTGGCCGGCTCTGGATTGAACCTGGGTCGTGTTCGGTTCATCCCCACGCGGGTGGGGAACATCTCTTTGTGCCAATCTTGACCTGCTGCATCACCGGTTCATCCCCACGCGGGTGGGGAACATGACGGGAACCTGCGTGGAGGCCAGATCATTGACGGTTCATCCCCACGCGGGTGGGGAACATTCTAGTGTTTCGGGTTGCCAGTAATCTTCTTCCGGTTCATCCCCACGCGGGTGGGGAACATACCTCGCAGGTGGCAGAAAGGAAGAACATACCCGGTTCATCCCCACGCGGGTGGGGAACATGATTTTTCGGTTACCGGTAGAATTTCGGTTATCGGTTCATCCCCACGCGGGTGGGGAACATGCGAGCTGTAGCGATCGAGCGGTCACACTGTGACCGGTTCATCCCCACGCGGGTGGGGAACATTTGACCTGGTAGACGTCCCCGGAATCCGCCACCGGTTCATCCCCACGCGGGTGGGGAACATGATCGGCAGCTCTGCCGCCTTCTCCGCCGCAGCGGTTCATCCCCACGCGGGTGGGGAACATAGCAGCCGCGCGATCTGCGCCGCCCCTAGCCCCGGTTCATCCCCACGCGGGTGGGGAACATTACTCAGTATTCATGGCTTTACTCTCTTCCTTCGGTTCATCCCCACGCGGGTGGGGAACATGACATCGCCATTCGGGAACTGGGTCCGATATACCGGTTCATCCCCACGCGGGTGGGGAACATTTGCTCTCATAGGACTGCTTCCCCATGTTGAGCGGTTCATCCCCACGCGGGTGGGGAACATACTTCGTTAACAAAAAAATTAGCGATCGCCTTTTACCCGCTTCCTCTGAGGCAGGCTCAGTTCCTCTTTCAGCACGCGGACGAGCTCGATCCCTTCCAGGTCAATGATTTCTCGGTCGGTGAAACCGGCCATGCGCATTGTGAAGCGCTGTTCGTTATTGGTCGACCAGGCCTGGAACACCCCACCCACGCCGCGGTTAGACTGGCAGCGGTCCCACAACCGATCGCGTACCATCGCGTTGACGTGTCCGATGTAAACGCCGGTTTTTACCTCCACCAGCCAGCGGGTCAGGTCACCTCGCACCGCCGGCGGCACCTTATTCAGCACCATCACCACCATCGCCAACCTCCTCAGGCGTCCACCAGGGCTCGGGCAGCGCCGGGTCGTCAGCGCCGGCCTGTACATCAGCATCATCTACCCCTAACAGTTCGTCGATATCTGGCAGGATCTTTTCCAGCAGCCTTTCTTCGCGAAAGGCTTCGCGGCAGGCCATGCGGGCCCGTTTCTCGACCTCGTGACTCCCTTCCGCGGCTGTCTGGAACGCAATCGGGATGGTCAGGTGTGCCTTGTACAGGTCGGCTACGTCGTAGACAAACGAGAGCTGCTTGCCGGTGTGGACGAAACCAAGCGCGGGCGAATACCCGCCCGAGACGATGGCGGCATGGCAAATGCCGTTTAATACGGCGTTGGCGGCCGAAAGGGCGCGGTTGACCGGGTCGCCGGCGTTCCAGTTCTGGCGATCGTAGCTGCGTCCATGCCAGGTTACCCCGTAACGGCGGCTGGCCTCCGCGTACAGCCCGCGCACGCGCGCGCCTTCCATCCCGCGGATCTGTTCCAGCGTCAGGTCAGGGTCAAGTGGCGCGCCAAACCGCATAGCGTACATGCGCAGGACCACCTGCAGGCGCTTGGCCGGCTGGCTGGCCAGCTCGGCCTGGCGCAGCAGGTGATACGCACGGCGTGTTTCGCCCAATCCCTGGGCGTAGAAAACCTGCATATCCTCTCCAGTCCACAACACGCTGGTGCCGCTCTCGGCCAGCAAACCGACCGCGGCGTGCGTGACGGTGGTCCCTGGGCCGAGCAGGAGCAGGCTCAGGTTGGCGGTAGGGACCATCGCCCGCCCGGTTTCCTGCAGCACCAGCAGGGCGCTGTCTTTGCGCTCCAGCACGGCGTGCTCCAGGTAGAGATAGCTCAGGCTGTCGCGCAGCTTGGGAAGCAAATGAAAATCGCGTACTTTCATTCTGTCTCCTTCTGATCACGCAGGGGGACCCGCATCCCCCTGCCCAGGGTTTTTGATCCTCAAGTGGTATTCAGTTGTTAAGGTTCCAAAGAAAGGCGCGCGGTCTTTAGCTTGCCCGGGCCAGGGAAAGCAGACCAAAGCCAAAGCCCTTGGCGCTGCCAATACCATTGCGGACGGTTTCAGAAAGCCGGGTAGGATTGCTCACCTGCAGGAGCCCGTCAAACTGCACCGAAATGAATTCAAGCTGGTGTTTCACCTGGTCGCGGTAAACCTTCCCGCCGGTGCGCAGGTCGGCAGCGACGCGGGCCGAGAGCAGGACACCCCCGGCGGCTTCGATCTTGCGACGCAGCCAGCTAAGCTGGTCTTCTTCACGCACAAGACCCACCCGGCGGCCTTGTTTCTGACCCTCGCGGTCTTTCTTAACCGTGGGATTAGCCCGCAGGCGGAAAGCCAGGACCTGTCCGTGGTTTAAGGCGAGATCAAACGATTTCACCGCCGGGTTTTCCACGCCAAGCGGCAGGTCATCCGGCGGCAGCAGGTACATGCGCTCCGGCGCAGCCAGAAAGTCCCAATCAGGCAGACCAAGCGATTGGACCAGCAGAGTCGGGACGCCGCTGCGAGGGTGGGTTTCCAGGCGAAACAGCACCCGTTCAGCCGGATCCAGCCGCCCGGCAAAACCTTTCATCACCGTGCGGTGCATTTCATAAAGGTCCGCTATCTCGCTGCGCACCTGGCGCGAGCGGGGATTCAAGATTAAGCGGGAAAGGTACATCAGGTCACCTCCGGTTGAGGTTGGGGCAGGTCGATAAATGTCGAGGTCAGGCGGCGCGGGCCAAACCGGCGGGCAGCAAATGAGAGCGGCTGGTCGGCGCGCACGATGGAGCCGCCTGGATCTTCCAGGACCAGGCGCAGCCTCGGCGGGGCAGGCAGGCGGCCCTGGTAAGGCGTAACCCGCGGATCGAGCGCCTCGCTCAAATCCAGCCCGGGTTTCAGACCATCCGCCATCCAGACCGGCTCGCCCGGCACGAAGGCTTTCCGTCCCAGGAAGAGCGGCCAGCGCGGTGCGCGCAGGCCGGCCTGGATCCGCTCGAGCAGCGCCAGGTCCTCACCCGCCAGCCCGACCAGGAAGAGCGCGTCGGCCAGGTAATAGCGGTTAGACGGCTCGGTAGCCTTGATGCCGCCGCTGGCCTTGAGCACGTTCAAAGCGGTATGAAAATCAACTTTCAACGTGCCTTCCCGGTCCACCCGCACAGCCATGCGAAGCGCCGCCAGTTCAGCCAGCGGGCCATCTTCAGCGCGGTCGATCCCCAAGGCGGCGCAAACCAGCCCCAGCACCCCGCTCTTGGATGGTTCCAGGCCGCTGTCGCGCACGCTGAAGCGGCTCTGCACGCCCCAAGACTGCATCGGCCCACTCAGGCGAAGCAGAAGGGTGTTCATTGGCTACTCCAACCCGGCCAGGATCGTGGCGACCCACGCTTCGCGGTTTGCGACCGCCGCTTCTTTTAATTGAGCCAGAGGCGCTTCTTCGTCCAGCGCCAGCACAACCGGCCGGACACCGTCACAGCCATATGCTTTATCCAGGCGGCCCCAGTAAGCATCCAGCGCGGCAATCGATGGCGCCAGGTATCCGCCATCCCGGCCGGCTTTGACCGGTTTTTCGAACGCGTTGGCCAGTGACCAGGACTCGCCGTCCTTGCGGACAACCCCCAACAGAAAATCGGGCATGTTCTGCGCTGCAAACGAGGTTTGCTTGCCGCCAGGCACAGCCGCCACCGCCGCGCGCAGGAAACCCTCGACCGTCCTGCGGGCCAGGTCCCGGTTGTTATCCAGGTTTTTGAGCAGCAGATCCCAGTCAATCCGCGCATACCGGTAAAAACAGGCGCTGTTGAAACCGGTCACGCCGATCATCCCCGCGCCGGTCTCGTCATCTTTGTTCAGATCATCCACTGCGGTGTAATAATCCAGATCCATGCTGACACGGTGGGTCGAGATAGCGTGGGCCACCTGCGATGCAGCATCGAGATTAAGGTCGGGGTTTTCGGCTAACATGCGGCCAAATAAGGCAATATCGGGCGCGCTGGTGCGATCCTTGAGCGCTTTGACGAAATTCTTCACAATCCCGTCCAGGGCAGGCGATTTCCCGCCTTTCAGACCGGTTATGATCTCATCCCATTGCGCCAGCAGCGCCTGAATAATCGTAACAATCTCGCTTTTGCTGAGGTACAAAAGCACCCTGGTTTTGGGCTGTTCACTCTTCTTATCTTTCTCCGTGCCAACCCCAACAGCGTTGGCAAAAGCCGCCGCAGCTTCCCAGGCCTGATCTTCCGGTTTCCCAGCCTCTATCAAGGGCTGGGCAATCAAACGGGTGATCCACTTGGTGCGATCAGCCGGCTCGACAGCCGTGCTGGCCGCGAACTGCGGATGAAGACGGATAGCGCGCTTGATGCACTGCGACGAAATACGCGCCCGGCGCACGCCGCCAAATTCGGTGTCTTTCGGGTTGCCGGTGTCATCCCGGTTCAGGTTGGAAGGGGCAAAGTTCTGCAGGATATGGACTTCGATAAACATGGTTGGGTTCCTTTCGATTCTGGTTTGAGAAGTAGTGGCAAATTTTCACGTTTATACGGGCTGTATGCCCTGGCCAGCCACCGGGCGGCCCCAAAAGGCGCTGGCCCATTTTTTCTGTACGCGGCGATCTTCGGCGTCCCATTGGTGCAGGTCCCAAAACAATTGGTTCCAGTTCACCGGGACATCTTTCGACTTAAGAAAGCTGACTGCCTGGCGCAAGTAATCCGGCAGGTCGTCCGGGTGGGCGGCCAGCAGAACGGTGAAGCGACGTTCCAGGGCCTCCTCGCCAGCGGGCGTGCGCGCCTGCGCCATATGCGCGCCCAGGTTGCCGGATTGGGTTGCAACCGGATGCAGCGCGAACAACGCCGCGACCAGGTAATAAGCATTTTCCTGGTTTGTGCTGCGCTTCTGCGGCAGGAACGGCTCAACCAGGCGGAACATTTCCGCCGCCGCGCCGGGTGGGCGGCCAAGCCCGCGCCGCAGCGCTGCCAGCGCCCCACGGTCCTGCTTGCTGGCCAGGGAAAGCAGGTGATCAATAAATGGGTGATTTTTTTGTTCAGTCATGCAGGAATCTCCTCTTTGGTATCAGGGAAAAGCTCTTTGAGCGAAGAGCCAAGCATTGCGCGCGCGCGAACAGCCGCTTTCAGCGCCGCCGCATCCGTGCCGGCAGCGGCAGCAGCCTGCTCGAGCGCATCCCAGGCTGCCCGGCGGACAGTCTCGCGCCAGGTGAGTATTGCTGCCGAATGCCTTGGAAGCTCTTGTAAGAAATTTAGGAATGGAATTTCCAATTGCTGCCAGTAATAGCGTTCTGTGTTCCAGTGATTCAAGAGATTTTCAACATCTTTATTGTCTGGAGATTTTTTCCCCGATTCATCCAAAGATGGTGAAATTAGAATTTGTGCCAATACGTTTGTGGCTCGCCATAAACCCTTCCGAACAGATTCGGATATATTCACAGATTCCGCCAACTTTCCCACCAAATCTTCATCGACTAAATACCGCAAAGGCAATGGCATGTGTTCTTCTCGGTAAAAATAAATTTTGGCCTGGGTTCTATGTGTAGCCATGCCAAGGGCCATATAATGATAGATCTGGCTTGCTTCGATGTATCCTCTGTCGATTAGAAATGAAAGCCAGGAGAAAATAAGCGGTGGGCGATGCGACTTATCTGCAATTGTTTCGTTGAGAAGGAAAAGTGTGTGACTCTCACGCCATAAGCTTTTATCTTCCGAAAATTCTTCTTGATACCAGCCCTTTTTTCCAGCTTTGTAGTGCTTCATTGGATGAAGAACTTCCGAATCCATTGCCAGCCCGGGTGCTAACATCATCTTTCGGACAACAAGTTCTCCGTTTTCATCTTGTTCAGGGATCAGGTAAAGTCTTCGGTTATGCCATGTCAAGTAATCCAAATAACCGTAAGGTAACTTGCGTGTTGGGCTATAAGGATCCTCCATTTCCCAAGCGGGGAAATCCTCCCCAAGTCCTCCAATGGGGCGATTTAACTCAGGGTTATAGTTAAGTAGATTCAGTGCCAACGTTTGGAACAGATTCTTTCCTTCCAGAAGGAAAATAACACCCTTGGCCCATGTTCCAGATGACAAGTAAAGGTTTTGTGACGGGTCACATCCTCCACCCAATCCAAAGAGTTGCCCAACAATTAGCCTTCTTGCAGCTTGAGCAGGGGACAGAGCAACATCATAGGTGACTGAGACATGGTCAAATAGCTCATTTGCAGTTCCCATTCCATGAGTAATGTCAAGAACGCTTTTTGGTTTTACCCTGTCATCTTTGACCTGAAAAAAGGGCCTATCAGGATGGAATAAATCAAAATGCTGATACCACGCTTTCAGATAATCTAACAACCAAGGCAGATTCCAGTCACCTTTGCCTTGTTGCCAAAGATCATTCCACTCAGATGAGTCTTTTGGTCCTCGCAGTGCGCTATGTAATACTGCCAGCAACAATCGATAGATTGCTGCAGTTTCGAGAGGTGTTTCACCTTGCAATCCGTGTATTTGATGTGATTTCACCAAAGTTTCGCGTAGGCTATACATCTCTACACGCCCATCCCCATGGATACATGGGATCCACTTGCAGTCGACAAGGTTGAAAGAATAACTCATTTTGCCTCCTTTAGAACAACCAGACCGAGTTCGCGGGTTAATTTCAAGATCAGGCCGGCGCCTTCCAGCAGGCATTCGCCGTTGGCGTCGAAAATCGCCGGGTAGTGATACCGCAGAGCAGAAGATGTCTTCCATTCCGGGCTGGCGGATCCGCGCTGGATGAAGTAATCCACCACCGCCCGGTTTTGCACGCTGACCACGCGTTTGAGCAGGTCACGCGCCATGGTGAGATTGGGCCGGGTATGCAGGTCCAGCGGCGCGCCGCTCCCATCCGGTTCCAGCGCCAGCCCTGCTCCCGTCTGGTGCAGGCAAATCAGCGAGACGCCCGGCTCGATCAGGCGGGTCATGGCGCGGAAGGCCTGGTGAACCGCCGGATTATCTTCTTCCAATCCATCAATTCCGGATGTCAGTAGCTGCTCATCTTCAGGAGCCGCGACCAGGCGCTGCCTGGCCTGGAGGATTTCCTTGTCCCGGTCCAGGCGCGCTTTCTCTTCGGCTTTTCGCAAAGCCACCAGGAAAACGGGCGACAGCTGATCCATTGGCAGCCCATCGCCATACACCGCCTCGATCAGCGCGGATGTCTCATCCGGCAGGTGGATTTGTTCATGCCCATGAAGAACCTGCCAGGTCCGCAGAAGGATGGGTTCTTCATACACCCAGGTGTCGTTCCCAAAAGAGGGCAGGCCGTCGATCACCTCTGGCTGCGTCAGCGCCAGGCAGGGACGGCGGACCGGAGCCGGGCGGTTGGAGTCGTTCTGAGCGTGGCGGTGCAGCCGGCCGGCGCGCTGCAGCAGCAGGTCAACCGGGGCAAGGTCACTGATCATCAGATCAAAATCCAGGTCCAGGCTTTGTTCGATCACCTGGGTAGCCACAACAATCGCCTTGTGCGGGCGGCGGCCCTTCTTGCCGAACTGGGCCAGGACGCGATCCTCGATTGCTTTCCGCCACGCGAATGGGAAGCGGGCGTGGAACAGGATCAGGTTTTCCGGCGCGACGATGCCGCGATCCTGGATTGCTTTGTAAACCTCCTGCGCCCGGGCGACGCGGTTGCAAACGACCGCCGCGCATCCGCCGGAGCTGAGTTTTTCATCCAGGTAGGCGGCAATGGCAGATGGGTCTGCAGGCTGCCGGTCCAGATAGACCGTCCGCGTAGGCGGTGGGGGCAGAGAAACAGCATTGGACTGGTTCGGGCTGAGAAGCGTCAGGCGCGGATAGGCGGCCGGGGGAACTGCCGCCTGGGCTTTGCCTGCCCAGGCAGCGGCCAGTTCGGCGCGGGTCTTTTCAGGCAGTGTCGCCGACAGCAGGATCACCGAAGTGCCGGTAGACCGCAGCCAGCCCAGCAGGCGCTGGAACAGGGTCGACATATACGTATCGTAAGCGTGGACTTCATCGAAAACGACCACTTTCTGTCCCAGCCCGAACATGCGCACAAAGAAGTGGTTGGTTTGCAGGACGCTCATCAGGGCCTGGTCCACCGTCCCTACCCCAAAGGGAGCCAGCAAAGTGCGTTTGCGCGGCAGGAACCAGGTTTCTGCCTGGATCGCGCCCTGGGCTTTTGCATTGTCCTGGGCAATTCCCTGGGGCTGCGACAGTCCTTGTTCAGCATCGAGCAGCGCCGCGCCATGCACCAGGTGGAAATTAATGGTGTGCGCCGGGTAACGGCTGAGCAAAAAGGCAGTCACGCGTTCGTGCATCTGGTTACTGGTCGCCCGGGTTGGCATAGCGATGTAGATGCCACGACCTTTCTGGCGCTGGAGCCAGGTATCCGCCAGGTAGAGCGCTGCCTCGGTCTTTCCGATCCCGGTTGGCGCTTCCAGGATTAGCAGTGCAGGCAGGTTGCACTCCAGGCCTGCCTGGAAAGTCGTTTCCTGGATCGGGTTGGGTGACTGGATTTCAGGGAACATCGCCGAAAACGCCAGCCGGCTGCCATCTGCCTGCCAGCCAAGCCAGCCAAGCGACTCCAGCGCCAGCATGGCCTGCTGCCTGGCACGCTGCATATAAACTTGCGGGGCGAAGTACTCTTCAGTGAATGGAAAATATTCAACCATCGATCCAATCCAGTCTGCCACGCTGACCAGGCCGGAAAACAGCGCCAGAAAGGCGTTGAGATCCACCTGGTTTTCAGGCAGAGATGCTTCTCTGGATGGCCGGTAGATCATTTCCAACGCCAGGAAGATCTCTTTCCGGGCAGCTGCCCAGCTCGCATCACCTTTGTCAGACGATTTTAGATTGTGCGCCAGCAAACTAGAACTAACCGGCCAGGCGCCATGGTGACCGCCCAGGGCAAAAGCGATCTGCCGGGCGTCAAAGGGGTTCATGCCGCCCTCCTGGGATAAAAGATCCATCAATGCCCAGGTTGAAACGACCCCATGAGGATGGAGAGCAACCTCCACCGGTGGAAAGCCAAACCCTTCTTTCTGTTGAAGCGCGACTCGCGCCGCATACCTGCGCTGGAAAGCTGGGCTTGCTTTCCCGAGATCATGAAGTGAAGCCCAAAATGCCAGCAGCCTGCCAGCGTCAGGCAGATCCACCCCAAGATAACCGGCAAATAACCGGCGCGTTTGCTCGCTTACGGCGCTCTCCCACAAAGCCAGCGTGGTTTCAGCCACGTCGATCAGGTGATAGATGAGCGGGTGAGTGTCAGGAACCTGTTTATCTTCCCATTTGGCTTGCAAGGAAAAATAAGCCGGTATTTTATCTTGCAGTTCAACTCCATACAGACGGGCCAGTTTTTGCGACTCATTGACCAGCGCCCCCCTCAATTCCTTCGGCTCCAGCACCTCCACGTCCGCGCCCCAGCCGCGGATCCAGGGCAGCACCTCGCGCGGTTCGGACACGACCGCTTCCCAGGTCACCGCGCCGTCCGGCTCTTCCTGAATCGTCTCGGAAGGGTGCCAGCGGGTTTCGCGCAGCCGCTCGCGCACGCGCGGGTTGAAGCGCAGGCGCACCCGCACCGGCTCGCCCATCCAGATTCCCCAGGTCTGCTCGATCTCGCGGGTGAGTGTTTTCGAGGCGGGCCGTTCGAACGTCCCCAGCAGCTTGCGCGCGGCGTGGATGCGGTCGATCTTCAGCGTCAGGGTTTCGCGGCTGCCATCTTTGCGCTTCCGCCCGCACACCAGGTAGAAGGCGTCTGTCCACACGGCCGGCTCGAACCACCACGGCTCAACGATCAGCTGGGATTCCCGGCTCGCGTTGAGCGGCTGGTAGGTGATCTCGACCAGGCGGGAGTCCTTCCAGCAGTCGACCAGCGTCTCGAACACCTCGTCGGCCTTCGGGTCGACCGCGACCCCGGTTGGGTCCAGCTCGTCGGCCATTTCGTCGCGCAGCAGCTCGGTCACCTTACGCAGCAGCCCGCGCACCAGCGGGTTGCGGTGCAGCTGGGCGCGCACCAGCCGGCGCAGCGGCAGGTACAGCAGCCAGGCCTGGGCAGCCGTCAAATGGATCGCCCGGCCGTAATCGGGCCGGATGAAATAACGGTTCTTCTCAACCTCGACCGGGACGCCGTCATCGAGCAGCCGGTTGATGTCCTTGAAAGCCGTCTGGCGGGTCACCCCCAGTTCCTGGGCGATCTCAGGAGTTGAGATTCCGTCCGGGTAGCTGCGACGCAGCAGCGCGATCAAATCAGTCAGACGTTTCCGGGTTTCTTGTGGCATCCAGTCCTCACCCAAGCCAGTATATCGTTCTGCTTTGATTGTAACCAAATCGGTAAACGAATCGTTTACCTGCAGAAAACTCACCTCTCAAAAAACGGAAAAATCCTCCCGGCTGCACCCCAACCCGGGTGAAAAGACAACGTTAAAACGGCGGTTGCCCGCCTTTTTGGGAACTCCTTAAACTATACAACAAAACGCGACCGGAAACCAATAAAATTCGCGTGATAATCCCCCAACCGGGTGGAGCCGCGCGAAGCCTCGCCCCGCGGGCGCTCGCCCCCTCTCTAAAACGCCTGCGTTTTGGAGAGGGCCGGGGAGAGGTCGCTCCTGGGGCGCTGCGCGTCTTTTGCCAGTGGCTAAGTATTCTCCAGCGGCTCGACCCCGGTGATGTTGCCCTCGGTGTCGGTGACCAGGCGGCCCTTGCTCATGTCGAGCAGGACGAGCGGGTTGCCCCACGGGTCGGCGACCACCGCACAGCGCCCGATGGGGATGTCGAAGGGCGCCACGAGCAGCGCGCCGCCCGCCTCGGCGAAGGCCCGCGCGGCCCCGCCGGCGGAAGGCACGTAGAAATCGACCGCCAGCCCGGGCCGCTCGGTTATGTTATTATAAGCAGAAAAGCCTTACTTTGTAAAATATAGTTGACAGAGAATAATGAATTGTTATAATTTATTGGAAGGATTTCATAATAACTTTAGTAATCTAAAAGTACGACTAATCTTTTTCGTCTCCTAGTGGTCTGTCAAAGCTGAAAGTCGAAACTGGCACGAAACTTGCTACTTGG
>CAZBDC010000157.1:0-12659 GCA_964490575.1 uncultured Anaerolineaceae bacterium | reverse complement strand
CAACAGGCGGAGCATGTTGACGGTGTGTGTGCCATAGCCAGGGACAAGCATATGAGAAGGCTCACCCAAAATAGTCTCAGAAGGGACCCAACGCACGCATAAGCGACCGACATCATCCGTGTACTGTTCGGTATGTCCGGCAAAACCGACCTGGACTCGGTTATCTGGCTGAGGAAAGGCCCATGGGTTGCCATAATAAAGCCAATCATCTGCGCTTTCTACCTGTTCACCGTCCTTATTGAAGGACTGACGGAAGATTCCAAACTCGTAGTTAATTCCATAGGAAACGGAAGGAATATTGAGCGTGGCCAACGAGTCAAAATAGCATGCCGCCAGGCGCCCCAGCCCCCCGTTACCCAGGGCGGGTTCTGGTTCGAGATCAATCAGCTCTTCAAGATTGAAGCCTAACTCGTCCAGAGCCTGGCGGGCCAGATCAGTTGTGCCGGTGTAGAGTAGATTTTGGGTAATCTGCCGGCCGGGCAGATATTCGGCTGAAAGATAATAGACAAATTTTGGCCGTTTTTCAACGAAAATATCAATCGATTCCCGCCAGTTTTTAATCAGATAGTCGCGGACGGTATGCGCCAGTGCCATGTATACATCCAGCTTACCCGCAGTATAGGCGCCCTGGCCCCGCTGGTAATAGAGGTTATCGACTAATGCGCGCTTAAAGCCTTCGACGGTGTGTTCATAATGCTCGTTGCTGGGCTGCTGTGCGAGGATTTTTCCATTTCCCATTTGATTTACCATAGCACTCCTTTACTCGAATCCATTTATTTTAACGAACTAATTTCGCTAACATTACTGCGCATGCAAATCCGAATTTTGAGAGAACCGGGGCATTAAAATGGGGAGCACTGCATGGTGAGTTGTTGCTTCCTCAGCGGAGATTCCTGCCCCCATTAATATCGATCGTGGCGCCGGTCATAAAGCTGGCGGCCGGGCTGGCGACAAAGACGATCACCCGAGCGATTTCTTCGGGTTCAGCAAACCGCTGGAGGAGCAGGCGCGAGCGGGCATAGTTAGGCTCCAGCGTTTCGGATGTTGCCCGGCCCATGGGTGTGAGTGTTATTCCGGGTGCGACACAGTTGACCCTGACTTTCGGCGCCAGGGCTCGGGCTGCGCTTTTGGTGAGGTTGACCAGGCCGGCTTTGGCTGCGGCATAGTGGGCATGATGGGGTGCGCCTGTTTGCGCAGCCACACTCGCGACGGTGACAACCCCGGCGCTGTCTCCAAGCAGTGGGGCTACTGCGCTGAGCAGATAGAACGGACCATTCAAGTTGATGTTAATTACAGTGTTCCACTCTTCAGCATCCAGGTGATCGAATGGCGTGACAATGTTGTGCCCTGCGCATAAAACCACCGCGTCGATCTTGCGATCGCCAATTTCCTGCTTCAGCATTGCAATTCCGTTTTTGATTGAAGCCGGGCTGCCCAGGTCGAAATTGCACACCCATGCCTGCCGGCCGAGGTTTCGAATTGTGTTGGCCGTCTCTTCTACGCCCTGACGATTGTTGTGATAGCAGGCAATTACATTTGCGCCTTCTTGAGCAAAGAGACGGGCAGTTGCCGCCCCAATTCCACTGGAGGCGCCAGTCACCAAAGCTATTCGGTTACTAAGCCCAAGATCCATTATTTTGTTCCTATGCTTTTGGAGCGGACTCTGCGGTAGATTCGGATATTTGGCGAAAAGCTATCAGTGAGGCCGCCAATCCTACCATGTGAACGAATGCGGCCGAGAAGAACGGCCAGGAGTTTCCCATTTGGTCAAAAAATATACCTCCCGTAACTGGCCCGAACATCATCCCGAGGCTGTAGAAGGAATTGACCAATCCCATCGTTATGCCTTGCTCAGAGGGCGGCGCGCTGCGTGATACGAGTGTGTTCAACGCCGGGCGCAAAAAGGACATGGATAGACCCATCAAGATAACGACTGGAAGAGCGATCAGGATGCTGGGGACAATTCCAAAGAGGAACATGCTGGCCCCCACGCCGGCCAGGCTGACCTGGATAGCACGTTGTTCACCCAGTTTGCCAATAACAGGTGCGACCAGAAAAAATTGAGCCAAAACGCCCAATATCCCCATGATCATAAACATCGCCCCCATTTCTGCTTCACCGGCATTAAAATGCGCTCGGGCGAATAGAGCAGCGGTACTCTCTAACTGAGCCAGGCCGAAGCTGGTCAACGCAGCCAGGATCATCAAGAATGCGAGAGGGCCTCTTAATGCGCCGATGATCATGTGCAGCCGGCTGTGGCGAACAGCCGGCGGACGGTTACCGGCGGTATGGCGAGCGGCAGGAGGATAGGTCTCAGGCAGAACGACCAATGCAAAGCAGGCTACGACCAGCGCGAGCCCGGCAGAAAAGAAGAAAGGCACCTGGGGAGAAATTTCGCCTAAAAAGCCTCCCAGCGCAGGACCCAGGATCATACCAATCCCGCCGGCTGCGCCAAGCAGGCCCATTCCGCGGGCGCGATTATCCGGTCGAGTTGTGTCAGAAATAAACGCTAAAGCGGTAGGGAGAGTAGATGATGACAGCAGGCCGCCGATGATTCGAGCTAAAAATAGCATCCATAACTGGCTGGCTAATCCAAAGATCAGGAAGGAGATACAAAAACCGACTAACCCGATTAACAATATGGGCTTGCGGCCTACTCGATCGGATAGGCGGCCCCAGACAGGCGCAAAAATGAATTGGATAGTGGCATAGGTAGCGGCAAGCAATCCCAGCATGGTGGCTGAAGCGCCCATGCTTTGGGCGTAGTAAGGCAATATCGGCAGAATCACGCCGAACCCGGTGTTGACAATCAGCATGGTAAAAAACAGGATCGTCAGGCTGTATCGGTTAGTTTTCATGGGACCCGGTCTGGATTCTCAGGTAATTGGGCATCCTGCTTTTGAATTGGTCTGTTAGCCTTTGATAAAAGAGATCTCATTTTGGCTATCCTGGACAGCCTGGACCATTGCCATGATGTTCTCAACGGGCACGCCGGCCTGGATGTTGTGAACCTGAGTAAAGACGAACCCGCTGCCAGGCGCAAAGATCTCGATGTTTCGCCGGGTATGGTGGTATACCTCTTCCGGACTGGCAAAAGGGAGAATCGTCTGGGTGTCACAACCACCCCCCCAGAAGCACAGTTGGTTGCCAAACTCACGTTTCAGGCGCTCAGGATCCATACCGCGGGCGCTGATCTGGACAGGGTTGAGAATGTCGCAACCGGCATCGATGATGCCTGGGATCAAGTCGTAAATCCCGCCGCAGCAGTGTAGGAAAACGGCAACTTCTGGTTTTATCTTGTGGATCCGGCCCCAGAGCGCTTTTTCACGTGGTTGGAAAATCTCATAGTACATGCGAGGCCGGATTTGGGGGCCGTTCTGCGTTCCCATGTCTCCACCCATCTGGATGATCTGGATATAATCGCCGACTGCATCCAGGTAGAGTTCTACATTTCTAAGATAGTGTTCCAGCATCTTGTCGAGCAAGGCTTCAACATAGGCAAGGTCTGTACCAAGGTCGAGCATAAACTGATCCCAGCCGCGTAGCCCCTGTGCACCTTCTAAGAAAGCCCCCCCAAAGGAGCCCAAGATGGCGTAGTCGGTTTGTTCGTAAAGCCTTTTGGCTTCCTGGCGGAGCGCTTCCAAATATTCGTCTGAGAGCGGTTCCGTTTTAAATTGATTAATGTCGGCAATTGTATCCAGGCCTGCCAGTGGTGGGTTGGAAACGCCGTCAAAGTAATAACTGGCAGCGGGACGATGGCTGACAGGCCTGCCCCGGTCATCGAGTGCGTATTCGCCACCCGCCCCATCTGGGATAGTGATGAAATCGGCGCAAATCTTTGCCGGCGTACCATCAGGGAGCGTGTAATCTCGCCAACCAGCGATCAAACCACCATCCAGGATTACCACATCGCATCCCAGGCGTTGGCGGACTGGTTCTTCCACATAGGCCAGTTGTTGGCCCGTGTCAAATACGTAAATTTGCCCCTCGGCGATATTCAGGTGCCGCTTGAGGTGATGGTATGCAACAGCCATGATTCCGGTAGAGCGCATACCGCCCAGGTCAAATGGCAGGCGGTCGACCGGTAGGTGGCGAATGGCGGCGGTCACACGTTCACGATGGTTCATCAATATCTCCCAGGATGAGTTTCACAGTCCATAAGCTGGATCTAAATGTCTTGTGTAACGGCAGAATTTTCTTTGTGTGCTCATTATAAACTTGATTGGCAGCCAGATCCAAAAGTTTGCAATGGGGTCTTTGAGTAGGGGCGCTTGAGAAACTGGGATAAAATAAGGCCACTCATCAATCAATCTGGAGCGAACTATGTTTGTTATTGGCGTGGATGGAGGTACGACCAAGACGGTGGCACTGGTCGCCGATAGCGAGGGACGGGTTGTCGGTGCGGCCCGCACCGGTGGCAGTAATTGGACAGGTGAGGATGTTGAAATTCCAATGGCAGTGGTGGTGGAGGCGGTCCAACAGGCGCTTGCAATAGCGGGTATATCCGGAAGCGATGTTCCGTTAGGTGTCTTCACATTAGCCGGGGCAGATTGGCCTGAGGATCATACCAGGCGAGAAACTGTCTTGAGCCAGGCTCGGATATGCGAGCGGGTGGTGGTGAAGAACGATTCCTTTGGAGGTCTTCGCGCTGGCACTGATAAACCTTATGGAATGGTGATTGCTGCCGGGACAGGTATGAATGCCGCAGTCATTACACCTGCTGGCGAGGAATGGGCTTTTGGTTATTATGAGACATTTGGTGGAGCGGGTACGATCGTTCAAGACACATTCGCGGCGGTTTTGCGGGCAGAGGATGGACGCGGATTGGCTACATCCTTGACCAAGTTCGTGCTGGAGAAGCTGGCGTTTCCTTCTGTGGAGGCGATGCTGCGGGCCTATATCGCCCGAACGATCCCTTACCAGCGGATGTTTACCCTGGTGCCGCTGGTCTTTAAGGCAGCATTGGCCGGCGACACGGTTGCCGCTGGCATTCTTGTCAGGCAGGGTGAGGGATTGGCAGAATATGCCACGGCTATGGCACGGCGCTTTGGGATGACAACCATACCTTTCGATGTGGTTTTAGCTGGAAGTATCTTCAAGGGGGAAGGACCGTTACTCATCGATACGATTACACAAGCAGTTCACCGAACTGTACCACTGGCTAATATTGTAAGGGCAAAGTTTGAGCCGGTAATTGGAAGTGTACTGCTCGCTTATGACGCGTTGGGTGTCAAGGTCACCCAAACGATGTATGCGAATCTGGCTGCAAGTTCACCCCGCCCCGCATTTTTTGACACGACCACAGGGGCGGGACTGGCGCCGGTGGTTCGCGAGGATCCCGAAATTGACGGGGAAGCTGGATGACAGGTGTGATGGAACGGGGTTCGTTATTCGTCTGCATTATAATCAACCGCTATGACTGATGTGTTTTTAGGTATTGATACTGGTGGAACGTTTACGGATGGAGTCTTGCTGGATCCTGACCGGCGCCGGATAATCAAAACAGCGAAAGTCCTGACTACTCACCACGATTTACGGGTCTGCATTGAGCAGATCCTGGATCAATTGTCAGCGGTGGGCTCAGATCAGATCAAGCTGGTGTCACTTTCCACAACGCTTGCGACCAATGCGATCGTCGAGAGAAAATCCAGGCCAGTTGGGCTATTTCTGCTGGGTTATGACCCACAACTGGTTTACCAATATGGATTTCAGCGCCAATTTTCTACAGACCGTTTTTACTTCGTCCCTGGCGGAATGGATTTACAGGGCCAGGAACAGGCTCCATTGGCTGAAGGCCTGTTGGCCGAACGCGCAGTTGAGTTAATGGGCCAGGTTGAAGCCTTTGCCGTCTCTTCTTACGCTGGTACCCTGAACGCAGGCCATGAGGAACGCGCCGGAGAGATCCTTCACCGCATCAGCGGCCTGCCGGTTGTTCAAGGTCACCACCTCACCAGCAGGCTGAACTCAATCCGGCGGGCGACAACCGCCAGCCTGAACGCCGGGCTGTTATCAACAGCTTATGAGTTTTTAAATACCGTTCAAGTTATGTTGATTGAGCGTAAAATCGACTGCCCTTTAATCGTTGTGCGTGGTGATGGATCGTTGGTCAGCGCCGATTTTGCGGCTCATCGCCCCGTAGAGATCATCCATTCGGGCCCGACAACCAGTGCAATCGGTGGTTTATATCTGGCGGAAATTCCCTCTGCTCTGGTCATTGATATTGGAGGGACAACGACTGACCTTGCCCTGGTTCAAGACGGGGGACTGGTTATGGATGGCGGCGAAGCGACAGTGGGCGGTTTTCACACCAGCGTCCAAACAATCCGGGCCCGGTCCTTCGGATTGGGGGGCGACAGCCAGATCCATTTCACTCCGCGAGGCGAGATTAGTGTTGGCCCGGATCGGGTTTTGCCGCTCTCTTTTGTGGCGCACGCCTACCCAGAGGTCAAGCGTGACCTTGAGGCATTTCTGATTGGCGCACCAGACCGCTTTTACCCAGACAAGCTTGAGTATTGGCTTTTACGACGCCTGCCTTCCCAGGCCTTTCGGGATTCACGAACCAACCGAGTGATCGAATTGCTCCGGGATGGACCGCGGCGTTTACCCTGGTTGTTAAAACAGGCTGGGGCGGTTTCTGTGGTTCAAGTTGACGGGGGACAGCTTCTTCGCCAGGATATCATCATGCGGGCCGGGCTTACACCCACGGATTTGTTCCATGTTACCGGTGAATATGCCCCCTGGGATACTGGGGTCGCACAGCTGGCTATCGAGACGATCGCGCGCATGCTGGGTCAGTCGCCAGGGGAATTCATCACGGAAATCCGGCGGTGGATGACACGGAAGATCACAGCTGAGGTTTTGCAGTTTTTGACGGGCCATTCCGTCCCGGAAGAGAAAAATGGCCTGCGCTCGGATTCTTTGGCTGGCTGGCTATTTGATGAAAACTTCGCAGGCACGGATCCATTTTTGGGCTGCAAGTTTGAGTTGAAAGTTCCAATCATCGGTATTGGCGCTCCGGCGCGCTGTTTTCTTGATCCGGTTGCTGAGACTTTAGGAACTGAAATTTGTTATCCGGCGAATTACGAAGTAGCTAATGCGGTGGGCACTGTGGTAGGGAATGTCCTGGTTCAAAAAGATGTAGAAGTCCTTCCGCGGATAGAAGGTTCAATGGTTACTGGTTTTCAAGTTCTGGCTGGCGGCGCCCCGCGCATATTTGATCGATTGGAGGAGGCACTCCGGTTTGCCAGGTCTATTGTGTCCGAGCAGGCTCGAGAGGACGCACTGAAGGCAGGGGCGCTTAACCCCTCTGTTGAAATCGATCAACAGGAATTATTGGGCGGAATGGTTAGGCTGCGTGCTCGGGCAGTAGGAAAACCGATTTAATTAAAAGATCTTAATCCTTCTATCTCTACCCGAGTGGTAGAAACAGGATTAAAATTAGCTGCTTTCAATAGCTAATGAACCCGGAGGATAAATGAGCAAGGCCACCAAAACAGGTTTTTGGGCAAAGATAATTGTGCTGGGAATCCTTGTCACGCTCATCTTGAGTGGCTGTTCTCAGGAGAACTCGCTGACTGAAAACACCGATCAGGGCGATATCGTGTTGTATTTTTTCTGGGGCGATGGCTGCCCCCATTGCGCCCAGGCCAAACCAGTTTTGGAAGAGCTCGACCGGAAGTACCCTGACCTGGCTGTCCGTGCTTACGAGGTCTATTACAGCGAAAGTAACCAGGCACTTTACATGAAAATGGCCGATGCTTTCCAGGTGCCCGATGAGGGGCGGGGTGTGCCTATCATGTATCTGAACAACCGCTATTGGATCGGTTGGACGCCATCGATCGGTGAACAGATTGAAGCGGCTATCGAGACGTGCCGGTCAGAAGGTTGTGCGGATGCGGGCGCCGGAATTATACCGGGTGCGCGCACTGATAAGCCGGAGGTCGCCGCCAGTGATGCTCCGATTGACCCACAGGCAAAAGAAATTAATTTGTTTGGGATGACGGTCAACCTGGAAAGTCAATCCATGCTGGTCAGCACACTGTTGATTTCTTTTGTGGATGGCTTTAATCCATGTTCTTTGTGGGTGCTCTCGATGCTGCTGGCTTTGACACTCCATACCGGGTCGCGCCGCAAGGTGTTTATAATTGGCGTTATTTTCCTGACTGTTACAGCAGCGGTTTACGCTTTATTTATTGCTGGCCTGTTTACATTCCTTACGATCGTAAGTTTTGCTACCTGGATCCAGGTGCTGGTGGCCCTGGTAGCTCTTTTCTTTGCCCTGGTAAACATAAAGGATTACTTCTGGTATAAAGAAGGTCTGTCCTTAACGATCTCAGATAAGACCAAACCAGGAATCTACCAGCGCATCCGCCGGGTGATCGATGCCAGCCAGTCTTTTTGGGGCATGGCTGCTGCGACAGTTGTACTGGCAGGTGGGGTATCTCTTGTGGAATTCTCCTGTACGGCTGGCTTCCCTGTTCTATGGACCAATTTGTTGAGTTCACAGAATGTGACAGCCGGGGCATTTGTCCTTTTACTGCTGGTTTATATGGTAATTTACCAACTGGATGAGTTGGTGATCTTCTTCACGGCGGTTTCAACTCTGAAGGCAAGCCGCCTGGAAGAAAAACAGGGAAGGATCTTAAAACTGATCAGTGGAACGCTGATGTTTACTCTTGCTGTGGTTATGATTGTTAACCCGGCTTTCATGAACAGTCTCACCGGGTCTTTGATTGTATTTGGAATTGCCTTTGGCCTGGTGCTGCTTGTTCTGTTGTTGCATCGACGGGTATTGCCGGCTTATGGAATCTGGATTGGGTCCGAAGCCGAGGGTCACAGACGTACGAAAAAGCGTGCAGTCCGAAGGACAGCCAGACATTAAGATCGATTAATTGTCGAGTGTTTGGTAGTTTGTTTCAGGGAAAAATCCTTTAACATATTACCAAACACTATTTATTTAAACCGTATCCTACAGATCTGTTTTGCGTCAAAAGAAGTAAAGGCGTTGATGATCAACGAACGAGGTTTGCTGGAAAAGGCGCGTGCATTTGACTTGGATGCCCTCGGTGAGATCTATGATATCTACAGTCCTGGGGTTTACCGGTATGCAATGCGCTTGCTGGGTGAGCAAGGATTGGCTGAGGAATGTGTTTCAGAAACATTTAGCCGTTTTTTGCAGGCGTTGAAAAATGGGGGTGGCCCGCAAGATCATCTCCAGGCGTATCTTTATCGAATTGCTCATAACTGGATCACAGATTGGTATCGGCGACAACCGCCCCAAACCCAGGAATTGGACGAAAATTTACGTGATGAAAATGATGATCCTGTTTCACAAACGGCGAATTCGATTGATAAAAATAAAGTCCGCGACGCTTTATTTCGTTTAACGGTAGATCAACGCCAGGTAATTGTTCTAAAGTTTTTTGAGGATTGGTCAAACGAGGCAATTGCCAAAGAATTGGATAAACCGGTTACAGCCATAAAAGCGCTTCAGCATAGGGCATTGGGCACTTTGAAACGGTTATTACAGAATGATGCGAATGAGGAAATATGAAAAGGGAGATGGGAAAAGAACAGTTCGACCGCGAGGTGATTGAGCGCCTGGATCAAATTCGTGCAGTTGGGGCACGCGATCCACAAGGAGCGGCCTCGGGAAGGGCGAAGTTCCTGCAGCAAGCACAGGCTTTAAGGCCGGCAGTATCTCAACGGCAGAAAGCGCGTCATACAGGTTGGATGAATATCATTTTTCTGCCGAAGGAGCGAATACGTATGACCACACTTATCACAATTCTACTGATTGTTTCGCTTGCGTTGGGTGGTGGTGGAGTGACCATTGCTGCTGCCCAGGCAAGCCAACCCGATGAGCCATTGTATGGTTTGAAATTGGCCAGTGAGGATGCGCAGTTTGGGCTGACGACCCAGGACCAATCACAATTAGAGCTGGCTTTACGTTTTGCGGACCGCCGGGCTGAAGAGCTTTCCGGAATGGTTAAAGAAGGCGTCGAAGTGCCTGCTCAGGTCGCTGCCCGTTGGGAGCAGCAGGTGCGGACAGCTTTTCAGGTTGCGGCTGGAATGGATGATGAGTCCATGAAGGGTGCCCTGGTTCAAGTCCAAACGCGCTTGCAGGCTCAAGAGCGGCTCATGAATCAGGCGGAAGAGACAAACCCCGGAGACCCAATTATGCAGCAGGTGCGTACGCAACTGCAGCTTCGTACCCAGCAGCTTGAGCAGGGCCTGGGGGATCCCCAAGCATTCCGCAGTATGGTGCAAACAAAACAGTCGACCGGTCCCGGCGAGGGCACCTGGGCAGCTTGTGATCCAGAACCCTATTGTGGCTATGGCCCTGGCCCCGGCCCGGGTGGCGAAGAGAATCCTGGTGGCCCTGAAGAACCTGGAAATCCATGGGTGACAGATGATGATTATCCTGGTCCTGGCTACGGCCCCGGGCCTGGCGAGGGTGAACCCAGTGAGGGCGCGAATGGCATCCAGGATGGGAACAGTGATGGCAACAGCGCGAATGGTGACCAACAGCAGCAAGGTGGTAATGGGAATGGACAGAATGGCGGCGGCGATGGGGGCGGAAACGGGGGATCCGGAGGCAACAAGTAGCCGCATTGCTGTAGTTTGTGGGTGAGTGAATCGACAAAGCGTGACGCGAGCAAGCGTCACGCTTTGCTTTTTAAGAGCTTACGCCATTCGTCCTGTAAATAAAGGGCATCGTTTTCCATTTCTGGGCTCTCGCACAAGATTCTCCCGGCACAGCCCTGTTCTAACAGGGCCGTAAATAACGCCCGCAAGTTGAAATCGCTTTTGACAATTGGCAGGTGGTTGCGTTCTCCTTTTTCGGAGTATTCAATACCCGAGAGGTGGATATGCAATCTTTGTAATGAATCGTGACCGATGGATTGCGCATAGGCATTTAGTACTACAAGCCACTCTTCCACTGAATTCATTGAACCATCTCCAGGTCGGGCGTGAAGATGCGCAAAATCAAGGCAGGGTTCTACTCCATCGATGGCCCGACTCATTCGGAGCGTGTCCTCGAGCGATCCGAGCATAGCCGACTTGCCCATTGTTTCTGGGCGCAAGGTGACAGGATTACCCTTCGCCCGCAGTTCGTCGACGCAACTTTGTAAGCGAGCAATTGATCGCTCGAGAACCTCCTCCACAGGTTGTCCAAAATATGAACCGGGATGGAAAATAATGTCGGTCGCTCCTGCCAGGTGACCATACATGGCGGCATCCATCAAGCGTTTGCGGGATTTCGGCCATTCTTCGTCTGTCGCATTCAAGTTGATGAAGTAGGGGGCGTGTACACTCAACAAAATACCCTGTTCTCTTGATATATTCTTAATGCTTGCGCAGGTTGACTCGCTGACCCGCACAGACTGAACCCAACCCAGCTCCAGCGCGCCTAACTCGAGTTCTTTCATTCGCATGATCGCACCAACGCTTCCTCCCGGTTTTGGTGGTGTGGATTTTGGGGAGCCGACAGTGCCGAAAATAAACCCATCATTCATCTGTTTTGCTTCCTTTGGTTGCATTTATAAGGCATGGATAACCATATCAAAAACTTATCATACCAGATTGATGGTGAAGTACCTGAGGGTAATTTATAATTACTGTACCTGTGCCAAGTTTTGCAAAGGAGGCATGCACGGCCTACAATGAAGGGTGCAGCCACCTTTCAATTTGATGATGCCAAGGAGCGAGCTATCATGACTGTGTATCAGTTCACTGTTAAGGATTCGATGGGGAAGAATAAATCCCTGGCAGACTATCAGGGGAAAGTGTTGTTGATTGTTAACACGGCGAGCCAATGTGGTAACACGCCGCAGTACGCCGGACTGCAGACAATGTACGAAAAATGGCGCGGACGAGGCCTGGAAATCCTGGCATTTCCCTGTGACCAGTTTGGACATCAGGAACCTGGATCGGATGAGGAAATCCAGCAGTTTTGCCAGCTAAATTATAGTGTGACCTTTCCCGTGTTTGCCAAGATTGAGGTAAATGGCATCCAGGCCGACCCGTTATATCGGTATCTAACCAGTCTGGATGATCCAAAATTAAACGGGCCAATCACCTGGAACTTCGCAAAATTCCTGGTAAATCGAAACGGGCAGGTTATTGACCGGTTTGAACCCTCTGCAAAGCCAGAGACCTTCGCTCCGATAATTGATAAGCTGTTGATCACTGAGTAAGAAGCTTTTGGAGGAAGCCTACCAGGGGCGGCCCTAGAATTAGCAGCCCAACCAGGACCGAAGCCAGGGCTGCGATCAGAACAGCTGCCGCCCCAACATCCTTCCCGACTTTGGCCAGCGGATGAAACTGGGGACTGACTAAATCGACGACTGCTTCCAGCGCGGTGTTGATAAACTCACCCATCCAGACGATGGTGATTGTAACAATTAATACTGCCAGATCGCGAAACTCCAGTTTTAGCACCAATGCCAGGACGATCACCAGGAAAGATACCACAGCGTGGATCCAGGCGTTCTTTTGGGTTCGGAGAACGTGTTTCCATCCGGCAAAGGCGTATCGAAATGAGCGTGCGCGAGAGCGGAAGAATTGGCTCATTCTAATCAGGCAGTCGAGCGATCTGCGCGTCGATTTAGATCGGAAGAGCACACGTCTGAACTCCAGTCACGAGATTCCATCGC
>CAZBDC010000156.1:0-12793 GCA_964490575.1 uncultured Anaerolineaceae bacterium | reverse complement strand
GGCGCTGCGTTCCCGCAGCGCCTTATTTTTGTTACTACTACTCTTCGTCGACGATCTGGCCGTCGCTCATGCGCAGGATGCGGTCGACGAACTTGTCGACCAGCATGTCGTGCGAGGCGACCAGCAGGGTCAGGCCTTCCTGGTCGACGATCTCGCGGAAGAAGCCGAGGATTTCGGTGGCGGTGCCGCTGTCGAGCTCGCCGGTCGGCTCGTCGGCCAGGATCAGCTTCGGGCGGTTAGCCAGCGCGCGGGCGATGGCCAGGCGCTGCTGCTGCCCGCCGGAGAGCTCGTAGGGCCGGTGGTGGATCCACTTGCCCAGCCCGACCAGCTTGAGGCACTCGACGGCCCGCTCGTGGCGCTGGTGGGCGCGCGCGCCGGCGATGCGCAGGATCAGCTCGACGTTCTCGTAGGCCGAGAGGGTCGGCAGCAGCCCGAAGGACTGGAAGATGAAGCCGACCTGCTCGCGGCGCCAGCCGGTCATTTCGCGCTCCGACAGGGCGGAGATATCCTGGCCGAAGATGGAGACGGTGCCGCGGGTGGGGCGGTCGAGCCCGCCCAGGCAGTTGAGCAGGGTGGTCTTACCGCTGCCCGAGCGCCCTTTCAGGGCCACAAAGGAGCGGGGCGGCAGGTGCAGGCTGACGCCGCGCAGCGCGGCCACTTCCTGGGCGCCGGTTTTGTAGATCCGCCACAGGTCGTTGGTTTCGATTGCGAGGGTCTGGAGGGTGGTGTCTGCCATGGGGGACCTATCCTTCCGTCTTGCGGTTGGGGTTGACGGCTTTCAGCACCCGGTCGAGCAGGCGGTGCTGGAGCGAGCGCGTGCGGCTGGTGCGGCGCGAGGCCGCCAGGGCCGCGCCCAGGTCTTCGGCCGAGGGGGCGTGCCCGCTGTCGCCGGCGGGGCGGATGAGGATGCCGTCGTCGGTCACCTCGAGCGTCACGCGCGACTTGATGCTGACCCGCTGGAGATATTCCTTGGGGATCTGCAGGCGGCCGGCCGAGTCGAGCACGGTCAGCTCTTCGAGCACCTCTTCGTGGATCACCCCGGCGGGCGTCCCGTCGCCGTTCTGGGCCTGCTCGCCGTTGGCGACCACGCGGGTCTGGCGGACGGTTTCGGTGGCCAGCTTGCCGTCGCGGATGGCAACCACCCGGTTCACGTGGCGGGCAATGGTCGGGTCGTGGCTGACGATCATGACGGTCAGTCCGTAGCGGGCGTTCAGGTCGCGGAAGGTCTGGTAGATGGTCAGGGCGGTGTTCGAGTCCAGCTCGCCGGTCGGCTCGTCGGCCAGCAGCAGGTGGGGCGAATTGGCCAGCGCCACCGCGATGGCCACGCGCTGCTGCTCGCCGCCCGACAGCTCCGAGAGGCGGTGGCGGCGGCGCTCAGAAAGGCTGACCGCCTCGAGCAGTTCTTCGGCCTTCTTGCGCTTCTGCCGCCCGGAAAGCCCGGCCAGGGTCATGGGCAGCTCGATGTTTTCGAGCGCGTTCAGGTAGGGGATCAGGTTGCGCCCGCCCTGCTGCCAGACAAAGCCGACCATGGTGCGGCGGTAGCGGTCGAGGGCCGTGTCCGACAGGTTGAGCAGGTCCATCCCGTCCACCCACACCCGCCCGGCCGAGGGCCGGTCGAGGCCGCCGAGGATGTTCATCAGGGTGGTCTTGCCGGACCCGCTGGCGCCGACGATGCCGAGCAGCTCGCCGCGGTTGACCACCAGGTCGAGCCCTTGCAGCGCAAACACCTCTAATTCGGCGATCTTGTAGATCTTGACCAGGTTGTCGCAGACGATCCCGGCAGTGGCGGCGGCGGCTGCCGGTGTGGCAGCGGCTGCCGGGGCGGCGACGGCGGCGGGCGTTCCGGCCTCGGCCGGCTCGCCGGCTGCCGCCGCGGCGCGGATCACGTCGTCGACGCTCATCTGGCTGCCGGGTGGGGTGGTTTTCTTTCCGGGTTTTGTCATTCAGGCGCTCGCTTTCTCAGACTAAACGGTTTCGCCCATCTTGATGGCCTGGAAGATCTTCATCCGCCGCAGCAGGATGACCAGGGCGATGAGCGCAACGATAAACAGCAGGCCAAACAGGGCATAGACCCGCAGGATGGCCGGCCAGGCGACATACACGACGTACGGCGGGATCTGGGCCTCGGCGCTGGCGCCCACCTGCAGGTAGGGGATGAACTGGTCGCTGATCCACACCCCCAGGCCGGTGCCGATCAGGGCGCCGGTGAAGATGAGGAAGGCCAGCTCGGCCGCCAGGAAGGAGGTCATTTGCCCGGCCGAAAGCCCGATGGCGCGCAGCACGCCCAGCTCGACGAAGCGGCGCTGGTACGAGAGCAGCGCGTAGAGCAGGAAGCCCAGCACGGTCAGCAGGGCCGCCGCGCCGAAGCCGACCGACAGCACGCCAAACAGGCCCTGCCGCTCGGGGCGGGTCTGCTCGCGGAGGATCTGGCTGAGCGGCTCTTTCCAGTTGATGGTGCGCGCGCCGAGCATGGCCACCGAGTTGTACGACATGCGCTGGGTGTCGACCAGCTCATCGCCGGTCTCCAGCCACACGTTGTAAGGGTATTCGCCGCCGACCGACTGGAAGATATAGTCGAGGTTGGCGATGAACAGCGGCTGCCCGCCGGGGTAGTAGGTGGGGAACAACTCGAAGGTGCCCACCGCGTGGAAATCGACCTCGGTGGCTTTCTGGTAGTTGATGATGCGCAGGGTGACCAGGTCGCCGTAGGTGAGGACCTGCTCTTTCCAGAAGTCGGCCGGCACGAGCAGGCCGTCCGGCTGGGCAGCCAGCAGGTTCATCAGCCCGCCCAGGCTCTGCTCGGCAAAGTCCGGGCGCCAGAAGGCGATGTTGGGCAGGTTGTAGCGGTCAATGCCCATCACCTCGCCCGACACGTTGCGGTTGCCGAAGATGGCGGTGGCCGTATAGCGGCCCACGCGGGTGGAATCCCGCACGCCGGGGATCTGCAGGTAATCGGTGACGGGCAGGAAGAACCAGCCGGGCGGGTTGGGGTTTTCATAGCCCAGGCCGGCGTCGCTGGCGGGTTGGGCGGCGGCCATGCCGGCCGGGCCGCTGCTGGGGTCTTCGGGGCTGTCGCCCAGGTCGAGGAAGGTCACGTCAGAGCCGACCCGGTAGTAGATCTGGTCGCGCAGGTGGTTGTCGAGCGTGCCGGCCAGGGTGGCGGTGAAGGCCGACAGGCTGAGGGTCAGGATCAGCAGGACCAGCGGGAGGGTGTAGGTGGTGGGGGTGCGGGCCAGGTGGCGGGCGGCCATCATGATGCCCACGCTGCGGGTCTGGGCGGCCACCCAGGTGATGCCGCGCATGAACAGCGGCAGGATGCCGATGAAGATCAGCGAGAGCGAGAAGATGGCCAGGGCCGGCACCATGATCAGCAGCGGGTTGGTGAAGGGGTCGCCCTTCTGGCTGGCGCCCAGCACGTCGATGCTGCCCGACTGCTGGAGCTGGTACAGGCCGTACCAGGCCGGGGCGAACAGCAGCGCGCCGATCAGAAAGGTCTGCCAGACCGGGCGGTTGAGGCTGCGGGCCCGCTCGCGCTTGTAGACGATGATGTTGGACTGGGCCGCGCGGATGGTGGGGAACAGGCGCGCCAGCATGGTGAAGACGATCGCGCCGATGCCGAAGTAGTAGGTGGTGGCGTTCCAGACCAGGTCCATGCCCGTCTCGGACGAGAAATCGAGGAAGCTGCGCGTGCGGCCGATGGCGAAGGCGATGGCTGAGGTGACCGGCAGGCTGACCGCCAGGGCCAGCAGCCCGAGCAGCAGGCTTTCGACGGTGGCGATGCCCAGCATCTGGGCCACCTCGGCCCCGCGGCTGCGCAGCACGGCGATCTCGTTGCGCTGGCGCTCGACCGTCATCCCGGCGGTCATGGTGATGAAGGCCAGCAGCAGCCCGAAGATGGGCACGCTGAAGGCGAACAGCAGCACGGTCAGCAGGTTGGCGGCGCGCTGGTATTCATACAGCGCGTCGACCGGCGAAACGCTCAGCTTGATGCGCGGCAGGTACTGGCCGGCTTCTTGCTGGAAGGCCAGGATGCGCCGGGCGGTGGCCATGGCCTGGTCGGGGCGCACGCTGGTGCCGTCCATCACCATGTACCAGAAGGCGCCGTAGATCTCGTCGCTGAGGGTCGGGCTGATGCGCTCGACGAAGGTGGCTTCGGGGACGATCAGGCGCTCTTTGAGCATGGAGGGCTTGATGAACCAGAAATCTTCCTCCGGGTCGATGGCCTGGTAGACGCCCACCACGCGGACCGGGATGGTGAGGGTGGCGCGGGCGCCCGCGACCACCTGGTTGCGGGCGAAGACCGAGAACTCCTCGTCGAGCTGGATGCCCAGGTCGATGGCCAGCTCGTCGCTGATCATCACCTCCACCGTGCCCTCGGTGCCGGAGGCGGGCGTGGGGAAGCGCCCTTCGACCACGTTGACGTGGTCTTCGATGCCGGTGATCGAGCTGAGGCTGCTCCACAGGAGCGGCTTCAGGTCCTCACCAAATTGGGTGACCGAGGCGGGGAAGAGCGCCAGCGGGTTGGTGGAGAAGTAACGCGATTTCACCTTCAGCGGCAGGCCGAGCTGGGCTTCGGTCTGTTGGTCGAGGAAGCGGTTGACCGCCTCGACGTCGGGCCACTGCAGGTTGCCCAGGATGTTGCTGTCGTAGGTGAACAGGAAGGTGAAGGGCGGGAAGGCCCGGGCGGCGCCTTCTTCCTCGCCCAGCCCCACCTGGCGCAGAAAAATGCTGTTGTAGACCGAACTGGCGTAGAGCGGGACGCTCATGGTCAGCGAGATGGCGAAGATCATCCCCAGCACGGTCGCCAGGGCCATCCAGGGCTGCGAAAAGATGCGCTTGACGGCGATGACAACGGTGGCCCAAAAACGGTTAAAGATACGCATAATCTGCCTGTGAATCGCGCCGGGCTGCCTGAACCGCGGCTCAGGACAGTCCGGCCCGGGTATGACGAGAGATCAGGGCGCGATCACGACCTGGCCTTCTTCCAGGCCCTCCAGGATTTCCACTTTTTCTTCGTTCTTGATCCCCAGGCGCACGTCCTGGCGGCGCGGCAGCCCGTCGGTCTGGATGACGACGAAGTTGCGCCCTTCAAAGCTGCGCACGGCAGCCGGCGGCAGCCACAGCACGCCCGCCTTGCTCTCCATGATGACCGTCACCTGCACCAGGTCGCCCAGCTTGAAGCCGGCCATGCTGCTCTGGTCGTCCAGGGCGACCCGGGTAGTGTTGTCGACCATCGTGCCGGGCTCGACGGTACTGCTGGTCTGCGCGCCGCCGGAGGTGCCGTAGGGGTAGGGCAGGCTGCGGACGATGCCGGTCAGTTTTTCACCCGGCCGGTTGGGCAGCTCGATGATGGCCTGCATGCCCTCTTCCAGGTCCTGCATCTGGGTCGAGGTGAGGGTGGCGCCCACTTCGAGCAGGCTGTCGTCGCCGACGGTGATCAGCTTCTGGAAGCCGCTGACTTCCTGGCCTTCCAGGACGGTCATGTTGAGGACCTTGCCGTCCAGCGGCGAGATGATCTGCGCGTCCTGGATGGCGCCTTCGAGGCTCTGGCTGTTCATCTTGGTTTCTTCATAGGCAATCTGGGCCAGCTCGACCTCGTAGGCGTACATTTTCATGCGGATGTCGTAGCCGCGGTCCCAGGTGGCCATCTCGGTGGCAGCCAGTTGCTGGCGCAGCCAGGCCATTTCGTAGTTGATCTCGGCCCGGCGCAGAACCAGCTCCTGGGCGCGGGCCTGGGCTTCCATCTCGTCGAGCTGGAGCAGGTCGGCCAGCACCTGGCCCTTGGTGACCGTCTCGCCGCTGCGGACGTACACCTCGCGGACGCGCCCGCTGGTGCGGAAGAACAGTTCTTCCTGCACGGTGGGCATGACGCGCGCGCTGAACTGCACCTGGGCCAGGATGTCGCCGCGCTGGACGGTGTAGGTCGGCTTGGCGGCGGCCATGGGGGTGGGCAGCGGGGTGGGGGTTGGCTCTTCGTTGCGGGCCGTCCCGCCTCCCGAACAGGCGGTCGCCAGCAGCAGGCTGGCCAGGGCGAGGAAATTGAGGATACTGAGCAGTGTTCGCCGCATTTAACAGACTCCTTCTACGTTTGAAAAATACCGGTATGATGGACCTGCGCGTGCTTTGGTTGTGGCTGAGCGCCTGACAGCGTTATCAGCGGGGGCATCACACCCTGGACGATAAATTCTTCTGGCCGGCTAACCGGCGGTCTCTTCCTCTTGATCGACAAACTGGCGGTTATACAGGTCGGCGTAGAGACCTTCTAATTTTACCAGAGAGTCGTGGGTTCCCTGCTCGACAATGCTCCCGTCGTTGATGACACAGATCATGTCGGCGTTGCGGACGGTGGAGAGGCGGTGGGCGATGACCACCGCGGTGCGCCCGGCCAGCAGGCGCTCGAGCGCGCTCTGGATGAGTACCTCGGTGACGGTATCGACGTTGGCGGTGGCCTCGTCGAGGATAAGGATGCGCGGGTCGGCCAGCACGGCCCGGGCGATGCACACCAGCTGGCGCTGCCCGACCGACAGGTTGACCCCGCCCTCCAGGATTTTGGTCTCGTAGCCCAGCGGCAGGGCCTCGATGAACTCGGCCGCGTTGGCCAGGGCGGCCGCCTGGCGGACCTCGTCATCGCCGGCCTCCGGGCGGCCGAAGCGGATGTTGTCGGCGATGGTGCCGGAGAACAGGAAGGGGTCCTGCGGCACCAGCCCGGTCTGGGCGCGCAGCGAGCGCTGGGTGACCTCGCGCACGTCGATGCCGTCGACCTTCACGGCCCCGCCGGTCGCATCGTAGAAGCGGGCGATCAGGTTGGCGATGGAGGTCTTGCCGGCCCCGGTCGGCCCGACCAGCGCCAGGGTCTGCCCGGCGGGCAGGTGCAGGCTGACCTCGTGGAGGACTTCGGGGGTGTCGGGGCGGTAGCGGAAGGAGACCTGCTCCAGGTCGATCTCGCCGCGGATGGGCGGCATGGGCTGCGCGCCGGGCCGGTCGGTGACCTGCGAGGGGGTATCCAGCAGGCGCAGGACCTGCTCGCCGCCCGCCATGGCCGACTGCATGGTGGTGTAGAGCCGGCTGAGCTCCTGGATGGGCTGGAAGAAGCGCGTCACGTAGGCCAGGAAGGCCACCAGCACGCCGACCGTCACTTCGCCGCGCCCGACCGCCAGCCCGCCGACCCACAGCACGATGATGGTGGCCAGGATGCCGAGCAGGTCGACCGCGGGCAGGAAGATGAACGAGAGCGACATGGCGTCGATCTGCGCGCGCCGGTTGGCGGCGTTGACCTCGCGGAAGCGGCGCTGCGAGGCGTCTTCCTGGGCGAAGGCCTGGATCACGCGCATGCCCGAGATATCCTCGGCCAGGTCGCCGACCACCGCCGCCACGCGGGTGCGCGTCTCGCGATAGGCCGCGCGGGCCTTGCGGCTGAAGAAGTAGGTAGCCAGGCCCATCAGCGGGATGACGGCAAAGGTGTAGACGGCCAGGCGGGCGTCCATCTGCAGCATGACCACCACCGTCCCGCCCAGCACCAGCAGGTCGCCCAGCAGGGTGATGACCCCCTGCGAGAGCAGCTCGTTGATCTCGGCCACGTCGTTGATCACCCGCGAGACGGTCACCCCGGCGATGTGGGTGTCGTGGTAGACCAGCGAGAGGTTCTGCAGGTGGCGGAAGAGGGCCGAGCGCAGGTTGGCCAGCACGCGCTGCCCCACCCAGGCCAGCAGGTAGCGCTGCCCGGCCCCGGCCAGGTACAGCCCGCCGTAGGCGGCGGCCATCTGCAGCCCGGTGCGCAGCAGGCCGTTCCAGTCGCCGTTGAGGATGTCCTGGTCGATGGCGATCTTCATGAGGTAGGGGATCAGCAGGGTCAGGCCGGTGACGACCAGCATCAGCAGCAGGGCGGCGGTCATCTGCTTCCAGTAGGGGCGCAGGTAGCCGAGCAGGCGGCGGACGACGTGCGGGTTGAAGAAGGCGCCCTCGCTGGGGACGCCGCTGCCCATCTCGAGCGCGCCGCGCGGGCCCATGCGAAAGCCGGGCGTGCCGATGTTGAAGCTCATGGCCGGGCCTCCCTGTCTGGGCCGGCGGGGGCCGGCTCGCCGCTTTCGGGCCTGAGCTGGCGGCTGTAGACCTCGGCGTAGAGCGGCGAGGTTTGCAGCAGCTCCTGGTGAGTGCCGCGCGCCACCACCCGCCCGCGCTCGAGGACCAGGATCAGGTCGGCGCGCCGCACGGTCGACAGGCGGTGGGCGATGACGAAGGTGGTGCGGCCCTCCATCAGCTGGTCGAGCGCGCGCTGGATCTTGCGCTCGGTCTCGGTGTCGACCGAGGCGGTGGCGTCGTCGAGGATGAGGATGCGCGGGTTGGTCAGCAGGGCGCGCGCCAGGGCGATGCGCTGCTTCTGCCCGCCCGAGAGGGTCACCCCGCGCTCGCCCACCAGCGTCTCGTAGCCCTGCGGCGCTTCCATAATAAAGTCGTGGGCCTGGGCGGCGATGGCGGCTTCGATGACCTGCGCGCGGGTGGCGTCTTTGCGCCCGAAAGCGATGTTTTCATAGATGGTGCCGATGAAGAGGGTCGTATCCTGCAGGACCATGCCGACCTGCGAGCGCAGCGACTGGAGGGTGACGCCGCGGATGTCGACCTCGTCGATCAGGATGCGGCCTTCGCTGGGGTCGTAGAAGCGCGGGATCAGGTTGGTGATGGTGGACTTGCCCGAGCCGGTGGCCCCCAGCAGGGCGATGACCTGGCCCGGCTGCACGTCGAGGTTGATGCGGTCGAGGACGGTGCGCGTGCCGGCGTAGGCGAAGGAGACGTTCTCGAAGCGCACCCGCCCGGTCACCGGCGGCAGCGGGCGGGCGTTGGGCCGGTCGTGCACGTCGGGGATGGCGTCGAGGATCTCGAAGATGCGCCCGGCAGACGAGGCGGCCATGGCGATGGCCGGGACGATGTTGCCGATCATGCGGACGGGGTTGAAGAGCTGGCCCATGTAGGTCTGGAAGGCCACCAGCTCGCCGACGGTCAGGTCGCCCTGGATGACCAGCAGGCCGCCGTAGAGGATGATGGCGACCGTGCCCAGGTTGGCGATGAAATCGAGCAGCGGGCCGTGGACGGCCTGGATGCGCGCGCCGCTGTTGGAGAGCGCGAACCACTTTTCGTTCTCACGCTCGAAGCGGCTGGTCTCGCGCGGCTCCTGGGCGAAGGCCTTGACCACCCGCGCCCCGCGCAGGTTCTGCTCGAGGCGGGTGGTCAGCACGCCGAGCTGGTCCTGGATGCGCACGCCCAGCGGGCGCAGGCGCGTGCCGATGTAGAGGGCGCGGTGGGCCAGCAGCGGCAGGGTCAGCGTGACCAGCAGGGCCAGCCTGGGGTTCATGACCACCAGGATGACCGCCGTGCCGAGCGCCAGCACGACCCCGTCGAGGATGCGCATGGAAGCCCGCCCGGTCAGGAAGCGGATGCGCTCCACGTCCTGCACGGCGCGCGAGAGCAGCTGCCCGGTCTCGGACTGGTCGTGGAAAGAGAAAGACAGCAGGGTCAGCTTGGTCTGGATGGCGTTGCGCAGGTCGAAGGCCACCGACTGCGAGGCGATCTCGGTCCAGCGGCCCTGGACGAAGGTGAGCAGGCCCTTGAGCGCGGTCAGCCCGAGCAGGGCGGCGGCCGAAAGCCCCAATATGCGCTGGCCGGCGGGGGAAAGCCCGCCGCCGGTGACGCTGGCGGTGATGGCGTTGTCGATGATCCAGCGGATAAACTGGGGGATGGCCAGGTTAAAACCGGTGATCAACAGCATGGCCAGGTACGCGCCCAGCATGTAGCGCCAGTAGGGCTTTAAGAGCTTGTAACAGCGCCACAACAGGCCGGGCGTGCTGTACTTTGGGGGGGTGGAAGTGGATTGCGAAGCTTGTTTGGCAAATACCGACATCGTTTACTTTTCTACCGGTGATAACAAATTTTGTTTATTCCTGAACAAAGACATTAATGCTCATCTTGCAGATGATTTCGTTGTCGCGGTTGACCAGGCCCCAGGTGGTGGTGTACCAGCCGGGGGTCTCGGGGGCCAGCATATCCACGGCGAAGTCGACCGTCCAGCCGCGCTGGACGGTGTAGGGCAGGTTGATGCGGCCCTCGCGCTTGTGCATGGCGGTCCCGCCCAGGTACTTGAAGACGAAGCGGCGCGAGTTCCAGTCTTCGTAGCTGGTGTTCTGCACCGTCCAGACCGCGTCGAAGTCGGCGCGCGGCTCGAGGGCGGGCAGCGGGTTGATGGCCAGCAGCGTGCAGGGCACGTAACGGTAGAGCTGGGCGGGCGGCACGTAGGCCCCGCCATCGACGTTGCTGAAGGCGGCGTAGACATAGCGCCCGGCCCCATCCAGCCGCACGGCGATGTAGCCGGCCTCCTGGACGTTCTTGCCCAGCGCGATGGTGAACTTCGCCGCGCCGGCCTGGTCGCTCTGGACCGTTTCGGCGCTGACATAGTCGCGGTAGAAGGTCTCGTGCGGCCCGACCCGCACGCGGAAGCTGCTGAGCGGGGGCAGGTTGGCGGCCTCGACCGTGACGGTCTGGTTCTTCTTGACTTCGCTGAACGACAGGCTGGGGGTGACTTTCGCGTCGGGGAGCAGGTTGGCCTGGTCGCGGTTGAAGAACCAGTTGTAGGCGGCGAAGTAGCCGTTGTCGCTCTCAACGCGCACGCCGATGATGCGCTCGCCGCGGATGCCCTCGGGGATGGGGAAGGTGGCCTCGACCACCCCGCCCTTGCCCGAGTCGAAGGTAGCCGCCTCAAACCCGCCAACGGCTTTGCGGGTGGCCAGGCCCATCCAGACGGTGAACTTCGTCTGGGCGGGGAAGTCGCGCGTGCGGATGGTGACGGATTGGTCTTCGCTGACCGATAGGATGTCGAAATTAACGGTAATCGCGCGAGCCGGGGCGGCGGCGGCCGCCCGCGGGAGGGCGAGTGAGGCGATCAGGATGGCGATCAGGATGTGTAATGCCCGAATCAGAGGCTCTCCTCTACGAAGCAGCATCGGTGGACTCCTGGATTAACGGTCGGTGATGGGCTTGTCCCTGGTTATTGTATCACAAATGCTGTCAACGGATTTTGGGAACGGATTGAGCGGAACAGGAAGTTCCGGCGGATTACGAGGGGCGGGCGTTCGCGGTCCCTGGATCCCATGCTCCGCGTGGGATCGGGCTTCTGGCGCTCCGCGCCGGGGCGGCTTGGGGCGGTTGAAACCGCCGCAAAGGCCGGGAATCCTCCCTGCGGAGGTTGCTGACAGATCGCTATCTTCGTTTTGAGAGTACCCAAACAATTATGTCGATCGCTCCGAATAATTAAACCAGATCTTTACCCGTTCCCTTTCCACCGCACCATTTTGCGATCAGGTGACTGGCCCAGGCATGGAACAATAATCCGATGATGGCTGCAAGCGCGGAGACCAAAGCAAGCGAGCCCGCCGATGCTAATCCGCCCGCAATCGCGACCCAGATGTAGGCGCGCCTGGCTGAGGCTTTCGGGTCGGCCAGGATGCGGAGAAAGGTCGCCTGGGTGGGATGAAAGAGGATGTGCTTCCAGACCTCATACCAGGCATACGAGCGGGGTTTTGCGCCGACGGAAGTTTCGAACATGGCTGTCCCCATAAATCGCTGACAACTGGCTGGTGGCATCGGGTGCATTTCAGTTCTGGGGCGAAATCGCCGCAGCCTCAAAAAGAACCTCACCCTCTCGGTCTCCCGCTCCAAAAAACGGAACATGAGGTTGATCCAGGGGTCTTTCGGTTCGTTGTTCCTTTGCGGACTACACCCATGTAAAGAGGAAAACGCATCCAAAAATGACGATGTAGATCGCGACGGGCGGAAGAATCACGGTCAGAATGGCTTTACCCAGGCCAAGCTGCTCTCCGGCCCTGACCGCCTGCACATAGAGAAAAACCACATAGATGCCCAGGGCAAAGGAGAAGGGGAGTACGCAAAGCGCTGCCGTGTCAAAGGCGGTTTCCTCTTCCAGTCTCAATGGAGTTGTCAGCGCACCTAAAAAAGATGAAAGCAGAGCAACTGGAGCGTAAATTGCGCCGAAGAGATAAATCAGGTTGTCGGACATTCCCTGCCCGCCAAACCACCGGGAGACCATGTGCGTGATCCCGGCCTGGATGAGCAGACCAATGACCGTGAGAATGGGAGCTATGATCGGCACGATAATCCACATGATCGTCGCAAACCCGCCTGATAATTCACGCCCGCCTAAACCCATGATTGCGAGCACTTGCATGAGCGCACCCAAAAAGCTTGTCACTGCCACCCACACATAAGCGCGTTCGTTTGAGGCTCCCGGGTCGGTTAGGATGCTGAGAAAGGTTTTCTGGGTGGGACGCAGGAGGATATTCCACCAGACCTCGTACCAGGCATAGGTGCGAGGAAGTGTGCTGACGGGAACTTCGACCATAGCCGCCTCCGTAAATACAGGACATAATAGAGTGTTAATCCAAAAATATTATACGGCGGCGGGGGTGGAAATACAATGAACGGGCGATATTGGAGGGGGTGGCAGGCGGTTGGGCAGGTGAGGTATTCCACCCACCCGCATTTGTGGGGGCGCAGCGGCGCCGTTAAGGGCGATGGTCCGCGTTCGCAAGGCTGCGCCCGGCCCGCGGAGGCGCGCCGGCCAACGGAGTGGGCAATAGACCGGTGGGGTTTCCGGCCCGCCAGGGCGCCCTCCCTCTCCAGGTTCGCGGGTTTTCGAACCTGGAGAGGGCCGGGGTGAGGACGTTCTGCGCCCGTCCCGCGGAGGCGCGCCGGCCAACGGAGTGGGCAATAGACCGGTGGGGTTTCCGGC
>CAZBDC010000155.1:0-12884 GCA_964490575.1 uncultured Anaerolineaceae bacterium | reverse complement strand
TTCAGGCTGCGCGGGTCAGGCGGCGGCTGGGTCAGGTGCTGGTAGCGCACGCGGTCGGCGGTGCTGCCGCCCACCCCGGGCGGGGCTGCGAAGTCACCCGTGAAGGGCCGCCGCCCGGTCAGCAGCTCGAACAGCAGCACGCCCAGCCCGTAGATATCGGTCTGCGGGCTGACCGGCTCGCCGCGGATCTGCTCGGGGGCCATGTAGAGCGGCGTCCCGACCGCCGCCGAGGTCGTCCCCGGCCCCTCGGCGAAGCGGGCGATGCCGAAGTCGGTCAGGTAGACCGCCCCGCCCTGGTCGATCAGCACGTTGCCCGGCTTAACGTCGCAGTGGACGATCCCCTGGGCGTGGGCGTAGCCCAGGCTGGTGTAGAGCGCCTTGAAGTACACCAGCGCCTCGCTCAGCCGCAGCGGGCGCCCGGCCCGCCGGCGCAGCACCTCGTCCAGCGAAGGCCCGTCGATGTAGCGTTCGAGCAGGAAGGTCAGGCTGCCGGCCCGGAACAGCCCGTAGAAAGGCACGATGTGCGGGTGGTCGAGCAGCTCCAGCGAATGCGCCTCGCGCTGGAAGCGGGTGATGAAAGCCGGGTCGTCGGCCAGCTCGGGATGCAGCACCTTCATCGCCAGCGGCACGCTGCGCTGCAGGTCCCACACCCGGTAAATCACCGCCATCCCGCCCGCGGCCAGGAAGCTGTCCACCCGGAAGCGGTTCAGCAGGGTTTGGCCGATTAAATCTTGACTCATGCGCTCAGGTTCTCATTTCCTCTGCCGTAACCGGCCGATTTGTGCTAGACTCTGCATGTATTATATCCCAGGAGCTGCGCTTATGGCCCAACCCGACCCGACCCAAACCGAAACCCCGCTCTACGAACGCATTTACGCCATCGTGCGCCAGATCCCGCCCGGCAAAGTGGCCACCTATGGGCAGGTCGGGGCGATTGCCGGCTGTAGCGCCCGCCTGGTCGGCTACGCCATGGCGGCCCTGCGCGGCGGCAATTATCCAGACGTGCCCTGGCAGCGCGTGATCAACCGCCAGGGTAAGATCAGCATCCTCGACCCAATTGGCAAGTACACCCAGCGCCAGATCCTCGAAGGCGAAGGCGTGCTCTTCAACCAAAACGACCGGATCGATTTTCAAGTATTCGGGTGGGTCGGCGAGCCGTAGATCAATCATGGCCAACAACATCCACTTTGACTTTCTCGCCCCGCTCTACGAGCGCTTCATCCGCCCGCCGGACGCCGCCCGGCTGCAGAGCCTGCTCGACCTGCCCGGCGGCGGCTGGATGCTCGACGCCGGCGGCGGCACCGGGCGGGTAGCCTCGCTGCTCTGCCCGCTGGTCGAGCGGCTGGTGATCAGCGACCTGTCCTTCCCCATGGCCCAGCAGGCCGGGATGAAGGGCTGCGTGATGCCCACCCAGGCACGGGTCGAGCGCCTGCCCTTCCCCGACGGGCGCTTTGACCGCATCCTGGTGGTGGACGCCTTCCACCACTTCGGCGACCAGCCCGGCGCGCTGAACGAGCTGGTGCGCGTGCTGACCCCCGGCGGGCGGCTGGTGATCGAAGAGCCCGACATCCGTCGCTTCGCCGTCAAGCTGATCGCACTGGGCGAGCTGCTGGCCCTGATGAACAGCCGCTTCCGCAGCCCGGCCGAGATGCAGGCCATGGTCGCATCCCGCGGGCTGGACGCGCGGGTCGAGGTCGACGGGCCGACCGCCTGGATCGTGGCGACCAAACCAACCAACAGGAGCAAACCATGAACCTCCTCATCCTGGGCGGCAGCGGCTTCCTCAGCGGGACGCTGGCCCGGCTGGCGGCCGAGCGCGGCCACGCCGTCTGGACGCTCACCCGCGGGCAGCGCCCCCCAACCCCCGGCGCCACCCCCCTCTCCGCCGACCGGCGTGACCCGGCCGCCTTCCGCCAGGCCCTCCGCTCGGCCGGCGCCGCCTGGGACCTGGTGGTCGACTGCATCGCCTTCAGCCCCGCCGACGCCCGCCAGGACCTGGCCGAGCTGCCCGGGCTGGCCGCCCACCTGGTCCTCATCTCCACCGACTTCGTCTATCACCCCGCCTGCCGGCGCTTCCCGCAGCCCGAAGACCCGGCTGTGTACCTGGAGGAGGGCTACGGCGGGCTAAAGCGCCAGGCCGAGATGGTCCTCAGCCAAGCCGAAAACCCGGGCCTGGCCTGGACGGTCCTGCGCCCGGGCCACATCTACGGGCCCGGCTCGCTGCTGGGCTGCCTGCCCGCCCACGGGCGCGACCCGCAGCTCATCCAGCGCCTGCGCGCCGGGCAGCCGCTCGAGCTGGTCGGCGGCGGGCATTTCCTCCAGCAGCCGGTCCTGGCCGGCGACCTGGCCGAGACGATCCTCAGCCTGGCCGGCAACCCGGCCGCCGCCGGGCAGACCTTCAACGCGGCCGGCCCGGAGGTGGTCGAATCGCGCGAGTACTACCGCCTGGTGGCCGAGATCCTGGGCGTGGGGCTGGAGGTGCGCGAGCTGCCGGTCGGCGCGTTCCGCGCCGCGCACCCCGAGGCGGCCTCCTTCCTGTGCCACCGCATCTACGACCTCAGCCGCCTGGCGGCCTGCGGCGCCTCCGTCCCCTCCACCCCGCTGCGGGATGGCCTGCGAGCCCAGGTGGACGCGCTGAGCGCTGACTCCGCGAGGGCTGGCGCATGACCTCGCCGGACGAGGTCGGCCGCGTCCAGGCCTACCTGCGCGAGAACGCCCGCCGGCAGTACCAGGTGGAGGCGCTGCCGCCCTTCAGCCTGTTCTTCCATCCCAGCGACCCGTTCCCCTCCTTCAGCTATGCCATCCCCGACGGTCCGGTCGAGCGCGTCGCCCCGGAAACGCTGGACGCGCTGCGGGCCGCCTTCCGGCGCCGCGGGCGGACGGCGCGCTTCGAGTTCTTCGAGGCCTTCGCCCCGGCCCTGCCCGCCGCCCTGCGCGCGGCCGGCTTCCGCGAAGAGGCCCGCCAGTGGTCGATGCGCTGCAGCCCGCCGGACCTGCGCCCGGCTGCGCCCCCGCCCGGCCTGGAAGCGCGCGAGATGGGGCCCGATTCGCCCTCCGCCGATCTGCGCGGCTTCGTCCTGGCCCAGCGCCAGGGCTTCAACCCGCAGGACGCCACCCCGCCCGGCCAGGCCGACGAGGACGAGCTGCGCCGCAACCTGCGGGCCAACGGCTGGCAGGCCTACCTGGCCCTTTTGGACGGCGAGCCGGCCGGGGCAGCGCTGTGCTTCCCGCCCATCGACGGGATCTGCGAAGTGGCCGGCGTGGCCACCCGCCCGCCTTTCCGCCGGCGCGGGATCGCCTCCCACCTGACCTGGCTGGCCACCCATAACGCCTTCGCGCGCGGCGCGCAGGCTGCCTGCCTGACCGCCGAAGACGAGCAGGCCGGGCAGGTCTACCAGCGGGCCGGCTACCAACCCTTCAGCGTCATGCTGGCCTACATCGATCCTCTCTAAGATTTTTATTGGGTCGGCGACGGCCGTTGCCCACCCAAACTGAAAAATATCAGGATGGCGAGGAAACCATGGACAAAACCCACCTCATCAACCCCCAATTGAAAGGCGAGCCGTTCCTGCTGGAAGCCGGCAGCACCGGCGTCCTGCTGATGCACGGCCTGACCGCCACCCCCGCCGAGGTCGCCCGCCTGGGGCGCAACCTGCACCGGGCCGGCTTCACCGTCTCGGGGCCGCTGCTACCCGGGCACGCCCAGACCCCGGCGGCCCTCAACCGCGTGCGCTGGCAAGACTGGGCCGAGACGGCCGAGAGCGCCTACGCCGGGCTGGTCCAACGCTGCAAGCGCGTCTTCGTCGGCGGCGAGTCGACTGGCGCGCTGCTGGCGCTGCTGCTGGCTGCCCGCCATCCCGAGGCAGCCGGCGTGCTGGCCTACGCCCCGGCCCTCGACCTGAACGCCCCCGCCTGGCAAAAAATGGCCCTGCCGCTGCTGTCACTGTTCGTCCCCAGCCTGCCCAAGACCGACCTGGAAGGCAACACCACCTGGCAGGGCTACCCGGTCAACCCGCTCAAAGCCGTCGTCCAGTTGGGCCGGCTGCAGGCGGTCGTGCGGCGCGCGCTGCCCCAGGTGACCCAGCCGCTGCTGGCGGTGCAGGGCCGCCTGGACGCCACCATCGACCGGCGCTCGGCCGAGCGGGTCTACCTGGGCGTGAAATCGACCGAAAAGGCGCTGATCTACATGGACAAATCCGGCCACTGCGTCCTGCTCGACGAGGAGCTGCCCCAGGTCACCCTGGCCACGCTGAATTTCCTGTACCGCTACCAGTAGGAGGTGATTACCCCAACACCGCCGCCAGCACGGCCACCGAACGGTTGCCCACCCGGTAGCGGAGCCCTTCCACCACCGGCGCGTCGCGCATCCGGCAGATGTCGTCCGGCGGGGCCAGGTTGGTGTCGAGGATGCGCCGCCAGTTCTCCCCGGGCGGCAGCGGGGGCAGCTCGAAGTCGAGGGCTTCCCAGAAGGCATTGAAGAGGAAATGGACCAGGCAGCGCGGGTGAGCGGGTGTGCGCCCGCTCCCGCCGCCCGGCTGGGGCCGGCTGGCGATCGTCATCGCCAGGCTGTGCGAATTGGGCGACCAGTCGGGCTGGTTGAGGCGCACGCCGTGCCAGGCGATCTGGGCCTCGCGCAGCTCTTCGGCCAGCGTCTTTCCTTCGTCCTCCGGGTCGGCCAGCACGCCGCGCCGGAAGCGGATCAACTCGCGCACGAAGCGGCGCAGCCCGGCCTGCGGCTCGACCTGGCTCCAATCGAACCAGGAAATTTCGTTATCCTGGCAGTAAGCGTTGTTGTTGCCCATCTGGGTGCGGCGGACCTCGTCGCCCATCTGCAGCATGGGCGTACCGGCGGCCAGCAGGGTGTAAGCGAACAGGTTCTTCACCTGCCGCGCGCGCAGCCGCTCGATGACCGGGTCACGGGTGGGGCCCTCGACGCCGTGGTTCCAGGAACGGTTGTCACGTTGCCCGTCGCGGTTGTCCTCGCCGTTGGCCTCGTTGTGCCTGTGGTTGTACGAGACCACGTCATTCAGGGTAAAGCCATCGTGGCTGGCAGCGAAGTTGATGCTCTGTTCCGGCTCGCGCTGCTCGTGTTCGTAAATATCCGGGCTGCCTAACATCCGGCTGGGCAGGCTGTGGATGCTGCCCGGGTCGCCCTTGACCCAGGCGCGGATGTCGTCGCGGAAGCGGCCGTTCCACTCCTTCCACTGGTCACCGACGAAGCTGCCCACCTGGTACAGCCCGCCCGCGTCCCAGGCCTCGGCGATCAGTTTGACCCCGGCCAGGCAGGGGTCGCTTTCGATATCCCACAGCAGCGGCGGGTTGGCCTGCGGCTGGCCGTGCTCGTCGCGGGCGAAAACCGAGGCGAGGTCAAAGCGGAAGCCGTCCACGTGCATCTCGGTCACCCAGTAGCGCAGGCTGTCGAGGATCATCCGGCGCGTGACCGGGTGGCTGGCGTTCAGCGTATTGCCCGTGCCGGTGTAGTTGGCGTAAAAGCGCCGGTCGCGTTCGAGGATGTAATAAGCCGGGTTCTCTAACCCGCGCAGGCTGATCGTCGGCCCGGCCGCGTCGTTTTCGGTGGTATGGTTGAACACCACGTCCAGGATCACCTCCAGCCCGGACCGGTGAAAGGCCCGCACCATATCGCGGAACTCGTCCAGCACGCCCTGGGGGGTGCGGCTGGCGCTGTAAAACGGATGCAGGGCGAAGAAAGACAGCGGGCTGTACCCCCAATAATTGGTCCTGCCCGGCGGGGCGTCCTGCGGGTCGAAGGCAAAGACCGGCAGCAGCTCCACCGCGGTGACCCCCAGGTCAACCAGGTAGGGGATCTTCTGCGCCAGCCCGGCAAAGGTCCCGCGCCGGTCCGCGGGCAGCCCGGAATTGGGATGGCGGGTAAAGCCGGCCGGGTGCAGCTCATAGATCACCGTCTGGGCCCAGGGCCGGCGCGGGGGCGCATCCTGCTGCCAGTCGTACCCGGATAGATCCACCACAACGCTCTTGGGCGCCACCGCTGCGTTATCTTCACCGAAGCGCGCGGCCGCCGCCCGGTCATAAGCGGGCGGAAACGCCACGGCCCGCCCGTACGGGTCGAGCAGAAGCTTGCTGCTGTCAAAACGCAGCCCGGCGGCAGGCTCGTACGGCCCGTAGGCGCGGAACCCGTAAAGCTGGCCGGGGAGCAGGCCGGGCACCTCGACGTGCCAGTAAAAGAAGGTGCGGTTTCCGTGCGGCGCGAGTGGGATCACCCGCGCGGGAAGCGCATCATCCACCCGCTCGAAGAGGAGCAGGTCCAGGGCAGTGCTGCTCCTGGAATAGATGCTGAAATTCACCCCCGGGCGCGGCCCATGCGGCTGGTACTGCGCCCCGAGTGGAAAACTACGACCCGGAAGGATACCGGACATGTCAGCTCCTGTTTGATTGACCGCCCGCAATCGCTGCCCTTATTATATACCCCGCCGCGCAGGCCCATTCTCCCCGCGGGCATGCGGGCCGCCCATTTATGGTATGATACAAAAGGTATTCGCACTTCGTTCATTTTGCGACTTTTACCACCTACGAAAGGACAGCTTACCATGGAAACGCCTTCTTATCCCCCCGCCGCCCAGCCGCAGCAGGGCTCGAACACCACCAAAATTGTCATCATCGTCGTCGCCGTCCTGGCCGGGCTGTGCCTGGTCGCCTGCATCGCCGGCGTGGTGATTTTTAACTTCGTCGGCCGGAGCGTCAGCCAGGGCATCGAGGCCAACCCGCAGGAAGTGAGCGAGAAAACGGCCGAGATCGCCGAGTTCGACCTGCCGGCCGGCTTTGAGCCGCGCTCGTCCATCCACCTGCTCGGCATCTCCTTCGTCATCTACGAAGCGCCCTCCACCTCCTCGGCCATCGTCCTCCTGCAGATGCCGCTGGAGGGCGAGATCAGCGACGCCAATATCCGCCAGCTCCAGGAGCAGATGGAACGCCAGTACGGCCAGCGCCTGCGCGACCTGCGCATCATCGACCAGTACGAGACCACCATCCGCGGTGAGCCGGGCCAGGTCATCGTGCAGGAAGGCACCAGCGACAGCGGCGAAACCTATCGCCAGATGGTGGTCATCTTCCAGGGCCAGGGCGGGCTGGCCATGCTGTCGGCCTTTGGGCCAGCCGGAAGCTGGGACCAGGCCGCCTACGACCGGATGATCGAATCGATCCGCTAGGGCCGGCCCGCGCAGCGCCCCATGCAGACCGTCGTCGTCGCCTCCCATAACCCTGTCAAGCTGCAGGCCGCCCGGGACGGCTTCGCCCGCCTGTTCCCCGCCCAGCAGTTTGCCTTCCAAACCGTCTCGGTCCCCTCCGGGGTGGCCGACCAGCCCTTTTCCAGCGCCGAGACGCTGCGCGGGGCGCTCAACCGCGCCCGCGCCGCGCGCGAGCAGCTCCCCGGCGCGCATTACTGGGTGGGCATCGAAGGCGGGGTCGGCGAAGCGCCGGAAGGCGCGCTGACCGCCGGCGAGCTGTGGGCCTTCGCCTGGGTGGTCGTGCTGGGCGGCGGCGGGCTGGTTGGCAAAGCCCGCACCGGGGCCTTCATGCTGCCCCCGCCCATCGCCGCCCTGCTCCGCCAGGGCAAAGAGCTGGGCGAGGCCGACGACATCGTCTTCGGGCAGACCAATTCCAAGCAGTCTACTGGCGCGGTCGGGCTGCTGACCGGCGACATCATCACCCGCCAGAGCTACTACACCCACGCCATGATCCTGGCGCTGATCCCCTTCCTCAACCCGGGCCTGTACGATGGGGGTAAAAATCTACCGACCGGATGAGGGGGGCATCCGGTCGGTAGATTGATCTTATTTTACATGATTTTGCCAAAAATGCAAGGGGGTAATTGGCCCAATTTTGCTTTTGTGGAAGCAATTTTATGGATCCTGCCCGGCGGAGCCCGCGCGGCGCTTGCTTCCTGAACGAAAGGAGTTGTGATGAACCATCTCCGGGTGGCGATAGAAATCGGACCGAAGGGCAAGAAAGTGGTGGCAGTGGCACCGGACTGGCCCGGTCTCGAGCGCGGCGCAAAGACTGGGGGGGCTGCGATGGAACGCCTGCTCGCCTATGTTCCGCGTTATGCGCCGGTGGCAAAGCTGGCTGGGATGGAGGCTGCGTTTGCGAACATCACCAACGTCGATGTCATCGAGCAGTATCCTGGCGTGAGCTCAACCGACTTCTGGGGGATCTCGTTCGCGTTTTCGAGCTTCGACCGGCAAGCCATGTCCGGCGAGGCATTGGAGCGTGAGCTGACCCTGATGCAGGCGTGCTGGACGTTTTTCGACGATGTTCGTGCGCGTGTCTCGGCTGAGATGCAGCGGGGTCCGCGCGGCGGTGGGAAAGATCGAGATCGCATCGTCCGGCATACGCTTATCGCGGAGCTGGATATGTCGAAGAAGGTTGGCATTTCAACCCCGCTGGAGGCGATGCTGACCGGCGCGGGCTTGAATGCATATCGGGCCGCCTACTGCGACGCAATTCGGGCGTTCCATTCCCAGGGCAAAATGGCCCGCAAATGGCCACTCCGTTACCTGATTCGGCACACCGCGTTTCACACGCTCGATCACGCCTGGGAAATGGAAGATAAGGATCTGACTGTCAGGCAACCGTGAGCGCGAGGGCGATACCGGCATCGACAGGGTAGTCCGGCTGAAATCGGCAACTGTCACTCCCCGAGTGGACCGGCTTTGGCGCGCACCCCCGCCAGCACGACCAGCACGCGCGGCTCAACCTGCACTACCTGGCCTGCCTGGAACCGGGCGCGGGCTGGCGGCTGCGCGCCGGCGCTGTCGAGGACGATCTCCCAGCGCGCCGCCGCGGCGATCTCCGGCAGGGTGAAGGCCGCCGCCTCTGCACCGGCGTTGAACATCAGGTAAAAGTCGCGGTCGACGATCCGCCGCCCGCGCGGGTCGCGCTCGTGGATCATGCGCCCGTTCAGGTAGACCGCCAGCGTTTTGGCGGAGCCGTTCCCCCAATCCTGGTCGCTCATGACCTGCCCCGCGGCGGAGAACCAGGCCAGGTCGGGCGAGCCGCCCGCGTGCAGCGGCTGGCCCTGGAACCACCTGCGCCGGTGGAAGACCGGGTGGCGGCGGGCCAGCCCGATCAGCCGGCGGGTGAACGCCAGCAGTTCCTCGTCGGCCGCTGCCCAATGGATCCAGGAGATCTCGTTGTCCTGGCAGTAGGCGTTGTTGTTGCCGCCCTGGCTGCGGCCCAGCTCGTCGCCGGCCACCAGCATGGGCGTGCCCTGCGAGAGCAGCAGGGTGGCCAGGAAGCTGCGCTTCAGCCGGGCCCGCAGCGCCAGCAGGGCGGCGTCCTGGGTGGCCCCCTCCACCCCGCCGTTCCACGAGCGGTTGTGGTCCGCGCCGTCGCGGTTGCCCTCGCCGTTGGCCAGGTTGTGCTTCTCGTTGTAGCTGACCAGGTCGGTCAGGGTAAAACCGTCGTGGGCGGTGATGAAGTTGATCGAAGCGGAAGGCAGGCGCCCGTTCTCCCGGAACAGGTCGGGCGAGCCGGCCAGGCGGCTGGCGAAATCGGCCGGGTTGTGGATAGCCCCGCGCCAGAAATCGCGCACCGCGTCGCGGTAGCGATCGTTCCACTCGGCCCAGCCGGGCGGGAAGCGCCCCACCTGGTAGCCGCCCTCGCCGACGTCCCACGCCTCGGCGATCAGCTTGACCCGCGCCAGGACCGGGTCCTGGTGGACGGCGTCGAGGAACCCGCCGCGCAGGTCGACCGCGTGCTGCTCGCGCGCCAGGGTGGAGGCCAGGTCAAAGCGGAAGCCGTCCACGTGCATCTCGAGCACCCAGTAGCGCAGCGAGTCCATAATCAGGCGCAGCACGGCGGGGGTCTGCGTGTCGAGCGTGTTGCCCGTGCCGGTGTAATCGACGCAGTAGCGCGGGTTCTCCGCCGACAGCCGGTAATAGGCGGCGTTGTCGATCCCGCGGAACGACAGGGTCGGCCCCTGCTGGCTGCCCTCGCCGGTGTGGTTGTAGACCACGTCGAGGATCACCTCGATCCCGGCCCGGTGCAGGGCGCGCACCATTTCTTTGAACTCGCGCACCTGCTCCCCGCGCGTGCCGGCGGCCGCGTAGCTCGCGTGCGGGGCGAAGAACCCGATCGTGTTGTAGCCCCAGTAATTGGCCAGGCCGGCCTCGACCAGCCGGCGGTCGTGGACGAAATGGTGGACCGGCAGCAGCTCGACTGCCGTCACCCCCAGCGCGCGCAGGTATTCCAGCGCCGCCGGGCTGCCTAAGCCGGCGTACGTCCCGCGCAGCGCGGGCGAGACCTGCGGGTTCAGCCGGGTGAAGCCCTTGACGTGCAGCTCGTAGAGGATGCTCTGGTGCAGGGGCGTGCCGGGCGGCGCGTCGTCCTGCCAGTCAAAAGCCGGGTCGACCACCACCGAGTGCGGCAGGTAAGGGGCCGAGTCGGCCTTGTTGAACGACAGGTCGCCCTCCTTGTGCCCGGGCTTATAGCCGAACAGGGCGTCGTCCCAGCGCAGGTCGCCGTCGATGGCCAGCGCGTACGGGTCGAGCAGCAGCTTGTGCGGGTTGAAGCGCTGCCCGAGTTCCGGCCGGTAAGGCCCGTGTACGCGGTAGCCGTAGCGCTGCCCCGGACCGGTCTCCGGCAGGTAGCCGTGCCAGGTTAGCCCGGTGCGCTCCGGCAGGCGCACGCGCCGCTCGCGGCCCTGATCGTCGAACAAACACAGGTCCACCCGCTCGGCGTGCTCCGAAAACAGCGCAAAATTCACGCCGCGCCCATCCCAGTTTGCCCCCAGGGGGGAAGGGTATCCAGGGAGAATTTTCATCCGTTACTTATATCACAAAATCGGGCCGGTTCGTTATACAATAGGGTTATGGTGGTGAGTCCCAATCTGCTCGAACAGGCCATCCACAGCTACCGTTCCGGCGACAAAAAACAGGCCGCCCGGAACCTGGCGCTGTTGATCAAGCAGGAGCCGGCCAACGAACAGGCCTGGTGGTGGCTGGCTGCCTGCGTGGAGACGCCTGAGCAGAAAACCGACTGCTACCAGCGCATCCTGCGCAACAACCCGCTCCACGCCGGCGCGCGCGCGGCCCTGCTCGACCTGCAGCTCGGGCGGGTCCCCGCCGAGCCGGACGCCGCCCCAACCGGAGCCGCCCCCGCCGCGTCCGAAGCAGACCTCGCCAGCGCCCCCACCACCCGCCTGCGCCAATCCGGGGTGCTCGCGCGCCTGGCCACCCGCCCGCTCGAGCCGGAGGTGGAAGACCTGATGGCCCGCGCGGCCCAGGCCGAGGCCGCCGGCGACTTCCAGTCCGCTTACGACCTGTACGCCCGCGCCGTGGCGATCGACTCAAGCTACGCCCCGGCCTGGATCGGCAAGGGCTACGCCGCCGGGCGCCTGTCGACGCCCGAGTACAACGGCATCCCCGAATTCTTCGAGTGCCTGGCCCGCGCCGTGCTTGCCCAGGACCGCCTCGGGCTGACCCTGCCCCAGGCCCTCTCCCAGCTCGACCCGGCCCTGGCCCGCGTCCTGGCCGAGCGCCTGCGCGAGCTCTCGGCGGCCGTGGCCGCCCTGGCCGTGACCAGCTCACTGGCCATGCGCAACGTCTTCGCCATCGAGCGCGTCCGCCTGGGCGACTGCGCCTTTGCCGTCGGCCGGCGCATGCCCTCCCAGACCGGCCTGGCCCAGGAATACGCCGGGCTGGAGGCCATCGCCCTGGACGCCTTTCGCCACATCGTGGCCGGCGTGCGCGCCTCCACCCGCCCCGGGCGCGAGCGCCTGGCCCTCCTGCAGACCTTCCGCGCGCTGCTGCTGGATAACCTGGCCGCCTCCGGCCTGGCCCACGACCCCGAATTCCTCAGGCAGGTTGATACACTGGCCCAGGTCTCCTGAGGCCCGCCCCAATTTGCCGTTATAATTAAGCATAACTTTCACTGGCCCCAGGCGGCTGAAACGCTGGCGCCTGGCGGCAAACCCACGAAAAGGAGCCATGAATGATCCCGAAAATGCAGTTTGGAAAGACCGGACACGAAAGCACCCGCACCCTGTTTGGCGCAGCCGCGCTGGGGGGCGTCACCCAGAAAGAAGCCGACCAGACCCTCGAGGTCCTGCTCAAGTACGGGGTGAACCACATCGACACGGCTGCATCCTACGGCAACGCCGAGCTACGCATCGGGCCGTGGATGAAAGAACACCGCAAAGACTTCTTCCTGGCCACCAAAACCGGCGAGCGCACTTACACCAAAGCCCGTGAAGAAATCCACCGCTCGCTCGAGCGCATGAACACCGACCACGTCGACCTTCTTCAGCTACACGCAGTCATCGAGGACGATGAGATGGAAATTGCCCTCGGCCCGGGCGGCGCTTTGGAAGCCGCCCTCGAGGCCCGCGACGAGGGCCTGGTGCGCTTCATCGGCATCACCAGCCACACCCTCCACGCGCCCGTCATCCACATGCGCGCCCTCGAGCGCTTCGATTTCACCTCGGTCTTGCTGCCCTACAACTACCCGCTCATGCAGATCCCCGGCTACGCCGCCGACGTCATGCGCCTGGCCGAAGTCTGCCGCCAGAAGAACGTGGCCATGCAGACCATCAAGAGCATCTGCCGCCGCCCGTGGGGCGATACCGAGCGCTTCGCCGCCTGCTGGTACATGCCCCTGACCGACCAGCCCGCGGTGGACCAGGCCGTTTCCTACGTCCTCGGCAACCCGCAGTTCTTCCTCAACACAGTCGGCGACATCCACGTCCTGCCCAAGGTGCTGGAGGCTGCCAGCCGCTTCGAGGCCCTGCCCTCGGACGAGCAAATGGCTGCCCTGGTCGCCGAGCAAGAGATGCTGCCCCTGTGGCCTGAACCCGAGGCCATGCACTAAATTTGTTCGCCGACCTCCCGCTGATCGTCCTTTCCCTGTCC
>CAZBDC010000154.1:0-12919 GCA_964490575.1 uncultured Anaerolineaceae bacterium | reverse complement strand
TACACCCTATCCTACACTCTTTCCCTACACGACGCTCTTCCGATCTCCCCGCCCTGATGGGCACGACCCAGGCCACCTATGTCGACTTCAGCGACGACGGGCTGACCTTCTACAACGGGTACGAAAAAGCCCGCTATTCCTTTATGGGCGAGAGCGTCTACGAAGCCAGCCTGGTGATGAGCGGCGCGCAGCCAGGCGAGATGAAGCTGCGGGCCACCTTCTCACAGGCCAACTACCAGAACCCTCCCCGCCTCCTGTTCGAGCCGGGCGCGGACGGCCAGCCCAAGAGCTTCGGCTATACGACCTATGCCGGGGTCACCCTGCGCGTCGAGGATTTAGAGCCCTAGCCCCCCGCCTCGCTAATCCGGCACCACCCAGGTGCCGGTTTCGCCTCTCAACGCCCGCCTGATATTCTCCGGGTTGGTGATCAGCGCCTGCTTCCCGCCGTTTTCCAGGTACCAGATCACCGCCTGGATCTTGGGGGCCATCGAGCCTTTCGCAAAATGGGTCCCTTCTGCCAGGTATTGTTTTGCCTGGGAGAGGGTCACCCGGTCCAGCCACTGCTGGTTGGGCTTCCCAAAATGGATCGCCACCTTTTCCACCGCGGTGGAGATCACAAACAGGTCCGCGCCAATCGCCTGGGCCAGGAGCGAGGAGGCGTAATCCTTATCGATCACCGCCGCGATGCCGCGGTAGTTGCCGTCGCCCGGGTCGATCACCGGGATCCCGCCGCCGCCCACCGTGATCGTCACGATGCCCTTCTCCAGCAGGGTCTGCACGGTTTCTAGCTCGACAATTTCCTTGGGCAGGGGAGAAGCCACCACCCGCCGCCAACCGCGCCCGGCATCCTCCACCACCGACCAGCCCTGCTCGCGCTGCCGCCGCCGGGCTTCGACCTCGTCCATGAAACCGCCAATCGGCTTGGTCGGCTTTTGGAAGGCGGGGTCGTCCCGGTCCACCAGGGTCTGAGTGATGACCGTCATCACTTTTTTGCGGATCCCGCGCTGGTACAGGATGTTCTGCAGGTTTTGCTGCAGGGCGTAGCCGATCGCGCCCTGGCTGTCCGCGCCGCACACGTCCAGCGGGATCTCGTGCATCCCTTCGTACCTGGCGGCGATTTCGGACCGCCGCAGGATGAAACCGACCTGCGGGCCGTTGCCGTGCCCGATGGCGACTTCCCAGCCCTGCTCGATCATGTCCGCGATATGCTGGCAGGTTGCTTCCGCTTTTCCGCTCAAACCGCCCGGCTCATTTGTGATATGATCCTATCCAGCATGAACCGCCTGGATGATATCACCTTCTACCAGATCATCATAAAGGTATACCGCGTCGCCCTGCTCCTCTATGACGGGACCGGCGCGCTGCAAACCCGGCTCTCCCCCTACAGCGAAACCGACGAGCAGCTGTTCGGCCTGGCACAGTGCGGCGAGCGCCTTTTCCATCTTTGCCGGCAGACCCTCAGACCGCAGGTGATCTCCAGCGAGCTCAACCAGGTCTGGGCCGGCGTGCCGGTCATCGCCGAAAACGCGCTTTCTGGGCTGGTGGTGCTTGGCCCGATCTACACCTCCGAGGTCTCGGAGGACCTGCTCGTCGACTACGCCCGCGCCAACCAGCTTTCCTCCCAGTCTCGCAAAAAACTCCTCTCCGCCTTCAAACAGGCGCCCATCTACCCTTATGTCGAGTTCACCCGCCTGATCGCCCTGATTTATACCTATCATTATCAAACCGAGATGGATATTTCGTTGCTCACCACGGCCGGGGTCTCTCAAGAAGTGCTGGCCTTCTCGAGCGAAGCTCATACCCGCCAAAAAGAACGGGTCTACGACGAGAACTTTGTCCACGGGACCTATGCCTTCGAGCAGTACATGTGGGAGTGCGTCCGCGAAGGCAGCCTGGAGAAGCTCAAGCGGCACCTCTTGAAATCAGGCACGTTCGGCAGCATTGGGCCCATCGCCAATAACGACCCGGTCCGGCAGCAGAAAAACGCCACCATCGTCGCCGTCGGGCTGGCGGCGCGGGCGGCGATGGCGGGCGGCCTGAACCCCGAAGTGGGCTATTCGCTCGGCGACCTGTATATCCAGCAGATCGAGACCCTGCAAGACGTGCTCCAGATTTTGACGCTGACCGAAAACATGCTGTACGATTTCACCACCCGGGTGGCCGGCCTCAAAGACACCCGCCCCTACTCGTCGCTCGTGCGGGCCTGCTGCAGCTTCATCGACGCGCACGTCCGGGAAAACCTGCGCGTGAGCGACGTCGCCGCGCACGCCGGCCTGGGCGCCTATTACGTTTCCAAAAAGTTCAAGGCCGAAACGGGAGTTTCGATCGGCAGCTACATCCGCGCGGCCAAGGTGTCGGAGGCAAAATCGCTGCTCAAGTACTCGAACCTCTCGCTGGCCGAAATCAGCGAGCTGCTTTCCTTCAGCACCCAGAGCTTTTTCACTTCTACATTTAAAAAGGCAACCGGCGTCACGCCGGGGCAGTACCGCGAGACGGCCGGGATCGCCCGGTAGACCCCGGCAATCAGACCGCTTCGAGCCTGTCTCCGGCAGGCTTTTTCAAATTATGATATAAAATTGGAAAATCTGATATACGCCCCGCCCCCCGGGATGCTATAAAGAACAGGCAGGCCCGATCCACAACCCTATTTGTACCCAACCTGGTGAACATGAACCGTCATCTGCCCATGCCCGACACAGACGCCTGGCCGGCCTTCTCCCTCCCCTGGGACGATACCCGGCCCGGGCCAACCGATGTTTCCTTCCTGCTGGAAAAACCGGCCGGCGCTGCCGGCTTTATCCGGGTCGTCGACGGCCACCTGGCCACCGGCGATGGGCGGCGCTGGCGCATCTGGGGCCAGCACTTCGTCCGCGCCCAGGCCGTCGCCCCATCCCACCTGGCGCCGGTCATCGCCCGCCGCCTGGCCAAGTTCGGCGTCAACTGCGTCCGTCTGCACGCCATCGACTTCCACTTTCCCGATGGCATCCTCATGCGCGGGTCGGAGTCCACCCGCGCGCTGGACCCCGAGGGGCTGGCCCGCCTGGACTGGCTGGTGGCCTGCCTGAAAGAACAGGGCATCTACGTGGATCTGAACCTGCACGTCGCCCGCAACTTCACCGCCGCCGACGGGGTCAGGGTGGGCGATACGGTCGGCTGGGGCAAGCCGATGCTCTACTTCGACGACTGGATGATCTCGCTGCAAAAAGAATACGCCCGCCAGCTTTTGACCCACCGCAACCCGTTCACCGGCGCCCGCTACGTGGAGGAGCCGGCCGTGGCGTTGATCGAGATCACCAACGAGAACTGGCTGAGCCTGTGCTGGCAGCAGGGCGAGCTGCGCGGGCAGAACACCGCCTACCGGGGCAGCCAGGGCGACATCCACCCCGTCTTTGCCCAGGACCTGGACCGGCGCTGGAATGCCTGGCTGGCCGGGCGCTACGCCGGGCGGGCGGACCTGGCCCAGGCCTGGGGCCAGGCGCTGGGCGAGTATGAAGACCCCCGCCTGGGATCCGTGCGCCGGCTGACCCCCGAAGAATTCGCCTCGGCCGGGATGGCCCGCTTCCGCGACGAAGCGACTTTCTACACCGAGCTGGAACAGGCCATGTTCCGCGAGATGGGGGCCTATATCCGCGGCGAGCTGGGCGCGCGCCAGCTGATCCTGGGCAGCGCCGACTTTTACCCCAGCCCCCTCGCCAGCGGCCTGCCGGCTGCCATGGCCAACACCGTCCTGGACCTGACCGACAGCCATTTTTACTGGCAGCACCCCTACAACGGCCGGATCGAGAACAGCCCGATGGTCGACGCCCCGGACCACAACGCGATCGCGCACATTTCCCGCGGCGCGGTCGAGGGCTTCCCGCATATCTGCTCCGAGCTGAACGAGCCCTTCCCGAACGACGCCGCCCAGGAATTTATCCCCATCCTGGCGGCGTATGCCTGCCTGCAGGATTGGGACGGCCTGTTCTTCTACGATTACCACCCCTGGCCCGGCCCTTACTGGCGCGAAGAAGCCTGGGCCGAAAACTACCCGCATTACTGGTTCGATATCGCCGACAACCCGGTCAAAATGGCGCAGATTGCGTTGGGCGCGCTGATGTTCCTGCGCGGCGACGCCCAACCCGCCCGCCGGACGGTGGCGCGCAGCTGGCCCCGCCGCCAGGCGCTGGAAAGCCTGGCGCAGGGCCTGACGCCCCAGCAGGCGATTGAACGCCTGATGCGCGGCGAGCCGATGAACCTCTCGCCCTACTGGCTGCCCTACCTGCCCGGGCGCTTATCCCTGCTGCACAAAACCCGCCTCGCCAGCCTGGACGCGGCGGAAATTTCGCCCTCAGAAGGTGAAATTGCCCTGCCGGCAGGGGCCATCCACAGCGACACCGGCCAGCTGACCTGGGAGACGGCCCCGCGGGACGGGCGCGTGCTGGTGGATACGCCCCGCCAGCAGGCCATCATCGGGCGCGCCGGGGAGCGGCAGACCACGCACCTGAGCCTCTCGCTGGAGACGCCTTTTGCCGCCGTCCAGCTTGCCTCCCTGGAAGACGCCCCGCTTGCCGCCGCCGCGCGCCTGCTGCTGCTGGCCTGCGCCCGCGTGGCCAACACCGGCCAGACCTGGACCGACGACTCGCGCCAGCAGCCCGCCGATTGGGGCCGCGCCCCCGTGCGCATCGAGCCGGTCGTTGGGACGGTTACCCTGCGCGGCCTGGTTGGCGCCCGCCGCGTCACCGCGCAGCCCCTGGATGGCAGCGGGCAGCCGGCTGGCGAAGCTTTGCCACTGGAGGAGACCGGGAGTGATTATCTACTGGACCTCACTGACCTGCCCTCAACACCCTGGTACCTGATTCAAGTGGAGCGCTGAACCCTTTGGACAACCCAAAAAACCAACCAGGAGGAAGAACATGACCGACCCAGACCGCATCCCAGCCCCACCTTCCGAGGCAGGCCAGCCACCCCGCCCGGTGAAAAAGGCAAACAAGCCGTACCCGGAGGATTTCAGGACCATCTTCGGCCTTTCCACTATGAACTGGGCCGAAGTGGTCTCCGGCGCTTTTTTGACCGGCCTGTTCATGCTCTATCTCACCGATTATGCCGGGATCGGCGCAATGGCGGCCACCCTGGGAACGATCCTCCTGGTCGGCGGGCGGATCGTTGACGCGGTCGACGACCCCCTGCAGGGCTATATCATGGACATGGCCAGGCCTGGCAAATGGGGCAAGTACAAACCCTTCATCATCCTCAGCATTGTCCTGACCACCCTGGCGATCAGCATGCTTTTCAGCATTCCAACCGCCGTCGCCAGCAGCTCGGTGCTGGTGGTCATTTGGGTGGTCCTGTTCTACCTGATGTACGATATCGGGGTCTCCTTCTTTGCCGACAGCCCCCTCAAACAGTCCCTCACCAACGACCCGGTCGTCCGCTCGAAGATCACCACCTGGCCGCGCATCACCGGGACGCTGGTGGTCATCCCCATGGCTTTCTTTATCCCCATGTTGACCGGCCTCAACAGCAGCATTGGCGATATGCACCAGAGCTTTTCCATCCTGACCCTGGCCTTTATCGTCCCGGCCGGGCTGATCTCCCTGCTCGGCATCCTGCTGGTGCGGGAGGGGAAACACATCGAGATGGAGCAGCATGAAAAAATCACCCTGCAGGAAATCCTGCAAATGTTCAGGGGCAACAAGCCGTGGATTGTGAGCATGCTCGCCGGGTTGTTCAACGGCTTTGTCTGGACCCTGGTGTTTGCCACGACCACCTATTACATCAAGTGGGCTTACAGCACCGACCTGGCCACCGGGGTGGTGGATTCGACCAGGTTCGGTTCGCTGACCACGGTGCTCGGGATCTTCCAGCTGATCCCGACCCTGCTGGGGGCCGCGATCTCGCCCTGGCTCGTCAAAGGTTTCAAAGGCCCGCTCAAGGTGTACGCGCTTTCCATGTGGCTGCAGGTCATCGGCGGCGCGGGGCTTTTCGTCACCATGCTGCTGGGCGTCCTCCAGGCTTCCCCGGTCATTTTCTTTATCTTTCTCGTCGCCATCCTGATGGGCGCCGGCCTCAGCTTTGTGCCCGGCACGCTGATCGGGATCGAGTGCATGGACTATGGCATGGTGAAAACCGGCAAGGAGATGCACGCCATCATGAATTCCACCGGCCGGTTCATCGGCAAGGCCCAGACGGCCCTTTCCTCCGCGCTGGTCGGGGCGGTCCTCATCGCCATCGGCTACCAGGTGAACTCGGTCACCGATACGTTCACCGGCGACCTCAATACCATTCCCACCATGCTGCGCTGGTTCATCGTCATCTGCGGCCTCCTCCCGGCTGTTTTTTCGCTCATCGCGCTCTTTATCCTGCGCTACTACCCGATCACCAACGCGGTGCGGGCAGAGATGAACGAAGCCATCAACCGGATGAAGGCAGCGTAAACCTTTTTTGATACTTTTATCGTTTTGTGTGGGCGACTGCGTCGCCCACACAAAACGAACGAAGTCCGAAAAACTATTCAAAGGCAGGTTCCATGATCCAGGCCACCCACCTCAAGACTGAATACCTGGTCGATCCGCTTGGGATCGACATCCCCCAACCGCGCCTGTTTTGGAACGTGGCAGGCGCAAGAAAACAGACCGCTTACAGCATCACCGCGCGGAGCGATGGCGAGGTGATCTGGCAGAGCGGGAAAATCCCATCCGGCCGCATGCGCGCCGCCTATGCCGGGCCGGCCCTGCACAGCCGCCAGCGCGTCGAGTGGACGGTCACGCTGTGGGACGAAAACGACCGGCCGGGGCCGCCGGCAGCCGCCTGCTTTGAAATGGGCCTGCTCTCGCCCGCCGACTGGTCGGCAAAATGGATCACGGCAGATCTAAAGATCAACAAGAAGCTGCGCTACCCGGTCGACTGCTTCAAGAAGGCCTTCCGGGCAGAGCAGCCGGTCCGGCGCGCGCGGCTGTACATCACCGCCTGCGGGCTGTACGAGGCCTCGCTCAACGGCGAGAAGATCGGCGCCGGCGAGCTGACCCCCGGCTACACCGATTACCGCAAGCGCCTGCAGTACCAGGCCTTCGACGTGACCGGCCTGGTTAAGCTGGGTGAGAACGCCCTGGAAATCGCGCTGGCCGACGGCTGGTACCGCGGCTGCATCGGCGCGCTCGGCGCCCGCAACGTGTTCGGCGCGCGCACAAAGCTGCTCTGCCAGCTCGAGCTGGAATACGCCGGTGGGACGAAAGAGACGCTTGGCTCGGACGAGCGCTTCGCCTGGAGCAATGACGGCCCCATCCGCTTCGCCGACTTGAAAGACGGCGAGGTGGTGGAGGCCGGCCGGGTCCCCGGCTACGCGGGCAGAGCGCGCCTGGACCGCTGCAGGGTGATTCCCACCGCCGCCAACAATGTTCTCATCCAGCAGATGGAGCGCTTCACCCCGACCCTGCTCGCTTCTCCCTCCGGCGCGCAAATCCTCGACTTCGGCCAGAACCTGGCCGGGTTCATCGAATTCCGCGTCCACGGCGCGCCGGGCCAGGTCATCACGCTCAAGCTGGGCGAAGCGCTCGACCACGGCGAGTTCACCCAGGCCAACTTCCAGGCCCCGCCGAAAGTGATCGCCCAGCAGGTCCAATTCACCTGTTCCGGCGGCGAGGATTTCTACCGCACGAAATTTGCCATTTTTGGCTTTCGCTACGCGCTGGTCGAAGGGCTGGACCCGGTCGACCCGCGGGACTTCTGCGCCATCGCCGTTTATTCCGCGCTGGAAGAGACGGGCGATTTCACCTGCTCGAATGAGTGGATCAACCAGCTCGTCCGCAACACGCGCTGGAGCATGAAGGGCAACTTCGCCGACGTGCCCACCGACTGCCCCACCCGCGAGCGCGCGGGCTGGACGGGCGACGCGCAGATCTTCTGCAACACAGCCAGCTACCTGATGAACGCCGCGCCTTTCTGGCGCAAGTGGCTGAACGATATCGCCGACCGGCAGGGCAAAGATGGCAAGGTCCACTCGATCGTCCCGACGGTCGGCAACGAATGGTTCATCGGCGCGATGGACGGCAGCGTGGGCTGGGCCGACGCTTCGATCTTCATTCCCTACCGCCTGTACCGGATGTACGGCGACGAAGCCTTGCTGCGCCGCTGCTACCCTTCGATGCGCGCCTTCGCCGAGTTTTCCATCCGCCGCGCATCGAAAACATTTATTACCAACTGGTTCCGCAGGAACCCCTACAAAAAATACACCTACGACTGCTACCAGCATTTCGGCGAGTGGTTAGAGCCCGCGGGCGTCGAGCCGGGCAATTTCATTGTCAACATCATCCTGCCGAGGCCCGAGGAAGCCACCGCCTATCTCCACTACCAGATGCGCTGCATGAGCGAGGTTGCCCAGGCGCTGGGGCTGGAAGAGGATCGCGCCCGCTACGCCGGTTACGCCGATGGCGCCAGAAAGGCCTATAACTACCTGTTCGTCAAAGACGGCGCGATCGACACCGACCGCCAGGCCAGGCTGGTCCGCCCGCTGGCGCTCGGCCTGCTCGAAGGCGAGGCGAAGCGAACCGTCGAAGACCGGCTGGAACAGGCCCTGGCCCGCAATAACTGGAAAATTGGCACGGGCTTTCTCTCGACCCCCTTTATCCTGCCCGTGCTGGCCGCCGCCGGCAGGCTGGAAGCAGCCTTCAAGGTCCTGGAGAATGAAGAATGCCCCGGCTGGCTGTACGAGCCAAAACACGGCGCCACCACCATCTGGGAATCCTGGGAAGGCTACGACCCCGAGGGCCATCCGAAAGCCTCGCACAATCACTATGCCTTTGGCGCGGTGTGCGAGTGGCTGTTCGACACGGTCGCCGGCATCCGCGTGGCGGGCGAAAACGAATTCCGCATCGCCCCGCATTTCGGCGGCAGCCTTTCCTTCGCGGGCGCGAGCTACACAAGCGTGTACGGCGAAGTGAGCGCCGCCTGGGCGTTGGAGAATGGGAATTTCCGCCTCGAGGTGACCGTGCCGTGCAACTGCACGGCCAGCGTGGTGATGCCAGGCGGTGAAATCCATGTCGTCGAAAGCGGCCAGCACACCTTCATATCGTTTGCCTATCCGGTCGCCTGAGTTTTCGGATTTAGTACGCATTGGGTGGGCGACTGCGTCGCCCACCCAAAACGAACCAAGTGTCAAAAAGGGTCTTCGAACGACCCCAGCCTTCCTCCCGGCTACGGGTTGGGGAAGACGTCCTGCGGGTTGCCTTCCAGGGCGTGATTGATGTGCGAGAAGCGCCAGCGCAGGCTGGCAGGGTTCCATTCCACCCCGGCTTGCCCGGCGATGGCCTGCAGGTCGGCAATCCTGGCGCTCATCACCACCCGCCCGGCCGGGTCGTAGGCCAGGCGGAAAAGGTCGGTGGGGCAGCTGAAGTCTTCGCCGGCGGCGGTCGCCCCACCGCAAAAGACCGTTTTGCCCTCGCTGTGGAAGAAGACTTCGTAACCCAGCCCCTGCGCGGCATAGAAGTCGGCGGTTTTGCCGGTGCCGGCGTCGCCGTCAAAGTCGAGCAAGATCTGCCAGGCCAGGGTATCTACGTCGGGCGGGAAGGGGGTGAAGGGACCGCCCAGCCAGGTTTCAAAGGTCAGCCAGCCGGGCATGGCGGCGGTATAGACGCCGAAGCGCTCGCCCAACGCCTGCGGGGTGATGGTTTGCGGGTCGCCGGGGGCGCCGCCGGCGGCGATCACCGAGAGCGCCAGGTTTTCGCCATCCCCGGGGCCTTGCAAGGCAACGGTTTTGCCGCCGCCGCTGATTTCCACCCGGCCATCCGCCGCCCACACGCCCCACGCGCCGGTGGCCAATTCAACTGCCATGCCCGACCACGCGCCCTGGAACTGGACGCTGAAGTTTTCGCCGGTCACGGTCAGCGGGCCGGCCTGCCAGCTGCCGGGCGCGAAGAACTGGAAGCCGTCCCGCTGCGCGTCCAGGCTCTGCCGGGTGAGCATGGCCAGGCCGGGCGCGGCTTTATCGAGGCCAGAAACGGTCGGCAGGTTGCCGCCGCTGAAGAACAGGAGCATATCGATCACTTTTTCAATCTCCAGCTCCTGAGGGCTCGGCCCCAGCGTGTACTTGCGGGCGCGCTCCCCCTTCAGCGGTCCATTGTCAAGCGAATACCAGGTGTCGCGGTACTGCCATTCCCATTTTGCGCCCTGCAAACTTTGCGCCAGGTACGGGTTGGCGTCGCCGGCGAAGTCGCTCGCGACCAGGCTGGAGGTTTCACTCGTCAGCGGGTAGCCGTCGTACCACAGGTTTGTGGCGTCGATGTCATCGTAGGGCGCGGCGTTCTCAGCCGCCTGGCTCATGTCGGTATGCTGGACAACATCGTCCTCCGCATCTTTGGGTTCGAGCGCGGGGTTGGGAACCCATTGAACCTCGACCATGCACGGCCCAATCGACATCCACAAGGTCCTCGGCTTAGGCGAGCCGTCGTCCAGCTGGTTGACGTCAGCCGGGGTGAAGGTCCAGTAAGGCATCTTTTGGTCGCTCACAACGCTCTTCGCCGCTTCAAACGCGCCCGGAATTTGGTTTTTGTCCGCGTCGAGCAGTTTGGTGTCGCTGCTCGGTTCGACTTCGGTGAGAAAACCCGCCTGGCTTTCGTAAAGGGTCAGCTCCCCATCCGCCATGCTCGCAAACAGGATTTTCTCTGGACAGGGGATATCGGCGACTTCTTCCTGTTCGGATTGGGCGGGCTGGCCCTCCGCGATGGGAGTAATCTCTGCCCTGCGCCGGACCTGGATCATACAACCCGCCGTAGAAAGCCAGAAACTCGCATCCGCGGGGGCCTCGCTGAGCTGGTCAGGGTCGCCCGGCCGGAACACCCACTCGCGGCCGGTTTCCTTTTCAACCTCAAACGTGCCAGGGATGGGTTTTTTGTCCGCGCCCAACAAGGTGGTGTCGCCGGTTGGGGACATATCGCTCAAATAACGGGTATACCCGCCCACCTCGGACACGCTTTTTAACCGATCCGATAAAACAAATACGTCCCCGGCGCTATCGCCCGGGTCCATAAAAACATAGGGTGGACAGGGGTTTGTGACCTCTTCCTCAGGCTCGTCATCCACTGCGCTGTAGAACGGGCCGGAAAATTTACAACCGGCAAGCGACGCAGTGGTGAGGATCAGAAAACCGATGAGAAGAATCCGAGCGAGTTTCATGGCAAGCCTCCAGATAAAAACGGTAATATGGGCCGTCCGCTTGTGGCGCTATGCGCTGGACAGTCCCTGGAAAAGAAGGTCGAAATGCTCACGCAGGATGTCTGGCAGTTCACCGGGAGGCGAATAGGCCAGGTTTTGCATCAGGCCGTCAAAAAGGCATTGCAGCAGGAAGGCGGTTTGGGCCGGGTCATGCGGGCGCAGCTCGCCGCGCTCAATGCCTTGCTGCAGCAGGGCGGCGACCAGCTGGCGGTAGCGGCAGTTATAATCCAGCAAGACCTCCCGGATGCGCGGCTCGGAGCGCGCCAGGTGGTACATTTCGCCGTACAGGGTCAGCATGGCGGCGTCTTGTTTGGCCAGCACCCGCAGGAAGGAACCCTCCAGCCGGGCGCGGCAGGTCCCGGGGGCGGCCAGCAGGTCTTCGGTGGCGTGCAGGCTGGGTTCGAGGAACAGGTGCATCAGGGCCAGGGTAATATCCAGCTTGCCGGAGAAATAGCGATAGAGATCGCCCACGCTCAGCCCGGCGCACGCCGCGATATCTTCCATGCGCGCGGCGGAAAAGCCTTTTTGCAGGAAAACCTGCGCGGCGGCAAGCACGATTTGGGGCCTTCGTTCGGCGCTGACGTCGGGGCGAGGCGACATAGACGCTTCCTGATAAATGAATGGGAATTCACTTATTATTGTATCGCGATCGCCCCCTGCCGTCAAGACCGAAATTGAGCTTTCGCAAATGCTTTTCGAGGCCCTCCAGGCCCAGGCCGCGGTGGAAGCCATCCGGACAGCCGCCGAATCTGGCCCCGAATTGCCGGATGAAGAGATCGAAGCAGAGATTCAGGCCGTGCGGAAAAAATCTTGAACACCCCCCACCCCATCCTCTCCTACCTCCTGGCCCGCAAGTACCGCCTCGCGCTGGGCAGCCTGCTCCTCGCCGCCTCGCTCATCGCGATCGTCATGGAGCGCCTGCACGCCTGGCTGAACGGCTCGCGCGAATACGCCGGGCTGATCTTCAACCTGGGGCTGGCCTGGGTCCCCTTCATCGCCGCGGCGCTGGCCTACCTGACCCGCAAAAACCGGCTGACCTTCTACCTGGTCATGCCGGTCTGCGCGCTGGTCTGGCTGGCCTTCTTCCCCAACGCCCCCTACCTGCTGACCGACTTCAACCAGCTCGCCAGGTCCAGCGGCGGCGCCCCGCTGTGGCTCGACGTGATCCTCCTCATCTGGGTGGCCTGGACCGGGCTGTTCCTGGGCATCGCCTCGCTCTACCTGATCCAGGAGATCGTCACCCGCGTGGCCGGCCCGCTGATCGGCTGGGCCTTCGCGCTGGTCGCCACCGCGCTGAGCAGCGTCGGGGTCTACCTGGGGCGCTTCCTGCGCTGGAACTCCTGGGACCTGCTCTACAACCCGCTGCCCATCGCCCGCGACATGTACGGCATCATCCGCGACCCGATCGACAACCTGCCCACCTACGTGTTCACCATCCTCTTCACCCTCCTGTTCCTCTTCATCTACGTCGCCGTCCACCTGATGGCCGCCGCGCTGCAGGAGAGTAGAAAAAAATTGTTGTAAAACGGGCGGCTGCGCCGCCCGTTTTACAACAATAGGATGATGATTAGATCACCCGCTCCAGCACCTTTTCCAGCGCCAACCCCTCGAATTCACGCTCTGCTCTCCCAAACTCCTCGCCCGTCACCTGGGCGGAGAAGCTTTGCAGCTTTTTCTCAGCCGACTGCCGGACGTGGTTCGGGCAGTAAGGCTGCGCGAGGACAAATCGCAAGAT
>CAZBDC010000153.1:0-12986 GCA_964490575.1 uncultured Anaerolineaceae bacterium | reverse complement strand
CCCACGCCACCTACACCCTTTCCTACACTATTTCCCTACACGACGCTCTTCCGATCTACCGGCCTCGGCGATGGTCAGGTTGACACAGCCGTGGCTCATCGGCGTGCCAAAATTATTGTGCCAGTACGTGCCGTGCAGGCCATAGCCCTTGTAAAAATACATCACATAAGGCACATCCGCCAGGTAATACCCGGGCCCGGACATGTCCGCGTAGCGGTACATCACGTAGATCCTGTACGTTCCGGTGACAGTCGGGGTCAGGTAGGTGCCTGTGGAGACAATAAATGAGTTCACCAGTTCGGCGCCCACGTAGGCGTAAGCGCGCTGGTTGGTCAGGTCGACGTCGATCCAGCGGTCATCGTAGCCGACGCCGTCCGGCAGGTAGGGCAGGTCCGGTTCAGGCGGGGGCGGCGGGGCCAGTGTATCTGTTGGCAGGGGCGTCTCGGTCGGCAGCGGGGTGGGGGTTTCGGTTGGGGTAGCCGTCGCGGTTGGGGTGGCCGTGTTGGTGGGTGTGGCAGTTGATGTGGCGGTGGCGGTTGGCGTGGCCGTGGCAGTCGGCGTGGCGGTGGCTGTGTGGGTTGGGGTCAGGCTCGGCTTGAATAGCATCGAGACGGACCGCTCCGCCGACGCGCTGCGCGCCATCACCACGTAAGACCCGGCGACGCCTGCCAGCGAAAGCCCGCCGAAGATGACCAGGAACAGGATCAAGGCCCAGCCCATTTTCAAGCGAGCCGGGCGGGCCGGCCGAACGGCCACTGGCTGCGTCGCCCCACCCGGCGAGACCCGCTGGACGGGCTGCCGCGCGGGCAGGGGCGGCGCTTCAACAGGAATAACCGCTGGAAGGCCGGCCGGCATCGCATCTGCCGCCGCCTGCATTGGTTTCAGGGTCCCTGGGGTGGCCTGGCCCGCCGCCCGGCGCTGGCGTTGGATCGCCCAGTGCATCCCGCTGCGCGCGGCCTGGCTCTTCGGGTTTTTTTCCAACGCAATTTTCAGGTAAGCCAGGCTGGCTTCCGGCGCTGCCAGCCAGGCCATGATCAGCCAGGGCTGCTCGCTGGATGGGTCGAGCTGGGCGGCCAATGATGCCCAGCGGCGGGCCTGGGCCCGGTCGCCGCGCCGCATGGCCTGCATGGCCTGGTGGATCGCGTGCTTGAGCTGATCTGGATCCTGGTCGGTCATGGCGCAAGTGTCGGCAGCTGGGGGATATCCTCGTTGCGGACGAAGCACAGGATCCCGCTGGTGACCCCCTGTGCAACGAGATCGGTCTGTTCGGTTAAGATGCGCCGGTCCAGATTCAAAAAGCCGGTTTCGATGATGGCGGCTGTGGTGTCACTGTGGATCTCAGAGAAGGCGTGGTAGTCGGTCATGTCATCGGTGACCGTGTTATAGTGGAAGTGCAGGCCGGTGATAGCCTGGTAGCGCTGTGACATACAGGCCGTCAGGCGGGTGGCTTTTTCGGGGAACACGCTGGAAGCGGCCGCGGCAACTTTGAACCCGGTTGCCTGTTCGTTGATGAAGTCGCACGAATCGTTGTGGATCGAAACCAGCGCCAGCGCCTGGTATTCGGTCAGGCGCGGGTCGAATTCTTTCATCAGGTCCACGTCATAACCTTCTTTGACCAGCAGCGCCTGGACCAGGGTGGCGATTTTCAGGTTGACCGATTCTTCGGTCAGCCCATCGCTGCACACGGCGCCGGGATCGTGGCCCCAGTGCCCGGCGACCAGCCCGATGCGCGGGCGCGGCGAGGGCGTGAAGGTGGGGATGATTTCATCTGGCGCCTGCGGCTGCACGGCCTGGAACATCCGGTCGAGCAGGCTGCCGGAGAAGAGGTTTTCCGGCATCCACATGGTAAACAGGGTGGCGACTACCAGTGCGACGCTGATCACCGAAGACAGCGCCTTCCAGACGCTGAAATCGGGCTGTTGTGAACGACCCGGAGGCCGGACGCGGGCGGCCGACTCGTCGACCACCACCACGTCTGGCGGAGGGGGATTGGCGGGCCCTGCCTGGCCGCTGCGCCGCTGCGGTTTGCGTGTAGGCCGGGGTGAAGGGGGGAAGGCGACATCATCGTTCATATTTGTATGATAGTACCTTAATTGTCTGGTAAATTGCAAGTCAAATTGAGGCTCTCAATATGGATACCGTTCCAAGAAGTGTGCCTGGTGGGACAATCAACTCCCTGAATTGCTTGACGCTCGATGGCATTCAACGTATAAACAAAGAAGAGGTACGATGCAAAGTGAAGCGTCTTTCTCCCCGGGTGAATCGCTCCGCCAGGCCATGCGGCGATGGGCTTCGGGCGTGGCGGTGGTTACCAGTCGCTTTGGCGATGCCAGCCACGGCATGACGGTCAATTCGTTTGGCTCCATTTCGTTGGATCCACCCCTGGTGACGGTGACGATGAATAATAACACCCGCTCTTACGCGCTGGTTCAGCAGTCGGGTATTTTTGCGGTGACCATCCTGAGCCGACTGCAGCAGCCGCTGGCGGAATTGTTCGCCGGGCGGGCGGTGGAAAGCCACGACCGGATGGCCGGGCTCGAAACGTTTACCCTGGTGACGGGCGCTCCATTTTTAGCCGGCGGGGCTGCCTTTGTGGACTGCCGCGTGCTGCACCAACATGCCATGCCTCATTCGACTCTGTTCATCGCCGAAGCCCTGGCAGCCCAAACGGCCGGGGAGCCACTGCTGCCGCTGGTCTACTTCAACCGCGCTTTTACCGGCCTGGAAGCGTGATTTTTAATTTGCCAGACTGCTGCAGGTGCGTCCGGCGGCAATCCGGCAGGATGTGGATACCAGCCCTGGAGGGCAGGGAGGGATCATGCAAACGGAGACACTCACGCTGGAGGAGCGCCGACTGCTCTTGGGCCTGGCGCGCCGGGCGATTGAACAGGCTGTGCGCGAGAATGATTTCACGCCGCCCGACCTGGAGGGCCTGCCCCCGCGCCTGCTTGAGAATGGGGTTTGTTTTGTCACCCTGACCCTGCTGGATGGCGAGCTGCGTGGCTGTATCGGCGGGCTGGAAGTTACCCAGCCGCTGGCGCTGGATGTCTGGGAACATGCCATCGCCGCCGCGCTTGAGGATTACCGTTTCTTTCCTGTCCGCCCGGAGGAAATTTCCCGGCTGCAGATCGAAATCTCGCGTCTGACGGAGCCTCAGCCGCTGGCATACGAGGATCCGCATGAACTGCCCGGCTTACTTCATCCGCTGATCGATGGCGTGGTCCTGCGAGAAGGCAACCGCCGCGCGACTTTTTTGCCCCAGGTGTGGGATAAGCTGCCCGACCCGGCCGAGTTTCTTTCTCACCTGTGCCAGAAAATGGGCGCATCTCCAGACCTCTGGCGCCGCAAAAAGCTGCGGGTCGAGATTTATCACGTGGAGGAATTTCACGAGGAGGTCAGCTGATGGCCCAGGTAAGGATTAACAAAGAGCAGAAGCTGGTCGAAAATGTAATCGAACCGTCGCCGGGAATCAGGTTGCCCGCTTATCCCAGCCGGGAAGTTGCCATGAAGTACCTGGTGGAGTGAACGCGAGTTATGGAGGAGACCGGTCTGCGCTTTTACCCTGGTTCCGGAAGTGCCCCAGCCCTGCCGCTGGCCCGCTTCCTGCCGCCGCTGCCAGCCGGGATGGTCGCCGGGTGGCTCAAGGACCATGTGCCGCCTGGGAGCTGGCTGCTGGACCCGCTGGGCGCTTCGCCGGCCCTGGTTCTGGAAGCGGCACGGGCTGGTTACCGGGTGATCGCGGCCTGCAATAATCCGATCCTCAGCTTCATGATCGAAACACTGGCGGCCGGGCCGCGCAGCGCCGAGATCCAGTCAGCCCTGGCGGAACTGGCAGTGGCCAGGCGCGGCGAGGAACGGCTTGAAAAGCACATCCAGAGCCTGTACCTGACCGACTGTGAAAGCTGCGGCCAGCCGACGCCTGCCCAGGCTTTCTTGTGGCGAAAAGGCGAAGCCCAGCCTTACGCTCGCCTGTACCGCTGTTCTCACTGCGGCGAGGCCCTGGCCGGCGAGCGGCCGGTCACCCCGGGCGACCTGGAGCGGCTGCGGGCCATGGGCGGCGACCGGCTGCAGCGCGCGCGGGCTTTGCAGCGGGTGATCCTTAACGACCAGGAACACCGCGCGGACGTGGAAGAAGCGCTCGAAAGCTATCTGCCCCGTTCGCTGTACATCCTCTTCACCCTGCTGAACAAAGTGGAAGGATTGAGCCTGCCGCCTGAGCGGGCGCGTTTGCTGCAAGCCTTGCTGATCAGCGTTTTCGACTCGGGCAGCACGCTCTGGCCGTGGCCGGCCGGGCGCTCCCGCCCCCGGCAGCTGACGGTGCCGTCTCAGTTCCGCGAGAACAACCTGTGGATGGCGCTGGAAGAGGCGGCTGCCACGTGGGCTACAGATGAACCGCCGGTCCCGGTGTCGCGCTGGCCCAGCCTGCCCGAGCCGGCCGGCGAAACGGGCGGCGCAATCTGTCTCTTCCGCGGGCGGGTCAAGGCGCTGATGCCCATCCCGTCCGATCTCCAGCCGCGGGGTGTCATCACGGCCTTCCCGCGGCCCAGCCAGGCATTCTGGACACTCTCCGCACTGTGGACCGGTTGGCTGTGGGGCGCTGAAGCCGCCCTGCCGCTGCGCAATGTGCTTGACCGGCGGCGCTACGATTGGAACTGGCACACCTCGGCGATCCACAGCGCGCTGGCTGCGGTTGGCTGGAACCTGCCGGAGGGGACGCCTTTCTTTGGCGTGTTGAGCGACCTGGTCCCGGGTTTCTTGAGCGCGGTTGTGGTTTCCTGCCAGGCTGCCGGTTTCGACCTGGAGGACCTGGCGATGCGCAGCGAGCAGGAACTGGCTCAGGGGCTGTGGTTCCCTACGGGCAATCCCAGCTCGGAAGCCGCCGCCTCACCCGGGCAGCAAGGCGATGGGCAACTGTTGGATGCGCCCGTGCGCGCCGCCCTGCAGGTCGACCTGCTGGCTCGGGCCGAACCGGCGCCGTACCTGGTTGAGTATGCGGCCGGCCTGGTCGCCCTGGCTCGGGCCGGCGCGGTCCCGCGCAGCCCGAGCGGCATTCCGGGCGACCTGCTGACCCGCGTCCAGGCTGTTCTGGCGCGCACGTTTGCCGATCGCTCGTTTCTGAAACTGTACGGTGGCCCGGCCGAGGAAAGCGGCTGGTGGTGGCTGGCGGCCGGTCCTGCGGAGACTGCTCTCCCGCTGTCTGATCGCATTGAGGTCGAAGCGGTGCGTTTTATGCAGCGCCAGGCGGCATTTACACTCGAGGAATTGGAGCAGGCCCTGTGCGGGCTGTTCACCGGGCTGCAAGCGCCTTCCCCCGAACTCGTGCAGGCCTGCCTGGAATCCTACGCGGAACGGGTGCCGGTGCAAGATGGCGAACCTTCTGGGCAGTGGCGAATGCGGGCCAGCGATACGGCCGGGGTACGCCGGGCAGACCTGCAGGAAATGCGTGATTTGGTGGACCGGGTTGGGCGCGCCGTGGGCATGCAGGTTATCCAGGACGGTTCCGCGCAGGTCTGGGTGGACGCCGCCGGCGAAGAAACCTGGCGTTTTTACCGGATGGCGTCTAGCCTGATCAGCCGCTACGTGCTGGCTCCGCTGCCCCGCCCCCCTGGGCGGATGGTGCTGGTGCTGCCGGGCAGCCGGGCCCGGCTGCTGGCGTTGAAACTGCGCCGCGACCCCAGGCTGGCTGAGGCGGCGCGCGGATGGCCAATCCTTAAGTTTCGCCATCTGCGTGAGATCGGTTCCCGCGGCAACCTGACCCCTGACCTGTGGGAGGCTTTGCTGGATGACGACCCGCTGACTGATGATGCGACTCAGATGAGGCTGTTTTCAGCCGGCTAAAGAACAATCAAAAAGAATTTTGTGGGTCAAAACCGCCACGGGCGCGGTTTTGACCCACAAATAAAAAACTTTTCAGACGGTCTTCTCATGGGCTTACCGGGTCGCCCTCTGGGGCGGCTCCTGGCTGGACGGTCTCCAGGGCCAGCGTCTCGCGGTAGGTCAGGGTCCAGGCGCTGGAGTTGAAGATTTCCAGCAATCCGCCCAGAAAACCCAGCGGGAGGCTGAGCACCAGGAAGAAGATGGGCAGGCCAACCAGGATGGCCACGATCTGAGGGATATACCCGTGAGCGAAAATATTGGCAATCCCGCCTGCCAGCAGGGCCGGCAGGCCGCCTGCCGCCAGGCTAACCACAACCATCACCAGGGTTACCGGGATGAGCAGGATGGTGTAAACCAGCCGGATGCCAAACAGGATCAGGGCCATGATGACCGCATCCTTAAGCTGGCGGCGGGCCAGCACCCATCCGCGGCGGATGGCGTCAAAGACCCCCAGGTTTTCAAGCGCGACCGCGCGATGGATGAACTGGCTGAGGACCGACAGGGCAGCCGCCAGCAGGATGATCACCAGGATCACCAGGAATACCAGCCCAACCGTCGCGACCACCCCAATTACGTTGGCTACGTCGCTGCCGGTGAGCAGGAGTAGCAGTGGAACGGCTGCCAGCAGGAAGAGCAGGATGATGACCAGGGAGGCTCCCACCCCAAACAGCAGATCGACCAACCAGATGCGGAAGGCCGCCCGTGTCCAGCCCAGGCGCCAGCCCTGGCGGAAGCCCAGCTTCTCTCCGCTGGCTTCGTGGCGGTCGACCATGCGGATCGAAGCCGTCACGGACACGTAACGGACAATGGTGAAAGCGATAGCCAGCACCAGCACCAGGCAGATGATCGCGATCCCAACCCCCGCTGCCGTATTGATGATCTCCTGGGGGAGATTTGGGAAGAAAAAGTTGGGGAATTCCTTCGGGAACTGAAATTCGCCGTTGGGTCGAAAGTCCCTTTCGCTGAACTGGTACCCGCTGTTTGAGCCGCCAGGGTTAGCGGTCGTCACAGCGATCAGGAAACCGAAGATCCACAAAACCGGATAGTAGCGGACGATCTCGAAAGCGCGCCGGATAATGCGATTGTGGTCCATATATACCTCCAAAAACAGAGAACAGATATCAGGCGGCCGTCTCAGGCAGAACGGCCGGTCCGGCCAGCAGTTCACGGTAGGCCAGCGTCCAGGCAGAAGAACTGAATACCTGGACCAGGCCGCTGGCGAACAGGGCCGGCGCGATTACGACAGTGGTGAAAATTGGCAAGGCCAAAATCAGGCCAACCACCCAGGGCGCGGCGCCCTGTGCGAATAGACTGGTCAGCAGGCCGGCCAGCAGCCCGGGCAGCCCGGCCAGCGTCCCACCGATCACCAGCAGGAGGAAGAACAGTGGCAGCAGCGCGAGAGTAATGACCAGTCCGATGGCGAACAATGTGACTCCCAGCAGGAAGGTTTGACCCAGCCGCTGGCGGGCAACCTGCCAGCCGCGGTGCAGCGACTCGATCGCGCCCCGCTCTTCCAGCACTGCCGCGCGGTGGAAGAACTGAACCAGGATGACCAGGCCGATGATCCCCACGACGATGAGGATCAGGGCCGGGATACCCAGCAGGATGGCGAAAACCGTGCCAAGGATGCCCAGGACCTCGATGTCGAGCGTCCACAGCAGGAGCGGGGCCGCGGCGATCCCCAGCAGCAGGGCAACCCCCAACATGGCAGCCAGGCCGACCAGCAGGTCGATCAGGAAGATGCGCAGCGCTCCCCGCGACCAGCCCAGGCGAAAGCCCTGGCTGACGGAAACCCGCGCGCCGGTTGCCTCGTAGCCATCGACCATGCGGATCATGGCGGTTTCAGCCACCACGCGGGCGATGGTAAAGATGGCGGTCACCAGCAGAGCCAGGATGGCCATTCCGACCGCCAGGGCGACCATTGCGCCGTCATCCATCTGGCCGAGTGAAAGGTTGATTTTTGAGGCCAGCCCGGCCGGCGCGGTAAAGCTTCCGCCCCCGCCACTGCTGCTGCCGCCACCATTTCCTCCGCCGCCACCCGGGGTGGTGAGCGCCAGGATAAAGCCAAACAACCACAGGGCCCGGTAGTCCCTGGTGATTTCAAACGAACGACGGATAATCCGGCTGATATTCATAGGATCCTCTCCAAATTTTGACCGGGCGGCGGTTGGGCCGCCGGAGTCGGTATTATGATTGGCCAGCATCTTGCGCCTGGTGGTAAGCCCACCAGCTCGCCAGCCAGCTTAAGAACAATAAGGCCAGTACAGTAAGCACGACCAGGTTGAGCAGTGCAAGCGGGTCGAACGGTGCCAGCCAGGATAGGCCTTCGAGTGTAGGGCCCGTCAGGTCGCCGGGCAGGCTGGTGCGCAGCAGGCTCAACAGCAGGTTGTCCTGCGGCGCTCCGCCCGATGGGAGCAGGGCCTGGCCCGCGGGAGTCAGCCGCAGCCCAATCAACAGCGCTGTGGATACCCATTGGACGGCCTGGAAGAAAGCCCAGCCGGCAAATAAGAAGAGCGGAGCGTAACGCCAGCCGGCCGCCAACCCGCGCTGCCACAGCGGCGGCACGGGCCGGGTCGCGCGCTCGACCACTGCGCGGGTGAAGTCGGCATCGCTCTGCGCCGAGGGTGGGAGCGGGCCGGTTTGCAGCAGCGTCGAGAGCTGGCGCAGGTCTTCCATCTCGCGCTGGCAGTCCGGGCAGGTCGCCAGATGGGTCTCGATCTGGCCACGCAGGGCCTCATTTAGCTCGCCATCGAGATAGGCGCCCAGCCAGGCTGTGGGGTGGCCGTTCCGAGGGCCATGCTTCTGTATCAGATCGCTCATATTTCCTCCAGGATGCCCGCCAGCGCCTGGCGGAGCTGGCTGCGGGCGGAATTCAGGCGCGACATGACCGTGCCCAGCGGGATTTCCAGCGTGCTGGCAATTTCACTGTATGACATGCCGCCGTACTCGCGCAGGACCAGCACAGACCGGCTGGCGGGCGGCAGCGCCAGCACGGCCTGGCGGATCTGCCGGGTTTGCTGGCGGGTCGAGACCGTTTCTTCCGGACCGCGGCTGTCTTCCGCTAAGTGGGCTTCTTCGGGCCCGGCTGCCAGCAAGTCTTCCAGGCTGACTAACCGCCGGTCGCGGCGCAGCGCGTCGAGCGCGGCGTTGATGGCGATGCGATAGATCCAGGCTCGAAAGGGCTGCTCGGGCCGGTAGCTGCCCAGGCGCTGCCAGGCGCGCAGGAAGGCTTCTTGAGCCGCTTCTTCGGCTAAGCGAGGATCGCCGCACATCCGGTAGACCACGCTGACCACTCCTGCCCGGTGCCTGGCGACCAGCTCGCCGTAAGCGCAGGTGTCGCCGCGTCGAGCGGCGCTCACCAGGTTGGGCTCGGTATGTGTCGGTGGTGCGGCGGTCATCTGTCTGGTTTACCTTTCTATTAATATATACGGAAACGGAGCGCTTTTTATTCGCTCAAGTCAAAGAAAAGAGGCTGTCCAAAAATGCCGATTGGACAGCCTCTTCAGCGCAAAAAATTCCGAGCACCCGCTTTGGGTTGGCCGAATCTACTTCACGATCCGACCGTTTCCGTGGGCGTGGGAGTCTCGGTCGGCGGCGGGGTGACCGTTGGGGTGCTGGTGGGCGTGGGTGTTTCAGTGGGGACGTCCGTGTTGGTCGGGGTGGGGGTAACCGTGATGGTCGGCGTGGGCGTCGGGGTCTGGGTGGGCACGTTCAGGTTCAGGTGAATCCGCCGTTCGGCGTAGCGGTCGGCGTCGGTGCTTCGCAGGTAGATACGCAAAGTCACCCGCCCGGCAGCAACCTGGTGGAGGTCCCAGGTGTGGATTCGTTCGGGGGTCGCGTACTGGTTGGTGATGTTCTCGACCAGCGGTTTCCACTCGACCGGGTCGTCGCCCTGGCCCCACTCCAGCCGGAAGGATCCGAAGTTGGTGTCAGACCGCACCACGGCGTAGATGTCCAGCGGGCTGGTTGTGATCGTCCCGTTTTCGGTCAGGTTCGAAAAAACGATCTGCGGGCGCGGGTCGCTGGCCCGGCACTCCCGCTTGGGCACAAAGGTGATGGGCCATTCAAAGCCGTTGCCGGCGGCCCAGGCCCGCCCTTGCTCGGTATCCTTAATCCAGGTGACGGCCCAGGGATCCTCCAAGTTGAGGGTAAAGATCTCTTCATTGAAATCGCTGCACTCGGCCGAAGCGAGCAGCCCGGTCCAGGTGTCGATGCGCGTCTTTTTCCACAGGTCTTCCTCCTTGGGGCGGGGAAGCTGGTTTCTGGCAAAGAACTCGGCGCGCTGCTGCGGGCAGTATTCGGAGGGTTCGGTGCCCGAGATAGCGCAGATCACGCGCTCTTCGATGCCCGGTGGGCGCGAGAAAGTGCCCGGGCTGTTGTTGGTCAGGTATGGCACGGCGAAGCGCATAAAGCTCGCCCAGGCCGGCGCCGCGCCGGTCAGCCCGGTCACGTCGCGCATTTCGGTGTAGTCGGCGTTGCCGATCCACACGCCTACCGCCAGATCGGGCGTGTACCCGAGGGTCCAGTTGTCGCGGAAGTCGTTCGTGGTGCCGGTTTTGGCGGCTGCCTGGAAAGGCAGGTTGAGGACCGAGCCCGAACCGAACATTGGCTCGCGGGCGGCGTTATCCGAGAGGATCGAGTTAATCAGGAAGGCGAGCTCGGCGCTGACAGCTCGCTGCCCGGACGGCTGGGTGAACTCTTCGATCACTTTGCCCTGGTGGTCGGTGATGCGCAGGATGGCCACTGGCTCCTGGCGGATGCCGCCATTGGCGAAGGTTCCGAAGGCTGAAGTCATGTCGAGCAGGGTCACTTCGCCGCCGCCCAGCGTCAGCGAGAGGCCGTAATCGGGCCGGTCGAGCGTATCGATCCCCAGCCGGCGGGCAAATGGGATCAGACCACCGTCTCCGTAGATACCGATGAACTGGAGGGCCTTGACGGCCGGGACGTTATAAGAATTGGCCAGCGCCGAACGGACAGTGACCGGCCCGTGGAAGCGCCCGTCATAGTTGACCGGCTGGTAGGGCGGGCGCGTGTCGTTCGGGTCGCCAGACGGCGGGAAATCGCTTGGCACATCCCAGATGAGAGTCGCGGGCGTCCAGCCTTTCTCAAACGCGGCCACGTAGGTCAGCGGCTTGATCGATGAGCCGGGCTGGCGGGGAGAAATGGCCATGTTGACCTGCCCGGCGTGCTCTTCGTCGTTGAAGTCCGGCGAACCGACCATCGCCAGGATTTCGCCGGTGGCCGGGCGAATGGCGACTAACGCCCCATTGTGGGCGTTGTTGCCGGCCAGCGCGCCGACCTGCCCGGCGATCATGGCCTGGGCCTGTTCCTGCAGTTGCGGATCGAGCGTGGTATAGACGTTGAAACCGGAGCGGTAGATGGTCTGAGGGTCATACTTTTCTTCGAGCAGCGTGCGGATGTAGGTGACCCAGTGCGGGTAGCGCAGGTTATTCTGAGCCATCTCGAAGTTGTAGGTTTCCATCTCGGTCACGGCCTGGATGGCGGCTGCCTGATCGACGCACACCGGCTGCTCGGCGTTGCTGACCCAGATGCATTCCTTGAGCTCGGAGGCCTCCAGCATTAACAGGACGACCTGCTTCTGGCGCGCGAGGGTGTCTTCCCGGTTGGTATACACGTCGTAGATGCTCGGCGCCTGGGGCAGCCCGGCCAGGAAGGCGGCCTGTCCCAAAGTCAGGTTGCCAGCCGTGGTGCCAAAGTAGGTTTCGGCGGCGGCTTCGATCCCATAGGCCAGGTTGCCGTAGTTGGACTCGTTCAGATACATTTCCAGAATTTCGTCCTTGGTGTAGTTGCGGGTGATTTCAGCCGCCAGGACGATCTCACGCGCCTTGCGTTCGTAGGTGCGCTGGTTGCGCTCTTCGGGAGACAGCAGCAGCATGCGGGCCAGCTGCTGGGTGATGGTCGATGCGCCGGAAACGACCACACCGGAGGTGTAGTTCTGCCAGAAGGCGCGCGCGATGGCGAGCGGGTCGAACCCAGGGTGGTTGTAAAATTCGCGATCCTCGGTCGCAATGGTGGCAGCCACCAGGTTGGGTGAGATGCGCTCGAGCGGGATGGCGGTTCGCCGCCCGGCATTGGGATCGATGATTTCGTAGAGGACACCGCCATTGCGGTCATAGATGCGGGTGGTCTCGAACTGCGAAACCCGCTGGCGCAGCTCTTCGACTTCTGGAAGCTCATTTTTGATGATGAAATATTGGAACACCAGCCACGACCCGGCCGCCACGATGACAAAGACCACCACAAACAGGAAAGCGACCAAAAGGCGGAAGAGGCAGCCCAGGCTGCGCCGGAGGGAACTGGTCCGCGGACCGGTGGGAACCGGCGCTGCAGCCGGCGGGCCAGCGCTGCGCCGGTAGGTGGGAGGAACACCGGAAGGTGATTGGGCAGAATAGCGGGGCGCCTGGGGCCGGCTGGCGGGGGTGGGACCGGCCGGCGGCTGTCCTGCCGGGCCGGGGGTCCTGCGCGACTGGTAAGCAGCCGGGGTGACGCGGGTGGCATGGGGGTCAACCTCTTCCACCCGGCGGGGCAGCCCGGTGCCGTGGGGCGGCTGGCCGGAGCGGTTCTCGGAAGGAGCCGGAGCGCGCCGCGCGGCTCGCGTCAGGTAGATCCCGTGCGGCGGGGTGTGCTCGAGCGAGGCTGCCTGCGTGTCCGCCGTGCTGGGGACGGCAGGTGATCCTCCCGCCGGCCCGGCTGTTTCGGTAGGAGCCCTGAGCGGCGGCCAGCTCTTTGTTTCGCCTGGGTCAGAGAGCGGCATCTGGCGGGTTTCAGAAAGCGTATCCCCACGCACCGAGCGGTAAGGCGGCTGGGGCGCCGCGGGGGGTGGGACCGGCCCGGTTTGCATCGCCTCGCCGGCGGCGGGCTGGCCGCTTTCCGGGGAGATTGGCTCTGCCGGCTGACCGGCCTCGCCTGGCTCGGATCCTGGCGCTTCACCGGGCGGCTGGGGGGGCGCCGGAAAACGCGGCTCGGAAGGGGAGTTCGGCGAATGCGCATTCATCAGGGCGTCGTTTTCCTGGCTGCCAGACAGCAGCCGGCGCATCCGCCGCCCCGGTTGGGTCGTCTGATCTGGATTTTCTTCTGGTGGGGTCGGT
>CAZBDC010000152.1:0-12987 GCA_964490575.1 uncultured Anaerolineaceae bacterium | reverse complement strand
ATCCTACACTCTTTCCCTACACGACGCTCTTCCGATCTCGGTGACCCTGGCGCTGGCGGTGGAGGACCCCACCCGGCCCGGGCAGCCGCTGGCCGAGGCCTTCCTGGAGGCCGACCTGGCCCCGGCGGGCGACCCGCGCGGGGGGGCGCTGGCCTTCACGGTCGACCCGCCGGTCGAGCTGCGCGCCGGGCAGGGCTATATCCTCAGCCTGGAGCCGGTCTCGGGCGGGGCGGTGGCGGTGCGCGGCAGCGCGCCGGCCAACGAGTCGACCTGGGATATGGGGCTGCCGTTCCGCACGGGCGGCTACGACCCGTACGGCGGGCTGTACGCGCGCGACCTGAACTTTGAGATGTACTGGCCCGACAACGCCGAGAAGCTCGACCGCTTCACCAACATCCTCGACCAGGCCGACTATATTTTCATCTCCTCGAACCGCCAGTGGGGCACCACCACCCGCCTGCCGGAGCGCCACCCGCTGACCACGGCCTACTACCGCGACCTGCTCGGCTGCCCGGACGAGCGCGACCTGATCTGGTGCTACAACACGGCCGGGGTGGGCGACTACGCGGGCCGGCTGGGGTTCGACCTGGTGCAGACCTTCACCTCGTACCCGAACCTGGGCCCGCTGGAGATCAACACCCAGTTCGCCGAAGAGGCCTTCAGCGTGTACGACCACCCCAAGGTGTTTGTCTTCCAGAAGCGCGGCGACTACGACCCGGCCGCGGTGCGCGCGCGGCTGAGCACGGTCGACCTGGGGCAGGTGGTCAACATCACCCCCAAGCACGCGGCGGACTTTGTGGATATGCTGCTGCCCGAGCGGCTGCGCCAGGCCCAGGCGGCGGGGGGCACGTGGGCCGGGCTGTTCCCGCCCGAGAGCCTGCTGAACCGCTTCCCGGGGCTGGGGCTGGTCGCCTGGTACCTGTTCCTGTTCGGGCTGGGGCTGGCGGTTTACCCGCTGGTTCGGCTGGCGCTGCCCGGGCTGGCCGACCGGGGCTACCCGCTGGCGCGCACGGCCGGGCTGGTGTTGCTGGCTTACCCGGCCTGGCTTTTAGGCTCGCTGGAGGTCCCGGTCACCCGGCTGGCGGTGGGGCTGGTGTTCGGCGGGCTGCTGGTCGTGGGGCTGGGGCTGGCCATTGCGCAGCGGGAAGGGCTGGCGCGCGAGTGGCGCGAGCGGCGCGGCTACTTCCTGCGGGTGGAGCTGCTGGCGCTGGCGCTGTTCGGGCTCAGCCTGGCTATCCGCCTGGGCAACCCCGACCTGTGGCACCCGATCTACGGCGGCGAAAAGCCGATGGATTTCTCGCACTTCAACGCCATCCTCAAGAGCACGGTCTTCCCGCCCTACGACCCGTGGTTCGCGGGCGGCACGCTCAACTACTACTACTACGGCTACGTGCTGGTGGGGATGCCGGTCAAGCTGCTGGGGATCACCCCCTCGGTGGCCTACAACCTGGTCCTGCCGGCGCTGTTCAGCCTGGTGGGGCTGGCGGCCTTCTCGGTCGGGTGGAACCTGGTGGCGGGGGTGGCGGGCCAGGAATGGGCGCAGCGTGAGGGTTCCGGGTTATATGGGGTTGGGCTGGCGGCGGTGGCGGCGGTGCTGCTGCTGGGCAACCTGGGCACGGTGCGGATGGTGTGGGAGGGCTGGCAGCGCCTGGTCGTGCCGGAGGAGCAGGTGCGGGCGGCCGGAATCTTCCGGCAGGCCGGCTGGGCCGCGCAGGGCGTGGCGCGGCTGCTGGACGGGCGGGCCGAGGGCCTGCCGTACTCGCCCGGCGACTGGTACTGGAAGCCCAGCCGGGCCATCCAGCCGGAGGCGGGCAACGAGATCACCGAGTTTCCCTTCTTCACCTTCCTGTATGCCGACCTGCACGCGCACCTGATGGCGCTGCCGGTGACCCTGCTGGTGATCGGCTGGGCGCTCTCGGCGGGGATGGCCGGGTTGGGGGCGCAGCGGGCGGGTCCTGGGCAAGGGCGGTTTTTCGCGTCGTTGCGCCCATACGCAGTCATTTTGGTGGGGGCGCTGGCAGCGGGGGCGCTGCGGCCGGCCAACACCTGGGACCAATACACCTACCTGACCTTCGCCGCGCTGGCGCTGGCCTATGGGCAGTGGCAGGTGGGGAACGGGCCCAGGCGCTGGCTGCGCGCGCTGCTGCCGGCGATCGCGCTGGTGGGGCTGGCGCTGGCGCTCTACAGCCCGTTCGACCGCTGGTTCGGGCAGGCTTACAACGCGCTGGTGCTCTATGAAGGCCCCAAGACCCGCATCGGCTCGTACCTGATCCACTGGGGGCTGTTCCTGTATGTGATCGCGGCCTGGCTGTTCGGCGAGGCAGTCGACTGGATGGCCGCCACGCCGCTCTCGGCCGCGCGCCGCCTGAAGCCCTACCGCGGGGTAATCGCCGCCGGGCTGCTGGCGGCGCTGGGGTTGCTGGCGGCCCTGCTGTGGCGCGGGGCGGCGGTGGCGCTGGTGGCCGGGCCGCTGGGGCTGCTGGCGGCGCTGCTGATGCTCCGCCCGGGCCAGCCCCACGCCAAACGGCTGGCGCTGCTGATGACCGGCACGGCCCTGCTGCTGACCCTGGCGGTGGAGGTGGCGGCGGTGAAGGGCGACATCAACCGGATGAACACGGTCTTCAAGTTCTACTTCCAATCGTGGACGCTGCTGGGGCTTTCGGCGGCGGCGGGGCTGGCCTGGCTGCTGGGCGGCCGGGGGCAGGCCGGAAAGGCGCAGCGGGAGGAACTGCGTGAAGAGGGGGCGCAGCGTGAGGGTTCCAGGCCTCAGCTCCTTTCCCCGTTGCTGCGGGTTGAGGGGGCGCAGCGTGAGGGTTCCAGGCCTCAGCTCCTTTCCCCGTTGCTGCGGGTTGAGGGGGCGCAGCGTGAGGGTTCCAGGCCTCAGCTCCTTTCCCCGTTGCTGCGCCCCTACTGGCTGGTTGGGTTGGGGCTGCTGGCGCTGGGGGCGGCGCTTTACCCGCTCACGGCGGCGCGCGCCAAAATCGCCGACCGGGTCGCGCCGTCTACGCCGCTCACGCTGGACGGGATGGCCTACATGGCCCACACCCGCTACGGCGACGGGCCGAGCGCCGAGACCTACCGCGAGATGGACCTGGCCCAGGACTACGCCGCCATCCGCTGGATGCAGCGCAACGTGCCCGGCTCGCCGGTGATCGTCGAGGCGCACACGCCCGAGTACCGGCACTGGGGCACGCGCTTCACCATCTACACCGGGCTGCCGGGGGTGATCGGCTGGAACTGGCACCAGCGCCAGCAGCGCGCGCTGACCCCCGACACATGGGTCTACGACCGGATCGAGGCGGTGAACGGCTTCTACCGCACGACCAGCCGCGAGCAGGCCGCGGCCTTCCTGCGCAAATACCGGGCCGGCTACGTGGTGGTGGGCCAGCTCGAGCGCATCTACTACCCGGGGCCGGGCCTGGAGAAGTTCGCCGCGCTGGAGGGCGACCTGTGGGACGTCGTTTACCGGGAAGATGATACAATCATCTACAGGGTTCGATAGTTGGGATCATATGAGCACCCAAATATTTGATTGCGATGTCGCCGTGATCGGCGGCGGGTTTGGCGGGGTGGCCGCTGCGCTGGCGGCGGCCGAGGCCGGGCGCGTGGTGGTGATGAGCGAGCCGACCGACTGGATCGGCGGGCAGGTGACTTCTCAGGCCGTCTCGGCCCTGGACGAGCACCGCTACATCGAGACCTTCGGCGGCACGCACAGCTACTACCGCTTCCGCGACGGCGTGCGGGCGGCCTACCTGGAGCGCTTCGGCGGGCCGGACCTCATGCCAGATGGGCAGCCGCTCAACCCCGGCAACGGGTGGGTGTCGCGGCTGTGCTTCGAGCCGCGCGCCGGACTGCGGGTGCTGGAAGACCTGCTGGCCGGGCACGTCGCGGAAGGGCGGCTGAAGGTGCTGTTGAACCACGCGCCCCACTCGGTCGACGCGCGCGGCGGGCGCATCCAGCAGGTGCGGCTGTCCACGCCGGGCGGCGGGCTGGCGGTGGTGCGGGCCAGCATCTTCCTGGACGCGACCGAGCTGGGCGACCTGCTGGCCCTGGCGCAGGTGCCCTATGCCTGCGGGGCCGAGGCGGTCGAAGATACCGGCGAGCCGCACGCCGCTACCGATGGGCCGCACCCCGAGCGCGTGCAGAGCTTTACCACCTGCTTCATCGCCGAATACCGGCCCGGCGAGAACCACACCATCCGCAAGCCCTTTGGCTACGAGGCCTGGCGCGAGACCCAGCCCTTCACCCTGACCCTGCGCACGCGCGAGGGCGCCCCGAACCGCTTCTACATGTTCGGCGGCGAGCTGCCCTTCTGGACCTACCGGCGCGTGCTGGACGCGCAGCTCTTCGCGGAATCGGTTTTCGAGCGCCCCCCGCGGCACGACCTGGCGCTGATCAACTGGGACTCGAACGACTATTACAAGGAGAGCCTGGTCGACCGCTCCTCGGCCCAGCAGGCGCGCATCCTGAGCGAGGCCCGGCGGCTGTCGCTCAGCTTCCTGTACTGGCTGCAGACCGAGTGCCCGCGCGACGACGGCCCCGGGCGCAGGCAGGGCGGCCGGGGCTACCCCGGGCTGCGCCTGGCAGCCGAGGCGGTGGGCACCGGCGACGGGCTGGCCAAGGCGCCCTACATCCGCGAGTCGCGCCGCCTGCTGGGCTTCAAGCGCGTGCTGGAGCAGGACGTGATCGCCCAGGAAGGCCGCGGGGCGCGCGCGCTGCATTACCCCGACTCGGTCGGGGTGGGCTGGTACCCGATCGACCTGCACCGCTGCGCCGGCGACCCACCGGGCGGGACCGAACAGCGCCCGGCCTTCGCGCCCAGCCTGCCTTTCCAGATCCCGTTGGGCGCGCTGCTCAGCCCGGCGGTCGACAACCTGGCGGCGGCGGCCAAAAACATCGCCACCACCCACATCACCAACGGCTGCTACCGGCTGCACCCGGTCGAGTGGAACATCGGCGAGGCAGCCGGCGCGCTGGCGGCTTTCTGCCTGGAGCAGGGCGTCTCGCCGCGCGCGGTGTGGGAGCAGCCCGAGCGGCTGGCGGCCTTCCAGCGCCGCCTGCTGGCGCGCGGGGTGCCGCTGTTCTGGTCGGTCGACCTGGGCCTGGACGACCCGGATTTTGCCAGCATCCAGGCCGGCCTGCTGCACGCCCCGCCGCCGCGCGGCTCGCCGCGCCGCGCCCGCCTGCAGATCCTGCCGGACGACCAGCTTTCGCGCGGCGAGGTGGAGTGGCTGCTGGCAGGCCACCCCCGCGCGCGGGATAATGCCGCGCTGGCGCAACTGCTGGACCGCTGGCGGGTGGTGCCCTACGCGCCGTTCTCGATCCACGACTGGTGGGCGGCGCTGGAAGCGCTCGACCTGCCGGCTGCCGATGGCAGCACCTACCCGACCCTGCGGCAGGTGTGCCGGCACCTGTGCCGCTAGAGCAGGTGGGCGTCCCTTCTTCCCCGCCGGATATTTTCCAATCCGCGCCGGACCACATCCAACCACAACCCCTGGTGGGCCTGGGCCTCCCACTGCACCTTGGCGGCGGCCTGGACGGTCTCCCAGGCGCATAGATCTTCCAGGGGGTCGTGGGCGAGCGACCGGTAGCTGGCCAGGTAGGCCGCGATAAAGGTTCGCAGGTACCCCTCCGACAGGATTTTTTCCAGGCGGTTGGGGAAGCCTTCCGCCGGCCTGGCCAGCGCCACGGTGACGACGGTGCGGGCCACGTCCGCGCAGGGAACGCCCAGCGAAGCGCTTTCCCAGTCGATGATAACGGCGCCGGCGGGGCCCATCAACACGTTCAGGGGATGGAAGTCGTTATGGCAGAGGGTATCCCCGCCGGGCAGCGAGTCGAGCAGGCTGAGGACTTCGCCGCGCTGCGCGGCGGGCAGCACCTCCGCCTGGCGGATCTGCCGGGCCAGGATCTGCTTCTGCCTGGGCGCACCTGCGGGGGCGGGGGAGTAGCTGCGCGCGTGGATGGCCGCGTGCAGCCCGGCTAACTGCGCGGCGTATTGCTTCATCCGGAAGGGGTGGCGCTCCATCTCCGCGATCATCGCCGGCCCATCGACCCGTTCGTAGACGATCCCGGGCCGCTCGTCAACCTCGACTACCGCAGATATTTCTGGCGCCGGGATGCCCGCCTGGCGCACAAAGGCGGTGATGGCTTCTTCCTGCTGGACCAGGGCCGGTGGAAAGCCCGGGCGGAGCAGCTTGAGGATGCGCCCCTCCCCCCAGGCGTATATTTCGGCCGTCCTTCCGGACGCGATGGGTGGGTCTGAAATTTGCACGGATCTACTCCTGTTGTGGGGTCGCCGTGATCGTCGCTCGCATCGTTGCAAGATCCGCTCGACAGGCAGCCGAATTATCTATACAATTATGGTTAATTATAGGACCACAGGAGAGAGGATCATGTCTATTTCGCAACCTGTTTCAACCCTGGGCCGGACCGGGCTGGAAGTGACCCGCCTGGGCTTTGGGGCGATGGAAATCCGCGGCTCGCGCATCTGGGGCGGGCGGGCGGTGACGGAAGACCAGGCCCAGGCCATCCTCAACGCGGTGCTGGATGAGGGGATCAACTTCATCGACACGTCGAACGATTACGGGCGCAGTGAGGAACTGATCGGCAAATTCATCGACCACCGGCGCAAGGAGTTCACCCTGGCGACCAAGTGCGGCTGCAAGGTGACCTACCGCGACGAGCACGCCGACGACACCCCGCACGTGTGGACGCGCGAGAACCTGTTCCGCGGGCTGCACGAAAGCCTGGCGCGGATGAAGACGGAGGTGATCGACATCATGCAGCTGCACAACCCGCCGGTGGAAGAGACCGAGAAAAATAACCTGGTGGACGCGCTGAAAGAGATGCAGCAGCAGGGGAAGGTGCGCTTTATCAGCATCTCGACCACCCTGCCGCACCTGCCCACCTACCTGGAATGGGGCGTCTTTGACACCTTCCAGATCCCCTACTCGGCCCTGGAGCGCACCCACGAGGAATGGATCAGCCGCTCGGCCGAGGCCGGGATCGGGACGATCATCCGCGGCGGGGTGGCCAAGGGTGAGGCCGGGGTGGGGCTGGGCAGCCAGGAGCGCTGGCAGAAGTTCGAAGAAGCCGGGCTGGACGCGCTGCGCGAGCCGGGCGAAAGCCGGACGGCCTTCCTGCTGCGCTTCACGCTCAGCCACCCGCACGTGCACACCACGATTGTCGGCACGCTCCACCCCGAACACCTGCGCGAGAATGTCGCCGCAGCGCAAAAAGGGCCGCTCCCGGCGGATGTGTACGCGGAGGCCAAACGCCGGCTCGACCAGGTGGGGGTGAGCCCGGCATAAGAGAATATAGACGCCGTGTGGGACTGGCATTCGCCAGGCCCGCACGGCAGCACAAGCGGAATCGTTGGGCAAGATACATCTGTAAAAACAATTGGCGATCCGAGGACAGAGGGAGGTGGTTATGAAGCGTCCGAAAAAACAGGTGATCCTCTTCGCGGTGATCATCATGGTTGGGTTGGCGATAATCGCCCTGGTCTGTATCGCGGTCGCTGCCTATTTCTATTTTTTCAAAGACCGGAGCCCTCTCTCCGGTGCTTCTGAGAACTGCCAGGTTGAGCACACTCGCTTTGATGGGGAGCACCCTGAAAAAATCCAGGGCATTTCATCCGACCAGCTCGCCATACTGGCCGTCGACGGCCCGCCGCAAGCATTTACCATTTCCATCGATCCGCTTTCAGGTTCCGTGCTCGAAGAGTGGGACTACTTCACCACTGGTAAAGAGCTTTATTTCCTGGATGGCGCGTACCAGGGAGGGGTGGAGGTGCCAGCGCCAGAGGTAATTCCCGGCGCTTCCATTCCTGAACTTCCTGTGTATCCCTGGGAGATTATCGAAGAGTTTACCCCGGCCTGCAGTGTAGCGCTGGCGGGAACGGCCCTCTTCAACACTTCCGCGCTGGTGTTACCGGGCTGGAACGATGGGTATGAGGTGGCCCGCCTGTGGATGCTGGCGGGGGGCGGAAGTATGATCACGGTTGAAGGACAGCTTGCCCTGCTCAGCGTTGATCCGGGTGAGGCGATAGACCTGGACCAGTTTGAGGTGACCGGCTTTTTCATCGGTACATTGGGAGAAGGCGATCATCGTTTAGGCGCAATCCTGTCGCCCGGAGATCTCCCCGGGATTTTCCGGCTTTCTTTGTCGCCTCGCGGCCAGGGTACCACGCAGGATGGCACGGAGATCATCTTTAACCTGGCGGGGACGGAGCTGGACCGGATATTTACGCTTGGCGCTGACGCTAATGTCAGCACGGTTGACCTGGAAGGCGCTGAGCATCCGGCGCCAGCCAGCGGGACGATTGAAATCACCCGCCAGGGGAAAAACTATCACGTAAGCCTGGATGTAACGATCAACGGAAGTACCTATGATATTTCAGGCTTATTGGGCAACGGCATGTGGCATCGACGCGACTCTTCGACCGCCCAGGCCCTGGGCCAGGCAGACCTGCTTGCCGGGCGCCAGGTAACGCCCATCTCCCAGCCGCCGCAAGCTGATCCTGCCTCCACGCCTCCAACCGGGATCACTCCGGCTGCACCAGATGCGAATGTGGGTTGGAATCTACTCCTGGATGAAACATTCGATGCCAATCAAAACCAGTGGCCGGTCACCTATTCAGCCCAAGGAGAGGCCCTCTTCTACCAATCGGATCTGTTTCAAGATCAATACCTGATCTTCGCCCAGCGAAAATCAGGGGAGCGCCCTCAGGTCAGCCGTTTGATCGACCTGAATGCCGGGCTTCAATTCATGATCAGTGCTGCCGTGACCCAGGAGGGAAACTCCGCTTCAGACTGCGGGTTGGTGGTCTCCACGCAGGATGAAGCCCAGGGATTGGTATTCGGGGTGTCTGCCGCTGACCGTACGTTCAGGGTGCTGAAAAAAGAAGCTGGCGGAGATTGGGAAGAAATCCTCGGTTGGACCTCTTCCCAGGCAATTAAAACCGGCCAGGCGAACCAGCTTTCCTGGCGGAGCGACAGTGAAGGGCTCATCTTATATATCAATGACCAGCAGGTTGGGGCGCTTGCCATGCCTGGGCTCGATATTCAGCGCCTGGGATTCTCGGCATCTTCCGGCTCCGATGAGCCTGTCATGTGCTACTTCGACGATCTGAAGGTTTTTGGGAAGTGAGCGGAGGCAACGATGTTAACAGCAGTGTTCACAATTGTCACCACCATCGCCCTGGCATTGGGAGTCGTCAGCGCGGGAATGAATTTTCAGACCATCTATGATATCGAGATGGATCGTCATTATGTGGCAGTAACCGAACAGCAGCTGGCGGAGCAATACGCGGCAGTCGAAGAAAAGCTGCTGGAAGCCCGCAGCAGGAACGATATGGTGGCGGTGGCTGAGTACGGGACCATTCTCAACGGAATTACACAGGTGCGGGCCCGATCGAACGTCGTGGCGATCGGACGGCAGGTGGAACAGAAGAAGCAGGCATTCATTGATGAGCAGTGGTCCGTTTTTCAAGCCAACGTAGCCATCGGCGTCGTCTCATGGGGAATGGGCAAGATTGGTTATGGCAAGGTGTCAGATACCTACATGCGGAGTAAAAACTGGCCGCCTGGTAGTAACGTTGCGGTCTGGAATCCAATGGCCGGGCAGAGCGAGCGCATCATCCTGGGAAGTAAGCCGGAGCTTATCATGGCAGAATTTAGCGATGAGCTGGCGGATTTCATGAACGCCATCTTGAATGGCTTTGATGTGGCGAGGACCGTCACCGCTCCCGAGGGCGACATTCAGTCGGCGCTGGAAGCCAGCACATTTGTATCCGCGGAGATCGATGAGATCAAGAATGCCAGACCCCTGCCGAAGGATATTGGGGAATATCTGGCAGCATCCATGGTGAAGCAGGTCAAGCGCGCAAATCCCCAAATAGCGACAGAACCGATCGGTGTGCAGGCGGTTTTTATCCGCCAACAGGCGTGCCAGAACCTGAAGAAGATGTGGCAAGATGAACAACGCGACTTGCTGCGCGCTGAAGCGTTGAGGGAATCGATGCAGAAGCTGGAATGCGATCAATTGAACAAAGCCGCCCAGCCTGAACAGGCTCAGGAGAAAGAAGAACCATCCAATCCAGCTGAGCCCGGCAAAGAACCCGAACAACCTGCCGGCCCCGCCGCAGTCCAGGCATGGATAAGGGAGGATCAGGCCGTCCTCAACCGCGAGGGGAATGTGCTGGATAACAGCTTTTATGATCAGAAAACAATTTATCAGGTGAGTGAGTCATCCTTCAACTGGCTGGATACCTATGTTGTTGCCGGAGAAGAGAGGCACAACCTGGACATCACGGTGAAATTTGATTCCCCGCCGAGGGAGCTTGTGCCCGGACAAGAAGTTGTCCTCACCGCCACCTTCTCTGGCGGCGGCACATTGTCTACGACCTGGCCTTTCTCGGCGGAATTTGCCTATAAGGCAAACGCCAATACATTTGGCGATCAAGAGCCCAATATTCAAACCCCTTGGGATCGCGATAACTGGTTCGTCGATCCCTCTTCAGGCTACAGCTACACTCCCTGGGACCCCAGTTTTACTGGCCCGGCCACTTCCCAGTGGGTTTTAATCGCGCCTGATTTTGCGGATGGCCTGGACGTATTCGAGGTGTGGGTCTACTGGCGGGCATGCCTTCCTTGCAATGTAACCTGGACCTATCGCCGGCCATAAGCGAAAGCGCCGGAGCTTGTATGCGGGCAGGTGCCCGGCTCCGGCGCTACATTCACTACTGGCTGGAATTGCGTTATTTCTCGGCAGCCTGCTTGAACACTTTGCCGGGCTGCCAGGGGGTGCCGAGGGCGGGCAGGACGAAGCGGTCGAGGCCCCAGTAGCCGGCGGTCTTCCAGGCCAGGATCAGCAGGACGGCCAGGGCGAACAGGACCGGGTTGGTGCTGGCGGTGCCGGCCATCATGAAGTTCCAGTTCATGAACCCGCCGAAGAAGGCGGCGATGGCGGTGAACAGGCCCAGGATCAGGGCGGCCCCGATCAACAGTTCCCCGGCCACCACCAGCTTGGCGAACCAGACGTGCGCGTTGCTGTCGAGCAGGCCCTGCAGGAAGGCGCGGTACCAGTCGAAGGCAATCGCCGGGCGGGCGGGCGCTTCGGGGATGGCCACGGCGCGCGTCCAGAAGCCCTGCAGCGCCTCGCCGGTCACGGTCCAGGCCGGGTTGGAGAGCTTGCCCAGCCCGGACTGCAGCCACTGGTAGCCGACGTACAGGCGGATGACCAGCCAGAGCACGGAAAAAGCGGTGCTGTTGAATAATTTTTCGGCGACCGGCGGGTCGGTAAAGACGACATTTTGACGGGCGGTGTTGGTAGACACGGCTCCTCCTCTGTGAATTGGTTTAATAGTCAAACTTTACCGATTTTATCATAATTTGGTGAGGCCGGCGCGTGTCCATTGTCCGTCATTTTGCGTAAAATGTCACATGCTGAGGGGGTGATACTGGTTCACTTTTTCTTGCGATTCTTCTTCCGCATCTGGCGGGCCTGTTTTTGCTTTTTCTTGGCCTTTTTCTCTTCCGGCGTCCTGGCCTTGCGGCGGCCCAGGTTGGGGAGCAGGTCCTCGTAGGCGGAGGTGATCACCAGGTCGTCGTCATCGGGGAGGGTCGTGCGTTCGTCCAGCAGCCCAACCTCGATCTGGAAATCTTCCCAGTCTCCCATCACAATTTCGTCCACCCGCTCGGCCTGGAAGGCCTGTTCGACCAGTGGGGCGGCTTCGACGGCCTTGAGCCTGGCCAGGGCGTAGATGATCGAAGCGTTCAGCTCGGGGTCGGTCTGCTGGTAGGCCTGCAGGGCGGCCGAAAGCGCGCTCACGCAGTCGGCGCGCGCCTCGGGGTAGCGGTTGCCGATCTTTTCCAGTGCGTTGGCAGCCGGCACGCGCGCCCAGGCCAGGTTGGCCGGGCCGGCCAGGTAAGCCGCCAGGTGAGGGATCGCCGGCGGGCCGATCCTTTCCATCACGACCGGCAGTTCTTCGAGGACCCACTCGTCATCTTCCTCCTCGACGCGCGGGAAGAGGGTCAGCAGGGCCGGGACGGCCGCGGTGGCTTTGAGCTGGCCCAGCGCGCGCCAGGCATGGATGGGCGCCCAGGTCGCGGGCTGGTCTGTCTCCAGCGCGTAGAGGCGCGAGTCGGTGGCCATGCGGGCCAGCTCGGGGATGTCGGGCGGGGCGAGCTGGTAAAGGGCCGGGTAGTTGGGCCATTCGAAATGGTCCTGCTCATTTGGGTCGCCGAAATCGAGCAGGCGCGCGACCGGCAGCGTATAGTCGAATTCCTGGGCGGGCGGGTTGGGCTGGCTGCTCATGGGGGTCTCCTTTCTCATTACCTGGCCCGGTTTGGGTGGGTGGCGCTGTCGCCCACCCAGACCGAAAGAAGTCTGAAAACTTTTACGGCTGCCCGGCCAGTTCCATGGTCGCCAGCACCGCCAGCGCATCGGCCCGGCATTGCTCGGCCCCCGCGGCAGGGGCGAAGATCAGCAGGGTCGGCAGACCGCCGGGGAAAGGCCCCGCCGGGCCGCTCGTGGCCATGTACCAGTCGACCGCCTGGCCGTTGATCTCCAGCTCGGCCACCGCGTAGGTCACCGGGCCGAGCTGGACCTCGCGGGTGTTCATGGGCGGTTCGGTCGGGCCCTGCTCGGTGAGCTGGCAGCCGCTCAGGCTGCGGTGCGCGAGGGTGGGGTAGTCGCCGGCGGGCTGCCAGACGGCCGGGTTGTAGCTGACCTGCACGTCCCAGAAGATCAGGCGCAGCTGTTCCAGGACGGGCGGCGGGGTGGCGCTGGGTTGGGGCGTGGCGGTCGGGGCGGGCAGGGCCGTGGCGGTCGCCGGCGGGGGCAGGAGCGGGGTGGCGGTCGCCGGCGGGGGCAGGGCCGGCGCAGCGCCCGTCGGGGTGGGCGGCGGCGCGGACGGGGTGACGAGCTGGCAGGACAGCCCAACCAGCAGGAGGACCAGCGCGGCGGCGAGGATCGATTTTGACA
>CAZBDC010000151.1:1203-13042 GCA_964490575.1 uncultured Anaerolineaceae bacterium | reverse complement strand
AAAAGGGCTGATCGGTAAGAAAATCGGCATGACCCAGATTTTCGATGAAAGCGGTGTGGCAATTCCTGTAACCGTTATCGAAGCTGGGCCATGTTATGTTACCCAGGTTCGCCTGCCCGAAAAGGATGGTTACTCCGCTGTCCAGCTGGGTTTTGGCGAGACCAAGCCGAAGCGCCTCACTGGTGGTCAGATCGGGCATTTAAAACGCAACAATTTCCCTCCGCTGCGGTTCCTGCGTGAGTTCCGGGTGAAAGATCCTGGGGTGCAGGAAGGGGACCAGGTGACTGTTGCGGTTTTTAATGTCGGTGAGCGGGTTGATGTCGTTGGCACCAGTAAGGGGAAGGGTTTTCAAGGCGGTGTAAAGCGCTACCACTTTGCGGGAGGCCCGCATACGCATGGCGCATCGGATCGCGAACGTGCTCCTGGTTCGCGCAGTGCTGGCACAACGCCAGGTCGGGTTTATAAGGGTTCTCGTGGTCCGGGTCATATGGGCAATGAACGGGTTACGGCGCAGAGCCTGAAAGTCGTTTTGGTCGATCCTGAACGCAACCTGATCGGTGTATGTGGCTCCGTTCCTGGCGCTCGCGGTGGCCTGGTAATGGTTAAGGAAGCACGGAAATCGTAACATGGCAACCTTTGCCTGGAAAATGGAGTGAAAGAATTATGTTAGTTGATGTTCTAAACATGGACGGGCAGAAGGTGTCTACGGTGGAGCTATCCCCGGCCATCTTTGAAGCCCCCGTTGCTATCGATTTGATGCACCAGGCTTTCACACGCCAGATGGCCAATGCGCGCCTGGGCACGCATGATACCAAGACCCGGAACGAAGTCGCGGGTGGTGGTCGCAAGCCGTGGCGCCAGAAGGGCACCGGTCGTGCTCGCCAGGGTTCCACTCGTTCGCCGATTTGGGTGGGTGGCGGTAAAGTCCACACGCCCCATCCGCGTTCTTACGAACAGTCGATGCCCAAGAAGATGCGTCGGGCTGCAGTTCGTTCGGCTTTGTCGGTAAAGGCAGCCGAGGCGAATATTGTGGTGGTTGACCAACTGGCGCTTGCAGAGCCGAAGACCCGCCTGATGGCAAAGGTTTTGAATGTTCTGGTTGGTGAGGATAGCGCGCTGATCGTTATTCCCAAAAAGGAATCTTATGAAGATGTGGTGCGCTCAACGAACAACATCCCCGATGCCAAGATCCTTCTGGCGAATTATCTGAACATCCGTGATCTGCTCCAGTACGATAAACTGATCGTGCCGGTAGAAGCTCTGGATGTCATCAGCGCAAACTTTGGATAGGAGGAGAAGAATGAGCACGATTTACGATGTACTCCGCCGTCCACTGGTGACCGAAAAGTCGAGTTATCAGTCGAGCGCTTTGCACCAATATGTTTTCGAGGTGGCCAGTGACGCCACGCGTACGTTGGTGAAGGATGCGGTTGAGCAGTTGTTTGATGTAACGGTTGTACGGGTAAATGTGATGAATGTTCCGGCTAAGCAGTCGCGGCGGTCGCGCAGCCGCCGGATGATCGTTCATCGCACAGCATACAAAAAAGCGATCGTTACCCTGGCGCCCAACGATAGAATCCCGATCTTTGAAGGGGTAGAGTAATGGCCGTTAAAGTTTATAAACCGGTAACGCCCGGTCTGCGAGGTATGACCGGCTATGCGTTTGATGAGATCACGAAATCGAAACCAGAACGGGCGCTGATTGTTCCTCGCAAGAAGCATGCCGGGCGCAACTCTTATGGTCGCGTAACTGTTCGCCACCAGGGTGGCGGCAACCGGCAGTATATCCGCCTGGTGGATTTCAAACGTGATAAGCGTGGCATTCCCGCCAAGGTTTCGGCGATTGAGTACGATCCCAATCGCACAGCGCGCCTGGCGCTGCTGGTCTATGCGGATGGTGAGAAGCGCTATATTGTTGCGCCTATCGGCCTGCGGGTTGGCGATATGGTGATGTCCGGCGCTCAGGCGGAAATTCGCCCGGGCAACAGCCTGCCGATTTCCAGCATCCCGGTCGGTACCATGATCCATAACATCGAACTGCGCGAAGGCCGGGGCGGCCAGCTGGTCCGTTCTGCCGGTACGGCCGCGCAGCTCCTGGCGAAAGAGGGAGATTACGCCCAGGTTCGCTTGCCTTCGGGCGAGGTCCGGCTGATCCGCCAGGTGTGTTATGCCACAATAGGCCAGGTAGGGAATCTCGAGCACAGCAATATCAAGCTGGGCAAGGCTGGTCGCAAGCGCCACATGGGCATTCGCCCGTCGGTGCGCGGAACTGCGATGACCCCGCGCGATCACCCGCACGGTGGTGGCGAAGGTCGCCAGCCAATTGGTATGCCAGGTCCAAAGTCGCCGTGGGGTAAGCCCACCCTGGGTTATAAGACCCGGCGGAACAAGAAGACGGACCAGTTTATTGTGCGACGCCGCAATCAAGGCACCCGATAAGGGTTGATGGTTGAGCAGGATATCAACTGTTAGACCACAGGAAAGAGGTACGTAAAAATGTCACGATCTTTGAAAAAAGGGCCCTATATTGAGCCTAAGCTTCTTGGAAAAATTGAGGCTATGAATGCTCGCGGCGAGAAGAAAGTCTTGCGCACCTGGAGCCGGGATAGTGTGATCTTCCCCCAGATGGTTGGGCATACCATTGCCGTGCATGATGGCCGCCGGCATGTTCCGATCTACATCACCGAGAACATGGTCGGTCACCGCCTGGGTGAATTCGCCCCCACCCGTCTTTTCCGCGGGCACGTGGCGGAGAAATCCTCTGCAGCGAAGAGGAGGTAAGCGATGGCAACCGACATTCAAGCGAAACTTCGTTTTGCTGGCATTTCGGCGCAAAAAGCTCGCCTGGTGATCGATGTGGTGCGCGGGAAACCCGCCATTGAGGCGATGAACACGCTTAAATTTATGCCTCAGTCTGCTGCCCGAACAGTCAGCAAGCTGTTGGCCTCAGCGGTCTCAAATGCCGAAGAAAACTTTGGCGTCAGCCGCGATGACCTGTACGTATACCGGATCACGGCAGACGAAGGTCCTACGCGGAAGTGGCGTCGCTTTGGCGCGCGCGGCCGTTTCAAGCCGATTTTACGGCGCACCTCGCACATCACCATTGTTCTGCGCGAGCAAGAGTAGCTTTACGAAGGATAAGAGCAGGAGAAATTATGGGTCGAAAAGTTCATCCGATTGGATTTCGCCTGAACCTGAACAAGAACTGGGAAGGTCGCTGGTTTGCCAAGGGTAAGGATTACCGCGAAAACCTGCATCAGGATTTTGCCATTCGCCGGCTGGTCAACAAAGATGCCGACAAAGCAGGTGTTTCTCGGATCGAAGTCGAGCGCTTCCCGGGCAAGGTCAAGGTGATCGTTCACACTGCCAAGCCTGGCATTCTGATCGGTCGCAAAGGCGAAAATGTGAAAAAAATCCGCCAGGATTTGGAAGTCTTGACCGGCAAGAAAATCGATCTCGAAATTAAGGAGATCAAGTCGCCGGATATCGATGCGCTGCTTGTGGCGCAGAACCTGGCCGGCCAGATCGAACGCCGCGTGAGTTACCGCCGGGCGATGAAGCGTGCCTTGCAGCAGGCTACTCGCCAGGGTGCGCAGGGCATCAAAGTGGAAGTTCAGGGCCGTTTGAGCGGTGCTGAAATGGCCCGCAGTGTATGGCTGCGCGAAGGTCGTGTCCCTCTGCAGACGCTGCGCGCCGATATTGATTTTGCCAAAGCGGAAGCTCTGACCACCTACGGGCGAATTGGCGTCAAGGTGTGGGTCTATAAGGGCGAGATTCTACCCGAAACGGAAGAGAAGGTGGAATCAACCGAAGGCGTATACGTTAGCGAATAAACAGGACTGGTTCGAAAGACCAGGCTAGGAAAGAGGGAACGACTATGTTGATGCCAAAACGTGTCAAGTGGCGCAAGCAGCAGCGCGGCCGCATGACGGGCAAAGCTACCCGCGGCGCTGAAGTCTCCTTTGGAGAATACGGCCTGCAGGCGCTGGAACCCGGTTGGGTTTCTGCCCGCCAGATCGAAGCTGCCCGGCGCGCCATCGTGCGTGAAATGAAGCGGCGTGGAAAAGTTTGGATTCGCATTTTCCCGGATCACCCTTACACCCGCAAACCACCTGAAACCCGTATGGGTAAAGGGAAGGGTGGCGTTGAATACTGGGTGGCAGTGGTCAAGCCGGGCCGAATCATGTTCGAAGTCGGTGGTCTGCCAGGTGAGATTGCCAAAGTTGCCCTTGAGCAGGCAGCTTACAAGTTCTCTATCAAGACCAAGGTCGTTACGCGCCAGGATCTCCTGGTAGGAGAACAGGCATGAATACATCAGAAGCACGTTTACTTTCGACAGAAGAATTGCGAACGAAGCTGGCGGACGCCCGGCAGGAACTTATGAACCTGCGCTTCCAGGTCATTACCGGGCAGTTAACAGACACCAGCCGTCTTAAGCAAAGTCGCCGGTTGATCGCGCGGTACGAAACCCTGCTGCGCGAGCGAGAGCTGGCAGAGGAAGGTGGAAAATGAACAGTCGGCGTCGGTTAACTGGCTTCGTAACCAGTGACAAGATGACGAAAACCGTCGTTGTGGAAGTGACCCGAACGTACCAGCACCCGCTTTATAAGAAAGTGGTGCATGCGTCGAACCGGTTTATGGCCCACGACGAGTTGGGCGCCAAGGTAGGGGATGAGGTGGTGATTGTTGAGAGCCGCCCGCTGTCCCGCCGCAAGCGCTGGGTGGTGGAGTCGATCGTGCGGCAGTTGAGCGAAACTGCCGGTACGGTTGCGGCTGAAGTCGCCGTAGAGCCAGTTGTCGCGGAAACGACCGAGGGAGAGTAACAGCTATGATTCAGCAGGAAACTCACCTAAAGGTTGCGGACAACACTGGTGCGCGTGAGCTCCAGGTTATCCATGTGATGGGTGGCTCCACTCGCCGTTATGGGTATGTGGGTGATATTGTTGTGTGCTCAGTCAAAACGGCTGCGCCGCAGGGTTCGGTGAAAAAGAGCGACATCGTGAAAGCCGTCATTGTTCGCTGCTCGAAAGAATGGCGCCGTGAAGATGGCTCGAGCATACGCTTCGATGATAACGCCGCGGTGATCCTGGATAACAACCTGAACCCGCGTGGGACTCGTATTTTCGGCCCGGTCGCGCGTGAACTGCGTGAGAAGGGCTTTATGAAGATCGTTTCGCTAGCCCCGGAAGTCATCTAGGGACTGGTGCTGAGGAGCAAGGCCATGAAGGTCAAGATTCGAAAAGGTGATACGGTAGAAATAATCAGCGGCCGCTCTGAAGATAAGGGCAAGCGCGGTGAGGTAATCCGGGTTGAGCCCGATGAGAATCGGGTCGTGGTGCAGGGTGTCAATATTCACACCAAGCACCAGCGCCAGGTCCAGGCCCAGGGCCGGACTATCAACCCGGGGCGTGTGCGCTTTGAGGCGCCCATCCACATCTCAAATGTGATGATGGTTTGCCCGAAGTGCGGAAAACCCACCCGTTTGGGTGTGCAGCGCGAAGGCGGCCAGGTTCGCCGGGTGTGCAAGCGCTGCCAGGCCTCAATCGATGAGTAAGTCGCCCGGAGCTGAGCAATGAATAGGTTGAAAGAGCGATATCAAACCGAGCTGGTGCCTGCTCTCAAAGAATCATTAGGCTTTGAGAATACGATGCAGGTCCCACAGATTAAGAAAGTGGTTGTTAACATTGGCATGGGCGAGGCCCTGGATAACCCCAAGGCTTTGGATGCCGCGGTGAGCGACCTGATGCAGATCACGGGCCAGAAGCCGGTGATTACCAAGGCTCGCACAAGCATTGCGGCTTTCAAGCTGCGCGAGGGACGCTCGATTGGCGTCAAAGTAACCCTGCGCGGGGAGAAAATGTGGGCGTTCCTTGATCGTCTATTGAACATCGTGCTGCCGCGCGTGCGTGACTTTCGCGGCATTTCACGCGATGCTTTCGACGGTCGCGGGAATTACACCCTGGGTCTGCGTGAACAGCTGATTTTCCCTGAGATCGAGTACGATAAGATCGACAAGATCCGTGGGATGGAAATCACGATCGTGACGTCGGCCAACAACGACGAAGAGGCTGCGCGGATGTTGGAAATGCTCGGCATGCCATTCAGAAAGGACTAATATGGCTAAGAAGTGCATGATGTATCGTGAAATGCGGCGGAAGTTCCCTTCCCAGGTTCGCAACCGTTGTGAGCGCTGTGGTCGCCCCCGTGGTTATCTGCGCCGGTTTGGTCTGTGCCGCATTTGCTTCCGCGAATTAGCGCTGCAGGGCAAAATCCCCGGCGTAATGAAATCATCCTGGTAGCCGGTTGGAGGTAGTTGGATGAGCGTTAATGATCCTATTGCTGATATGTTGACCCGCGTGCGAAACAGTGTGACAACCGGTCAATCACTGGTGGCGATGCCAACTTCGAAAATCAAGGTCGAGATTGCCCGCATTCTTAAAGAAGAGGGATACATCGAGAGTTTTGAAGTGGTGGACGGTGAGTCGGTTGTCAAAAAGACACTGCGCCTGCGTTTGAAGTACATTGGCGAGCGCCGCCAGCGTCGCTCGGTGATTACCGGTTTAGAGCGCGTCAGTCGTCCAGGGCGCCGGGTTTATACCCCCAAAACGGAGATCCCGTGGGTTCTTTCTGGAATTGGCATTGCCATTCTTTCCACCCCCAAAGGGGTGATGACCGGTCAGCGCGCGCGCCAGCTAGGTGTGGGCGGGGAAATTCTTTGCAAGGTCTGGTAGCCGGGCTACCAGCTTGTGAGAATCTGTCCTCACGGACGGCGTCAAAAGACGAAGGAGGTTTATTGTGTCTCGCGTAGGTCGATTACCAATCACCGTTCCATCCGGTGTGGAGGTTGACATCAAAGGGTTGTCCGTTCATGTCAAAGGCCCGAAGGGGTCTTTGGAGCGTACATTTGCCCCGGGTGTGACCATTGAGATGGAAAACGGCACGGTTACGGTCAGCCGTGAATCGGATGCACCGACTTTCCGGGCGTTGCATGGCACGACCCGGGCGGTACTCAACAATATGGTGACCGGAGTGAGCCAGGGCTTTACCACGGTTCTGGAAATTGATGGTGTGGGTTACCGCGCTGAAATGAACGGGCAGACGCTGGTTCTTCACGTAGGTTATTCACACCCAGTCGAATTCAAACCACCGGCCGGGATTTCCTTTGAAGTGGATACCCGAACGCGCCAGATCAAGGTGATGGGGTTTGATAAAGAGGTTGTGGGCCAGGTCTCGGCCAATATCCGCAGCATTCGCCCTCCGGAGCCTTATCATGGGAAAGGCATTCACTATTTGGGCGAGCGGATCCGCCGCAAGGCTGGTAAGTCGGGTAAAGGTAAGAAGTAAGGTGTAGCATATGGCAAAGTTATCTCGTGCTGAGTCTCGTGTTCGACGGCATTACCGCGCACGCAAGCATCTTGTCGGGACGCCAGAGCGCCCGCGGCTGAATGTATTCCGCAGTGAAGCCGAAATTTACGCCCAGGTGATCGATGACCAGGCCGGCAGCACGCTTGCCGCCGCCTCTAGCATTGATCATGAGCTTCGTGAGAAGCTGACCGGTCTGACAAAGACTGAGCAGGCCCGCCTGGTTGGCCAGCTGGTAGCCGAGCGCGCCAAGAGCAAGGGCGTTACCGAGGTCATCTTCGACCGGGGCGGCTTCCGCTATATTGGCCGGGTCAAGGCATTAGCCGATGGCGCCCGCCAGGCTGGTCTGGATTTTTAAGGATACAAAGGACAAAGGGCCTGAAATATGACGGAAATGACCGATTATCAAGGTATGGAACAGCAGTTTGACGAGCGCGTAATCGAAATTGCCCGGGTGGCTAAGGTGGTTAAAGGCGGCCGGCGCTTCTCGTTTCGCGTGACAGTTGTCGCTGGTGATAACAACGGCAAAGTTGGCCTGGGTGTTGGTAAGGCCAACGCTGTTCCGGATGCGATGCGTAAGGCAACCGAGCGCGCGCACAAAAGCATGCGTAAGGTGTTTATTTATGGCACCACCATTCCGCATGAAGTAACCGGCCGCCTGGCCGGCGCCAAGGTTCTGCTCAAGCCGGCTTCCCCCGGTACGGGCGTGATTGCCGCTGGCGGTGTCCGGGCTGTGTTGGAAGCAGCTGGCATCCGCGACATCCTGACCAAGTCCCTCGGCAGCGCGAATGTTCTTAATGTTGTCCAGGCAACCTTTGATGCCCTGGATCAGCTCAAGAATCCTGAGGAAGAAGCTGCCCGGCGTGGCAAGGACCTTAAGGATGTGATGCCGTTCTGGGAGCGAAGGAAGCAAAATGTCTGAAACAACGTCCCAACCCAAAAAACTGCGGATCACTTATGTGAAAAGTGCGATCGGGTATTCCGAGCGCCATAAAGCCACAATCCGCACCCTGGGCCTGCGTAAGCTGAACCAGAGCGTGGTCCATGATGACAACCCGGTGGTGCGTGGAATGCTTGCCAAGGTAAACCATCTTGTGCGAGTTGAGGAAGTGTAGGTAATTATGAAACTTCATGATTTGATGCCCAATCCTGGTGCAAAGAAGGAACGCAAGCGAAAAGGCCAGGGTACTGCTGCCGGTCAGGGTAAAACCGCCGGTCGCGGTACCAAGGGCGAGGGTGCCCGGGCCGGGCAGGAAGGTCATCTGTACCGGCAGGGTGGTAATCTACCCTTCTATCGTCGCCTGCCCTTCATCCGCGGCGAAGGCTTCACTCCGCCGAACCGGGTGGAGTACAACGAGGTCAGCCTGGAGCAGCTTTCCCGGTTCCCTGCCGGAACCGAGGTAACCCGCGAGCTCCTGGCCGAAAACAAGTTGCTCCATAAACCCAAGAATCCGGTTGTGATTCTGGGCGGCGGTGAGATTGACGTGGCGCTAAATATCCGCGTTCAGCGGGTGACAAAGGGCGCGCGCGAAAAAATCGAGGCTGCCGGCGGCAGTGTTGAAATTGTCGCCCTGTAGGCGACTTGAGGAGATGCATGCATGAAGCGCTCAGCCTGGCGTTACTTATGGAAATCAGAGGACATCCGCAAGAAGCTGTTAATCACGCTTTTGCTGTTGGCAATCTATCGCCTGGCAGCCAATGTTCCTGTCCCGGGGATTGATCGCGCAGTAATTCAGGGTCTTTTGACCGGCGATAACCCCGCGGCAGGATTAATTGGCCTGTTGAACTTGCTCTCTGGCGGAACGATGTCGAACTTTTCCATCCTGGCGATGGGAGTTTACCCATACATTACCGCGCAAATTATCCTCCAGCTCCTTGTTCCAATCATCCCAGCGCTTGAAGCGCGGATGAAGGAAGATCCCCGGTCTGGCAGGCAGTGGATGGAAAAGTGGACGATCGTCCTCACGATCCCCATGGCGCTGCTCTCTGCGATTGGCCAGATTAACATTTTCCAGCAGCTGGCTGGTGGGCAGTCGATCTTATCCAATTATGGCTTTTCTGGTGAGGCGCTGCTGCCAACGCTGGCGACCCTGGTCACGATGGTGGCTGGAACGATGTTCGGTGTATGGGTTGGCCAATTGATCTCGGAATATGGCATCCCTAACCAGGGCCTGTCTCTGATCATCTTTGCCGGTATTGTTTCGCAGATCCCGAGCAACCTGCTGAGCCTGCTGAGCGACCGTCAGAATGGTTGGTGGATGGTTCTGTTGATCCTCCTCATCCTGGTGCTGATCATTTTCGCCATCGTTTTTGTCCAGCAGGGACGTCGCAACGTGCCGGTTCTGTTCCCCGGACGCCGGGTCGGCAATCGCATGTCGATGCCCGTTCGCAGCAACCTGCCCTTGATGGTAAACATGGCCGGCATGATCCCGCTCATTTTCGCCCAGGCCATTTTGACCTTCCCGGCGATTGTTGCCAGCTATTTTGTGGTTTCAGAGACCCAGTGGGTGGCAAACTTCGCCCAGGGTGTGTCCAATGTGTTTGGCGGGCAGGGCCTGGCGTATGGTCTGCTGTATTTTGTCATGGTGGTCGCCTTCACGTTCTTCTACACAGATGTGCTCTTCACCCAGCAAAATTACGGTGATAACCTCAAGCGCCAGGGCGCGCAGATCCCCGGCGTGGTGCGGGGAACCCCGACCCAGAAGTACCTGACGAAAGTTCAGCGGCGCATCACCCTTCCAGGCGCATTCTTCCTGGGCTTTGTCGCTGTTCTGCCGTTTCTCCTTCAGCCAATCTTCCCCGCCAGCGCCCGGGCAGGCCTGTTCCTGATCTCGGCTGCCGGTTTGCTCATCGTGGTAGGCGTCGTGAGGGACACCTTCACAATCATCGAAACCGAGCTGAAGCTGCACGGTTATGATGAAAACCTGATCCGCGGTTAACGAAACTGCTGAGGTAAAAAAGAAATGGCTACCTACATCGTTCTTCTAGGCCCTCCAGGGGCAGGAAAGGGGACCCAGGCCCAGGTCATCTCGCGAGAGATGAACCTGGCCCATATTTCCTCAGGGGATCTGTTTCGGGAAAACCTGAAGAATCAAACCGAGCTAGGCAAGCTGGCGCAAGGGTACATGAACCGGGGGGAGCTTGTCCCGGATGATGTGACGATTGCGATGGTTCGCGACCGCATTTCTCGCCCTGACTGCGAAGCGGGTGCGCTCTTAGATGGTTTCCCGCGCACCCCTGCGCAGGCGGAGGCCCTGGCAGAAATGTTAGGCGCGCTGGGACAGGTGGTTCATAGTGTGCCTTACATTTCCGTCCCGGCTGAAGAGTTAATCGACCGGTTGGGCGGGCGATGGACGTGCCCTACCTGCGGTCGTGTGTATCATGAGACTCATAACCCGCCCAAGGTTCAGGGCATCTGCGATCTGGATGGCGTTCACCTGATCCAGCGTGAAGATGATAAAGCCGAGACCGTTGAGCGGCGAATCCGTGTCTATATGCAGCAAACCTCGCCTCTGATCGAATATTACCGTCATAAGGGCCTCTTGATTGAAGTCGATGGCCAGAAATCGATCGAGGAAGTTTCTAAAGATATTCTGGAAGCTCTCCAGAAGAAATAGTTTTTCGGACTTCGTTCGTTTGGTGTGGCTGACGCAGTCGCCCACACCAAACGAGACAAGTATCAAAAAAGGGATTGAGAATGGCCTGGGACCGCCAAATTACGATTAAGACACCGCAGGAACTCGAGCTGATGCGCAAGGCCGGCAAGATTAATGCCCAGGCCCTTGCAGCGGCGCGGGCGATCATTCGCCCCGGAGTGACAACAGCGGATCTGAATGCGGCGGCTGAAGAAGTTATGCGCCAGCATGGCGTTTATTCGCCATTCAAGAATTACCCTGGCCCGTATCCTTACCCGGCCAGCACGACCATCAGTGTGAATGACGAACTGGTGCATGGCATACCCGGGAAGCGACGGCTCAAAGAAGGCGATATCGTTTCGATTGACTGCGGCGTGGTGTTTGAGGGATTTGTCGGCGACTCGGCCTTTACTGCTGGGGTCGGCGAGATCTCACCTGAAGCCCAGCGTCTGTTGGAAATCACCGAAGGCGCGTTGTACGAAGGCATTCGCAAGATGGTGGCGAGTAACCGGATCGGTGATGTATCTTCTGCCATTCAACGTTATGTAGAAAGCCGGGGTTTCGCGGTGACGCGCGAGTACACCGGGCATGGGGTTGGCCGGCAGATGCACGAAGGCCCCCAGGTCCCCAATTATGGCGTACCTGGCCGGGGGATGCCGCTGCGCAATGGGATGACGATTGCGCTCGAACCAATGGTTCTGTCCGGCACGTTTCGAACCCGGGTGATGCCGGATGAATGGACGGTAGCTTCGGCTGACGGAGGTTTGACTGCTCATTTCGAGCATACGGTTGCCGTAACGCCAGATCGGAAGAGCACACGTCTGAACTCCAGTCACCGCTCA
>CAZBDC010000151.1:0-1193 GCA_964490575.1 uncultured Anaerolineaceae bacterium | reverse complement strand
TACGGTTGCCGTAACGCCTGAAGGTCCATATATCTTAACCGCGCTCCACGATGAAGAAACCCGGCTAAAACCGGAAGTAAGCTAGACAAATCTTAAGAAAGCATGTATAATCGAGGCTTTGGCTTGCTTAACGCAATTATGTGATGGATTAGAGGAGAAGGTGTCATGAGAGTATCTCCATCGATAAAGAAGAGGTGCGCCAAGTGCAAGATCGTCCGGCGCAAAGGTATTTTGTTCGTAATCTGCGAAAACCCAAAGCATAAACAGCGACAGGGATAAAGGACTATGGCAAGAATAGAAGGTGTTGATCTTCCGCGCAACAAACGCATTGAAGTAGGCCTGACCTACATTTATGGCATTGGTCCAACGCGTGCCCGCACGATTTTGGGTATGTCCAATGTCAACCCTGACACCCGGGTGCGGGATTTGAGTGAATCCGAGGTGAACTCACTTCGTGATTTCATTGCTCGCTCGTATAAGGTCGAAGGTGATCTCCGCCGCGAAGTGCAAATGAATATCAAGCGGCTGGTTGAAATTGGCTGCTACCGCGGCCTGCGTCACCGGCGGAACCTGCCGGTGAATGGTCAGCGCACTCGCACCAATTCGCGCACCCGTAAGGGCCCCAAGAAGACGGTTGCCGGTCGCGGTCGCCGCCGCGGTACAAAGAAATAGCCTGGATCCATGGGATTGGCCAGGTGGGGTTCCTTCTCTCTTCTCCCCGCGGCTGCCTGGCCATTTTCCGGAGACTGGCTGTGGAATTGTTATAGAAAGGTAATTAGCGAGGAATTATGGCACAAAACGTACGATCGACGCGCCGCGCCGCTACTACGACGAAAAAGGTAAAACGAACGCTGACCTCTGGTCAGATTCACGTTTATGCTTCCTTCAACAATACCATCGTAACCATTACGGATCCTCAGGGGAATACGGTCTGCTGGGGCAGTTCGGGATCGGCCGGTTACAAGGGCTCTCGCAAGAGCACGCCTTTTGCTGCCCGCCTGGCTGCTGAACAGGCTGTCAAGACGGCGATGTCGATGGGGCTTCAGGAAGCCGATTTAATTGTAAAAGGGCCTGGCCCTGGCCGCGAGTCGGCCATCCGGGCCGTCCAGTCGATGGGCGTGCGGGTACGCTCGATCCAGGATATTACCCCGGTGCCGCATAACGGCTGCCGGCCTCCTAAGAAACGCCGCGTC
>CAZBDC010000150.1:0-13355 GCA_964490575.1 uncultured Anaerolineaceae bacterium | reverse complement strand
ACCGTGCCCTCGCCGAGCGCTCCTACTGGGCTGGATTTTGGGACTATCTGTGGATCCGGCCGGCCGAGGCGGTAGAAACCGCATTGATCTGCAAGGTCGATGAAACCCGGCTGCGGGCTTACCTGAACGACTTTCTCGGTTCGCGTTACAACCTTCCTCCAACGCCTGCCAGCCCGCTGCCAGGCGACTCGAGTTTTCAGCCCGGGCAGCCAGGAGAAAAACTTAACGTTGAAGGCGCGCTTTCTGAGCTGAGCCAGGCCCTCTGTTCGCGCACCTCCCGTTCGATCAGGCTGCAAACAACACCCAGTCCCGCCCTGCCTCCCGCTCCGGAACAACTGCAACTGGCGCTCGAAACACTCGTCCAGGTTTCGGCTTTTGATGGAACGCTGGAGCTGTATTTTGAAGACCTTCAGACCGGCACTGCATTCAGCCTGGCAAGTAAAAATGGGCAGGCAGTCGAACCTGGAATTGCCTTTACTGCTGCCAGCACCATTAAGATTCCGGTCATGGTATCAGCCTACAAGCGAATGGATGGCGAGCTGCCTGCAGACCTGCAGCGTGAGATGGCGCAGATGATCGATCTCTCTGATAACAGTTCAACTGATGAAGTAATGCAGCGCGTGCTTGACTCGAACCTGGCGCCCATACAGGTCTCTCAGGATGCCCAGGCGCTTGGATTAGAAAACACTTTCCTGGCCGGTTTTTTCTACCCGGGCGCCCCACTGCTCGAGCGTTATAGGACGCCGGCCAACCAGCGCACCGACCTGACAACCGACCCGGATATTTACAACCAAACCACTGCGGCAGATATGGGACGCTTGTTAGCCAGCATTCAACAGTGCGCCAGCCAGAATAGCGGCCTGTTAATCGAAACATTCAAAGGGCAAATAACTCAGACGGAATGCCAGGAGATGATTGAACTGCTGTTAAAAAACCGCAAGGGGGTATTGATTGAGGCTGGCCTTCCTGAAGGCACACCTGTTGCACATAAATACGGATGGGTTACTGACCCGGCAGACGGGTTGATGCACCAGGCTTCTGACGCCGCGCTGGTTTTTACCCCTGGCGGTAACTTCACCCTAACCATCTACCTGCATCAAACAGACCAGCTCCAGTGGGACCCGGCCCAACGCCTGGTAGCCCGGCTTACCACGGCAGTATACAATTACTATAACCAGTGGCGCCAGTAGCGGGATTCCCTGACTTCAATCTTTTTCTTGATTAATTAATGGTTAAAACATCACTCAAAAAGGTGATTGATACTTTATATATATGGTGTAAAATTGTCTTATAATCTATTTTGAGAGTGTCGCCCTCTCGGGGGAATTCCTACTCGGTGTGGGCACAAAACATACTCTTTTCCCTTTGTACAACCGCATAAAGCAAGTAGTTCGCCCAGCAATGACCTGCCCAATCTAGTCAAACTACACCATCTCCTGTCTGGAAAAACCAATGCCACCAATCTTTCCACCTCGAAGCAACACCTTCGCCCGAGTCAGCCTTGTGGCGATCCCTGTTCTTCTGGCTGCGGTAACTGGTCTCCTCGTCTGGTGGGTGCATTCAAGCGCCTTCACGCAGGTAGGTGAGACCATCCCCCAGCCGGTGCCGTTTCCCCACAGTATTCACATAGCCGTCGTGGGGTTAGACTGCCGGTACTGCCATGATACGGTTGACCGGTCTGCGTTTGCCAATATACCGCCAACGGAGACCTGTATGACCTGTCATAGCCAGATCAAGACTGAAAGCCCGTTGTTGGCTCCGGTCCGAAAGAGCTGGGAAACCGGCGAGTCTGTGGCATGGGTCCGGGTCAACAACCTGGCAGATCACGTCTACTTCAATCACCAGATCCACGTTCAGAAAGGTGTAGGGTGCGAAACGTGTCACGGCAGGGTTGACACGATGGCAACTGCGGTGAAGGCGAATACCTTCTTTATGGCCTGGTGCCTCGATTGCCACCGCAATCCAGAGCGGTTTATCCGCCCAATCGACCAGGTGTACGCGATGGGGTACAAGCCGGCGGAAAACCAGGAAACGCTAGGCCCCCGGCTGGTGGAAGAGTACAACATCCGGCCCGCAAACGTATTAATGGAATGTTCAATCTGCCACAGGTAAATCCCCATGACACATCATCCCATAAAAGATTCTCACCAGCCAAAACAGGCCACAATCCGCCAACGGCTTCAAAATAAAAATGGCAAAGAATACTGGCGAAGCCTGAACGAACTGGCCAACAGTGAAGGGTTTGACGAACTGGTTCGAGAAGAGTTCCCGCGCCAGGCAAAATTAACCGGGTCAATGAACCGGCGAGATTTCCTAAAAGTCCTGAGCGCGTCGCTGGCCATGGCCGGCCTGGCCGCCTGCACGCCTCAACCAGATAAGAAGATTATGCCATACAGCCGGCCACCTGAAGAATTATTACCAGGTAACCCGGTGTATTATGCCAGCGCCATGGTGCAGGACGGTTATGCCAAAGGCGTCTTAATCGAAACCAGCATGGGGCGCCCTATCAAGATTGAAGGCAATCCAAATCACCCGGCCAGCCTGGGATCGTCAGATGTCTTTATGCAAGCCTCAATCCTTGAGTTGTATGACCCTGACCGCGGAAACCAAATCATCAATCAGGGCCAGGTAAAAACCTGGGATGAGTTTGCAGATGCCTTGACCGCATTAAAATCTAACCTCGGCGATGGTGCCGGGCTGCGGATTCTGACCGGGCCAGTAACCTCCCCCACGCTAAACGCCCAACTTACGGCGGTGCTGGAGCAGTATCCCCGGGCACGCTGGTTATCTTTCAGCCAGGGCGGTCAGAGCATTGTTCATTCTGGGAACAGTCAGTCTTACCAGCCTATTTACAATTTTGCCAAAGCCGATGTTATTCTTTCGCTCGATTGTGATTTTCTTCTGACAGAGCCGGGGCACCTGCGCTACAGTCGTGAATTTTCCAATCGCCACCAGCCGATTTCGGCCAACGGCACAATGAACCGCCTGTACGTGGTTGAAAGCGGTCTTTCACTTACTGGCGCAAACGCCGATCATCGCCTGGCGTTAAAGCCATCGCAGGTAGAGATCTTCGCCCGGGCGTTGGCTGATCGACTGGGAGTCGATGCTGGCGCAGCAGGCAGTGATGCGCCAGGTCAGAACTGGCTGGGTCCGCTGGCAGACGACTTAAGACGTGCCGGCAGCAATGCGTTGGTGATGGCTGGCGAGCGCCAATCGCCCGCTGTGCATGCCCTGGCCCGCGCGATTAATGTCGCGCTGGGGTCAGCAGGAAATACTGTCACGTATCGACAACCAGTCGTTTATAACCCACCCGACGGACTAAACGGCTTGCGCGAATTGGTGGCGGACCTGAACGCCGGCGCGGTTGACCTGGTAATCCTCCTGGAAGGCAACCCGGCTTACCAGGCGCCTGCTGACCTGGATTTTCCGGTTGCCCTTCAAAAAGCCGGCGCCAGCGTTTATCTCGGCCTGTATCCAGACGAAACTGCTCAGCTGGCCACCTGGTACGTTCCAGCAGCACATTACATCGAGATGTGGAGCGATGCACTGGCTTTTGATGGAACGGTCAGCATCATCCAGCCAGTGATCGAGCCCTTGTATGGTGGACACTCAGCGCACGAACTGGTCGCGGCCCTGCTGGGCCAGGCAGCCGCGAGTGGACATGATCTGGTGCGCGAGTTCTGGCAGCAGGTGCTGCCAGGCGAAGACTTTGAGCCATCCTGGCGTGAAGCCTTAAGCAAAGGTGTGCTCGCGGCCGGCGCCCAGGCGATTGGAATCAGCCTGAATACAGATGACGGCGCGCAGCCAGCCATTAGCCCAGCCGCGGCCCAGGCCGAAGGGCTTGAAATTATTTTCAGCCTGGATGAAACGGTCTGGGATGGGCGTTTTACAAACAATGCCTGGCTCCAGGAACTGCCTAAGCCTATCACCAAGCTGACCTGGGATAATGCTGCCCTCGTCAACCCGGCGACGGCCGAAAGGTTGGGCCTGGTGAATAACGATGTCGTCCAGCTCAGCCTGGCCGGGAGAAATTTGGACGCGCCCGTCTACATCCTCCCAGGGCTGCCGGATGATGTCGTAGAGGTTTCGTTAGGATACGGCCGTACCGCCGGTGGTAATTTGTTGGACGGGTTGGGATTCAACGCAAACGCAATCCGTACCTCCACCGCTCCCTGGTTTGCCGCCGGGTTGGCAGTCAGCAAGACCGGACGCGAATATCCATTGGCCGCCACCCATGAACACTGGACGATGGAAAATCGTCACCTGATCCGCGAAGCCACCCTGGAGGAATATCAGGAGCATCCTGACTTCGCCCAGGAAGGCGAGGGGAAGCAGCCATCCCTGTATGGTGATTATGAATACCCGGGCTATTCCTGGGGCATGTCGATCAATCTCAATACCTGCATCGGCTGCAATGCCTGCGTAATCGCCTGCCAATCCGAAAACAACATTCCCACGGTGGGCAAAGACCAGGTCATGCGTGGGCGCGAAATGCACTGGATCCGAATTGACCGCTACTTCGAGGGTTCCGCCGCGCGGCCCAAGTATCTTTTCCAACCCGTGCCCTGCATGCACTGCGAAAAAGCACCCTGCGAGCCAGCCTGCCCGGTCGCTGCCACCAGTCACAGCGCGGAAGGCCTCAATGAGATGACCTACAACCGGTGCGTCGGCACTCGTTTCTGCTCGAACAACTGCCCTTACAAAGTCCGTCGCTTCAACTTCTACAAATATAACGATTTCGAAACGCCAGCCTGGCGAGCAATGCGTAATCCGGACGTAACGGTGCGGAGTCGTGGCGTTATGGAAAAATGTACCTTCTGCGTTCAGCGGATCAACCAGGCGCGCATACAGGCTGAGGTGGAAGGTCGGAAAATCCAGGACGGCGAACTGCTAACGGCCTGCCAGCAAGCTTGCCCGACCCAGGCCATCATATTTGGCAACATGAACGACGCGAACAGCCAGGTCCGCCAGCTAAAAGAAAATTCGCTTAACTATGCCTTGCTGGGCGAGCTGGGTACCGAACCCAGAACAACCTATCTGGCAAAGGTCAAGAACATAAACCCGCTGATTACAGAGGAGGTTGAGGCATAACTATGACAACCAAAGAAGCACCGATTCTGGAACCGGGCCATAATTACACCTCGGTCACCGACCAAATTATTCGTCTGCCCCTGACCTCGCTCCGCCAGACTCCACGAGGGTGGTTTGCCGGATTGGCCATCGCATTCGTCCTGGTGATGGGCTTTCTCTACGCTGTTACCGCCCTCTTTATCCGTGGCGTTGGCATCTGGGGGATCAACATCCCTGTAGGCTGGGCCTTTGCCATTATCAATCTGGTCTGGTGGATTGGCATTGGCCACGCCGGGACGCTCATCTCGGCCATTCTACTCCTTCTGCGCCAGGAATGGCGCACCTCGATCAACCGATTTGCTGAGGCAATGACCTTGTTCGCGGTAGCCAACGCCGCCTTATTTCCAATTCTGCACCTTGGGCGCCCCTGGCTTTTCTTCTACCTGATGCCCTACCCCAATTCCATGCACCTTTGGCCGCAGTTCCGCAGCCCCCTGGTCTGGGATGTGTTCGCGATCACATCCTATGCCCTCGTTTCTATCATGTTCTGGTTCATGGGCCTGGTTCCTGACCTGGCGACCATGCGCGACCGGGTCTCAAATAAATGGCTCAAGCGGATTCTCGCCATATTCTCCCTGGGATGGCGCGGCTCAGGACGTCACTGGCACCACTACCAGAGCCTGTACTTCCTCATGGCAGCCCTCGCCACCCCGCTGGTAGTTTCGGTGCACAGCATCATTGGTATGGACTTTGCATATGGAATTGTGCCCGGCTGGCACAGTACGATCTTCCCTCCATACTTCGTGGCCGGGGCGGTCTTTTCTGGGTTTGCCATGGTGCTGACCTTAATGATCCCTATGCGCACATTCCTGAATCTGAAGGATTTCATCACCGATCGCCACCTGAATAATATGGCCAAGGTCATGTTAGCCATGGGCCTGATTGTGGCTTATGGATACATGATGGAGGCATTCAACGCCTTCTACAGTGGGGATATTTTCGAAGGGTTTAACACCCTGGATCGCTTTGTCGGTTTCTATGCCCCTGCTTATTGGGGAACGATCGTGGCGAATGTGCTCGTCCCGCAGCTTTTATGGTTCCGCAAGGTCAGGCAAAAACCACTCTTGCTGTTCATCATCGCCATCATCATCAACGTTGGAATGTGGCTGGAACGTTTCATCATCGTCGTTCAGAGTCTGTCGAAGGATTTCCTGCCATCCTCCTGGCACCTGTATATGCCGACCATCTTTGACATCCTCACCTTCGTTGGCACGATCGGTGTGTTCCTCATGTTAATCTTCCTCTTCCTTCGCGTCCTTCCCTCAATTTCAATCTTCGAGATGCGCGAATTGGTTCACAAAGAAAGCCACCATTCCACTGCCGAAAAACAGCCGGGCCCGGCTGCCGATTAAGGAGACGCCATGGCCAAATCAAACCAACCCGAGAATCAGAAACTGTATGGTCTGCTGGCCAGTTTTGCTACGCCAGAAGACCTGGTAGCAGCTGCTGATCGTGTTTACCAGGCCGGCTACCGAAATTTTGATACTTACTCTCCCTATCCAATTGCCGACCTGTCGCAGTCCATGCGCCTGCGGCCATCACCGATGCCTTACGTCATCCTGGCTGGTGGCCTGGCCGGAGCCGCCACCGCTTTCCTTGGGCAGACTTTCGCAACCGTTATCGACTATCCGATCAACATTGGCGGCCGGCCGTTGTTTAGCTGGCCAGCCTATATTCCAATCACATTTGAATTGGGTGTGCTCCTGGCAGCCACAGCCGGAGTGCTGGCGCTCTTTGCATTCACGCGTTTTCCACAGCCATATCATCCGGTCTTTCGCTCAGATGATTTCAATAAACACGCTTCGCAAGATGGCTTTTTCCTGAGCATAGAGGCAAGCGACCCACAGTTCGACCTGGAAAGGACACGCCAGTTTCTACATGAAGCAGGGTCCAACCTAATCACGGAGCTCGAGGCTTAATATGACCCTCAAACACTTTCTCCGCAGTCTATCATTTTCGACCAGGCGCGATCTTTTTTTAGCCTTGTTGGTAGCCTCCAGTCTCCTCCTGGTTGGCTGCGAGCAGACCGGGACAATGGTCGACCAGCCCTATTACCGCCCGCTGGACGCGAGCGACTTCTTCGCGGATGGCCGTTCTGCCCGCCCTGCTCTGCCAGGCACGGTGCCTTATTACGCCGGTGAGACTTCACCGAATGACCCGGCCCTGACCGGTATGAACGAAGACGGCCAGTTGGTTGAGGGTTTCCCCGTGGAGGTCGATCAGGAATTAATCGCCTCAGGTCAGGAGCGATTTGATATCTTCTGCATCCCCTGCCATGGGCCGGCTGGAGAAGGGAATGGCCGGGCGACCGGTTTCGGTTATCCAAAGCCGCCCAGCCTGCTGGAGGGCAACAGCCAGACCATGACGAACGCAGAGCTTTTCCAGATCATCACCAAGGGCCAGGGAGTCATGTACCCCTATGGATACCGGGTAAAGCCAAATGAGCGCTGGGCAATTATCGCGTATGTGCGAGCGCTCCAGTTGCGTAATGGAGCGGTAGACGCCCAGGATCTATCCCCTGAAGAAGTGAAACAGATTGGAAACCTGCCATGACAACTTCGAATTCAGCCATCACCCATTTCTCCCGGCCCATGAAACTCTCCCTGGGGATTGGACTGGTCGCTTTGGTAACCAGCATGATTGGTCTGTTGGTCAGCGGCCCAACCCAATTCTTTCAATCGTACCTGTTCGCATTTCTCTTCTGGCTTGGCATTAGCCTGGGTTCTATGGCGCTCCTTTTCCTGCACTTCAGTGTAGGCAGCCGCTGGGGACTGACAATCCGCCGGGTTGCTGAAGCCGCATCCAGCAGTATCTGGATCATGGCCGTGCTGTTTGTGCCGCTTCTGTTTGCCATTAACATTCTGTTCCCGTGGACAGATCCGGCTGCTGTGGCAGAAGGCGAAGCACTGCACATGCTCGAGGCCAAGACATTTTATCTAAACGTGCCGTTCTTCCTGGTTCGGGCTGTCATCTACTTTGTCGCCTGGATCCTGCTGTCCATCCTGGCAAACCGGTGGTCTGCCCGGCTGTCAAAAGCTCTCCCAGAAGACCAGCCGATCCGTGGACGCCTGCAGGGAATCGGCGCAATTGGCCTGATCGTCTACGCGATCACCATGACCTTCGCTTCGATCGATTGGATCATGTCGTTAGAGCCGCTGTGGACATCAACCATATTTGGCATGATCACTATGGTAGGTCAGATGCTCACCGCGCTGGCCTTTGCTCTCCTTGCGCTCAACCTGTTGCCTGGCCTCAGCCTGGGCCGCCAGTGGAACTACAAGCAAACCCCCTTGTCTTTCAAAGATCTCGGATCGTTCTTGCTGGTGTTTATCCTGGGCTGGTCTTACCTGGTCTACTTCCAGTTCCTCATCATGTGGGGTGGGAACATTCCCCGCGAAGTTGCGTGGTATATTGCCCGCACCGATGGAGGCTGGTCGCTGCTTGTGATTTTCATCGCCGTTTTTCAATTCTTACTGCCATTCCTCATTTTACTTTCTTCGCGTGCGCGCCATAACCTGCGCATCCTATCCATCCTTGGCGCATTGTTGCTGTTCACTAACCTGGTTTACCTCTTCTGGCAGGTCAAACCTGCTTTCTTTCCCGGTCAATTCGCCATTAGCTGGCTGGACCTGGTTCTGCCCATTGCGGTCGGTGGACTCTGGATTGCGGGTTTCCTGTATTACCTGGCCCGCCGCCCGGCGCTGACCACCGGCGAACGGTTAGCTTTGCGCCTGGCGGAGGAGCCCAAAAACGGAAACGCGGTCAGCCAACACCAGGGATAACCCTAAACCACTACTTTGATCACCTGCGTGAAGTCTTCCGGGCAAACGAGCACACCTAGTTCGCCCGGTTCGATTTTAATGCCGTCTATCGTTTCATCTACAAGCTGCGCGGTTTTATAGCCACGCAGCAATACAGACCATGGCTTGCCTGCATTCGGCATCTCAACAATAACCTGCCGGCCCGATCGACAAATCCGAGCCAGTAAGGATGTTTCTCCTTCTGCCGTAGGCAGTGGCACATTTAAATCGGCGCCATCCTCAAGCTCAAACACATGCAGCGTTACTCCCTGCTCGTAGTCGTAATCAGTTAGCTGATCGTTTGCGCCGACTGGGATCACGCTGTTTGGCCTGACCATCAAGGGCAGGCTCAAGTAACCATGCTGCTCGCGCACCCAGCGCCCGCCGTCTACTGTTTGCCCAGACAAAAAATTTGTCCAGCGTCCCGCGGGCAAATAATAGTCTACCTGCCCATCCTCTGAAAATATCGGCGCAACCAGGAGAGATTCCCCTAGCATATATTGGCGATCCAGTGTGTCACAAGCCGGATCCTCGGGAAATTCCAGCATCATCGCCCGCATAACCGGGATTCCATCTTGATGAGCCCGAACAGCTACCTGAAAAAGGTATGGCATAAGCCGGCACTTAATGCGCGTAAAGAACTGCAGCACATTTGAGGCATTGTCAGCGGCATTTGGGTCCTCATCAAACAGCCATGGCACCCGGTACGAGCTGGAGCCGTGCAGCCGCGAATGAGATGAAAGCAGACCGAATGCACACCAACGCTTGTATACATCTGCGGAAGCAGTCTGTTCAAAACCACCGATATCATGGCTCCAAAAGCCAAACCCCGACAGGCACAATGACAACCCGCCGCGCAGGCTTTCTGCCATGGATTCATAAGTAGCAGTACTGTCACCTCCCCAGTGAACTGGGAACCGCTGCCCACCCGCTGTCGCCGATCTGGCAAAAACCGTCGCCTGTCCTCGCCCAAATTTTTCTTCCAGGACTTCGAAGACGGTCTGGTTATACAGAAAAGAGTAGTAATTATGCATTTTTTCTGGTTCAGAGCGATCATAATAGACAACGTCGGTTGGGATTCGCTCGCCAAAATCCGTCTTAAAGCAGTCAACGCCCATATCAACCAGCGCTCGCAGTTTGTCTCCAAACCACCGCCGGGCATCTGGGTTAGTAAAATCAACCAGCGCCATACCAGCCTGCCAGCGATCCCACTGCCAGACCGAGCCGTCCGATCGCTTCACCAGGTAACCTGCCGACATTCCTTCATCAAAGAGAGCCGATCGTTGGGCAATGTAAGGGTTGATCCAAACACAAATATGCAAACCGCGCGCCTTCAACCTCGCCAGCATTGCAGCCGGATCAGGGAAACAACGCTGATCCCATTCAAAGTTACACCAGTGGAACTCCTTCATCCAGAAACAATCAAAGTGAAATACGTGAAGCGGAATACCCCGCCCAGCCATTCCGTCAATAAAGCTGGTGACGGTCTCCTCATCATAGCTGGTCGTAAAAGACGTGGTCAACCACAACCCAAATGACCATGCCGGAGGGAGCGCCGGGCGACCGGTGAGTGCTGTGTAGCGGGAAAGCACATCTTTTGGGTGCGGGCCATAAATTAAATAATATTCCAGCACTTCACCTGGCACGCTGAACTGTACCCGCTCAACTTTTTCAGAGGCAATTTCTAAGGATACACGCTCGGGATGATTAATAAACACGCCATAACCACGGTTAGTCAGGTAAAAAGGAACATTCTTATAGGCCTGCTCGCTGCTTGTTCCGCCATCTTCATTCCACAGGTCAACCACCTGGCCGTTCTTGACAAAGGCGGTAAACCGTTCGCCCAGGCCATAAACGCATTCACCCACACCCAGGTTGAGCTGTTCATGGATGAACCGGCCATCCGGGGTATCGACGAACCCCATCCCCCGCCAACCGCTGCTGGTAATGATCCGCTGCCCATCTTTGAAATCAACGCGCCAGTCGCCGGCCTTTTCAATCCGAACGCTGAGAAGCCCGCTGGTCAGTTCAGCAGCCTTTTCATCTTCACGGATTGTAACCACATGAGCAGGCTGCGGAAAAATCTCAAAATTGGGCCGGCGTGGTTGTCCGCCTTTGTGATGGAAAAGCTGCACCCGGATCACATTGGGCATTGGAGATGAAAACCGGGCGGTTAGCAAAGGCAGATTCAACGTGTCGCCACGGTGATTCAGTTGTTTGGTAGCGCCATAAGCAACCAGGCTGTCCGGCCCGGCTTCAACCTCATGCACCTGAACAGGATAATAAGGGGTATTTCCTTGCCGTATTTGCCAGTAACCATCAGTGAACTTCATAACCTGCTCCTGAATCAATCAAAAAATTTGGGATTTCAAGCCAATCACCGGTGAAAAGCAAAAATATCCGTTTCCCAAATTATAGACTATGGTATAGTCGATCCATAGAAATAATAAGGATATAATTTTCAGGATTTCATGGAACAGCCGTATTCTGACACCAACGCCGGTTTGCATTATGATCTGCTCCTTGATCTTGACCCGCGAACCCAATTCATAACAGTTAGTGGTAGTGTGGCTTACCACTCTCCCAACAGCCGCCTTGAACGGGCCCGGTTTTACCTTCACCGTCAGCTTACCATTCAATCCCTGACAGGCCGGCGTGTGCTGGGCTACCATCACGAAATTAGTCAAAAACAACCAACCTCGTTTATGCCCCAGGCGGCAGTCCTGGATATTTACTTTGATCCTCCCCTCGCCAGGCATGAAACTGCCTTGATCGAATTCAAATACAGTGGTCATGTCACCGACTGGCCTGCAGATTCGGCGAATATTCTTTCTTCAGATTGGTGTGAATTAGGCTTACAGTTTCCCTGGTTTCCCGCCCAATATGATGAGGGCCTGCCCAATCTTACCTTTACCCTCAAGGTCATTTGTCCAGATGGTTATCAGGCCAGCAGCTATGGACGATCCACCTTCCACGATGGAGCCCACTACTTCAATTGGCCTTTTCCCACCACAGATATTGTCGTCGCAGCAGGCCACGCGATAAGGATCTTGCAGTTGGCAAGCGAGTCAAACCGGGTAACCCTTGCCTCATCAACCTTTGGGGACGAAACCGCTTCCCAACTGGGCGAAGAATTGCTTTGGATCCTTGAGCGCTTTTCCGGTTGGTTTGGGCCGACTCGCCCGGCGGAAATAACGCTGATCGAGTCACCTCGTCGCCTGGGTGGTGGGTATGCCCGTCGTGGAATCATCGTCCTCAATGGGATCAAAGAGCAGGATTACCTCTCCCAGCCGGAATCTCTTCTGCACGACCTCGCGCATAAGGTCGCCCACACCTGGTGGTGGCAGGCGCCGGTAGACTCGTGGGAAGATTGGCTCAACGAAAGCATGGCTGAATACAGCGCACTGCTGGTCATCCGCGAACGTTTTGGCAGTGATATCTTCCAACGATTCCTGGATCAGAAACGCAGGCGAACCGCCGGCACACCTCCCCTGTGGGAATTTGATCGGCTCAATACCTTCACTCCTGAAAAACATACCCTGGTTGAGCGAATGCTTTACGACCGCGGCCCCTTAATGCTTCACAAACTGGCCCAACAAATTTCCAACCCACGTTTTTTAGAACTCTGCCGGGCGATACTGTGGAGTGCCGTAACAAACACCAATCACTTACTCGACCTTCTGGAAGAGCTTGAAGGAACTGAAATACGCAGGTGGCTGGAGAATCAGCTTCAGTCGGTTGGAGATCCGCCATGACCCGCCCTTCCAGCGCGCTGCGCCGTCCTACGCCGTTCGAGATCCAGGCTGCCGCCGGCCGGACAGTTGAGGATGTCATTGCCCCTAATTTGAGGGTTCTATTTTGCGGAATCAATCCAGGGCTTTACACGGCTGCAATCGGCCATCATTTTGGGCGGCCCGGGAACCGTTTCTGGCCAGTCCTCCACGCCGCAGGGATCACCCCGAGGCTTTTTTCGCCCTATGAAGAACGTGAGCTGCTGAAATTCGGCTATGGGATCACCAACATTGTTGCACGAGCCACCGCAACAGCCGCAGAGTTAACCAAAGAAGAATTGATCGTCGGCAGTAAAACACTGCAGGATAAAGTCCTGTTTTATAAGCCAGGCATACTTGCAGTCCTGGGACTATCTGCATACCGGGCAGCCTTTCGTTTACCGAAGGCAAAGATCGGGCCTCAGGATCATTTTCTTGGCGATACCCAGGTGTGGGCATTACCCAACCCAAGCGGGTTAAATGCTCATTATCAGCTCCCTCAATTGGCAGACCTCTTCAGCCAGTTGAGGAAAACCGCCGCATCGGATGAATTCATCCCTGGAAAAGCCGATTCCATATAAAATTAAACACAATCATAATCTACAATACCTTCGCCAAAAATGGCTTAAGCAGATAGGGCTTTTGTAGTAAAGTT
>CAZBDC010000149.1:0-13588 GCA_964490575.1 uncultured Anaerolineaceae bacterium | reverse complement strand
GTGCTGTTTCAGCCTGACCCAAAAGTCAGGTTACTGACGTTTGTCTAAACTCGAACAATTAAAGTCAAGTGAGAAAAGGGCGATTTTTAAAACACGTTAACGCTATCATAGCATAGAATCTCCCGCCTGGCAACACCCAAACCGGCGTGAATTGGTTTTCTCCGGTCAAATGTAGGGCAGGTTTCCACCCCACCGCGGACCAACTCCACGGCGGGCTTCACCGCCCCGGCCTTCCACCAAAGCCGCGGGCCAATACCTGCCATCCCCCAGGCCGACTTTATTTACGCCGCGCGGAACGCCCCCATACCTTCCACCGCCAGCGCTGAAAACATCGTACGCCTTTTCGCCAGCGACACATACTACCACTTCACCGAATCGCCGGATGGGCATTGGTTTTTCTTCGAGCCCGGCGGCAGCCCTGGCGAAACTGGCGATGTCCTGGTGGTTACGCCGGGCGAATGGCAGGTGCGCCAGGTCGACTCGCGGATCAAGTACCCGCAGCGCATCACCTGGACAAAGTAACGCCCGGCCCAAGATAGCTGCTGACCTGATGGAGAAGCTGTATAATACCCCCATGGACCATCCAGACTGCATCTTCTGCCAGATCGCCGCCGGGCAGGGCCGCGCCAGCATCGTCTATGCCGACGAGCAGGTGGTGGCTTTCCTGGACATCAACCAGCCCGTCCCCTACAAAGTGCTGGTCATCCCGCGCGTGCACGTCGAGACGCTCTACGAGCTGAGCGACGAGCAGGCCGCCGCAGTGATGCAGGCCGCCGTGCGCATCGCCAAAGCCGTGCGAGCCGCCTCGGGCTGCGATGGCCTGATGCTGACCCAGTCCAACGGGCGGGCCGCCGGGCAGGACGTCTTCCACTTTCACCTGCACCTGTGGCCGCGCTTCTGGAACGACCCCCTGCGCATCCACGTGCCGCGCGTCCTCCCCCCCCGCGCCGAGCTGGACCGCATGGCAGGGGAGATTCGCACCCGGCTGGATTAGCCCTTGTTTGTTCAGGCTGATCCGGAAAGTTTTTGCTGCGCTGTAGTATGCTTACCAGCGCTCCCAGTGAACGATCTCATCCAGGCTGCGCCGTCCGCCTTTCCTGGGTGCTGCTGTGATTTTTTCCGCCTCGGCAGCATAGCCAAAAGAGATCGCAAACCGGAGTTGATAATCCTCCGGGAAGCCCAGCACCTTGCGAGCTGAATCACCTTCGTAAATCGTTGCCATGCAGGAGCCGATCCCAAGCTCCCAGGCTGCAAGTTGCATATAAGCCGCGCACTGCCCGATATCGAACAAAATTTGGAACCGCTCACTTGGGTCGGGGTGGACAATCGCCACGCCCAGCGCTGCCCCGGCCAGGTGTCCCGCCCACTCGCCGCACTCGGAGAGTTGCTTCAGGATTCCCTTATCAGTAATCGCAATAAAGTGCCAGGGCTGGGTGTTTTTGGAGCTTTGCGCCCGCCGCCCGGCGTTAAGAATGGCGAGGATCGTCTCTTCGGGGAGTGGATCGGGGGTAAATTTGCGCACAGCGCGTTTCAGACGGATGGCATCGGAGACGTTCATTCATTCCTCCAGTTCTTCTAATACTTGGAGCAAATCACCATAGTCCTATTTTTCCTGTTCCTCAATAGATCGGCAAACTCGGGTCGACCTCCCTGGCCCAGGCGTTGATGCCGCCCTTCAGATTCTTCACCCGGCGGAAGCCGGCGCTGACCAGCAGCTCGAGCGCGCGGGTCGAGCGGGTGCCGGCCTTGCAGAACACCACCAGCTCCCCGGCGCTGTCCAGCTCCGAAAGGCGCGCGGCCAACTGCCCGAGCGGGATGAGCTGCGCGCTGGGGATGTGCGAGATCTCCAGCTCGTGCGGCTCGCGCACGTCCAGCAGGCGCGGAGGGCTGCTCGCCTTGAGCAGCTCGGCCAGGCGAAGAGGCTCGATATCCCACTGCGCGCCGGCTGAGCCTTCCTCGTGGTCGTGCCCGGGCACGCCGCAGAAGGCCTCGTAGTCGATCAGCTCGGTCACCTCGGGCTGCGGGCCGCACACCACGCAGCGCGGGTTCTTCTTCAGGTTGACGAAATCGAACGACGAATCGAGCGCGTTGTAGAGCAGCAGCCGCCCGATCATCGTCTCGCCGATGCCCAGGATCAGCTTGAGCGTCTCGGTCGCCTGCAGCGCGCCGATCGTCCCGGGCAGCACGCCCAGCACGCCGCCCTCGGCGCAGGAGGGCACCAGCCCGGGCGGGGGCGGCGCGGGGAACAGGCAGCGGTAGCACGGCCCGCGGCGCGCGTCGAACACGCTCAACTGCCCGTCGAAGCGGTAGATCGAGCCGTGCACGGTGGGCTTGCCCGCCAGCACGCACAGGTCGTTGATCAGGTAGCGGGTGGGGAAGTTGTCGGTCCCATCCACCAGGATGTCGTACGGCCCGGCGATCCGCCAGGCGTTGGCGGAGGTGAACGGCTCGTCATAGGCGTCGACCTGGATGGCCGGGTTGAGGTCGAGCATCCGCCGGCGGGCCGACTCGACCTTGCGCTGGCCCAGCCCGCTCGTCCCGTGGATCACCTGGCGCTGCAGGTTGGAAGAGTCGACCACGTCGTAGTCGACCACCCCGATCCGCCCCACCCCGGCCGCCGCCAGGTAGAGCGCTACCGGCGAGCCCAGCCCGCCCGTGCCGATCACCAGCACCGAGGCCGCCTTGAGCCTGCGCTGCCCCTCCAGCCCGACCTCGGGGATCAGCAGGTGGCGCGAGTAGCGCAGGATTTCTTCGTGAGAGAGGTTCGGTAGCATAGCTGTAATTATAAGCGCTCCCCAAGAAATTGCCAGCAGCGCCCGGTTTTTAATGTATAGGATACACAAATGGTATACAATTAGTTTGGGGGTAGGAGGCGTATGGAATGAATCGTTCGTTTCTGGCCAGTCGCGCGGGTCGTTCTGCGGCTGGCAATTTTCGTGTCACTTGCCTGTGAAGGAGTAAGAAAAATGAAAAAACAAGATCTTGAAAAGATGCTCATGGACCCCGAAGGTCTCAAAAGGCTTTCGGAACGGGCGGCTGGCATCAAGCAGAAATATGGGGAACCAGACTCCGCCGCCCAATTTGCCTCTCGCATTCGCCCCACCCAACCCCTTGCCAGCGAGATCCGGCCGACCGCCGAGGAAGTTCGCCTTAACGATCTCGACCATTTTGAGCGCCGCCCGGTCCTCGCCAACATCGAGCGCTTCGTCCCCGAGCTGGCGGGTAAGGACCCGCGCGAGGCGCTCAGCATCCTGGTTTCCCGCTGCAAGGAGAAGCGTTCCGCCGGCAGCGAGTTCCTGGTCGAGGACGCCATCAACCGGCTGACTTCCCAGGGCGAGTTGGACGAATACGGCGAAAAATTAGTGGCGGACGCCATCAAGATGCTGGGCAGCGAACCGGGTAAGGCAGAAAAGGATGCCGGTGTGGAAGGCGACAGCATCTGGTCGCGGGTGTACCAGCATTCGGATTACCGCGGGCGCTCCTACTTCATCAACCACGGGCCCGGTTGGGTCTACCGGCGCATCCGCATCGGCTCCCTGAACGCCGCCAATCTCAACGATGCAATTTCGTCTCTCTATGTCGACGCCAGTTCTACCGAAGCGGGCGGCAACGTTTTCCTGTTCCAGCACGACCGCTTCACCGGCCGCTATGCCAACTTCCCCACCACGCCCGGTTCCCCCAGCACCGCCCGGCTCACCTCCTATGTTGGCGATTTCATCAACGACCGCACATCCTCGATCCTGGTCGTCCGGCGCTACAGCAACGAGCTGGTTCCCATCGCGCTCGGCAGCCTGGGCCTGCGGGATGAGATCGCCGATTACGCCGGCGCGGTCCCGCGCATCTCGCTGCGCGGCGACCCGATCATCACCTGGGACATGTGGCCGGAAGGCCCCGCCAGCGGCAGCGACCCGCACCCGAACGAGCCCAACCGGCGCTACATCTACGTACGGGTGCCCATCGAAGTCGACGTGCCCAACTGGTGGGACTACGACGCTGACATCCGCTACTGGATCTACCCCTACGTGAGCGCGGCCGGCAACCTGCACGCTTACGTCGATTACTATGGCGCCTGGGTCGAAGGCGGCGTCAAGCACGACGCCATCCTCGACCGCCTGATGGACGCCCTGCCCGACACGGTCGGGGAGGTGAATGCCCGCCTGGCCGACGCGCTGGGCATCGCCGCCCTCTTCGCCCCCTACGCGCGGCAGTACTTCCTGCCCGGCACCGCCGGCGCCACGGGAAATACCAGTGACGACGTGACCCTCGTCCTGGTCAGAAGATAAAGCCTGAGCAGCCCGGTTGTGCGAGGTTTTGCGCGGCGATTACCGCGTAAAACCTCGCTATTGATTTCAGTATGCGGAGAAAGGGATGGATCAGCGCAATTCCGCTATACTATCCTCAAAGGAAAAACCCCCATGTCCACCAAATCGATCTCCGAAAATGCGATGGAACAGGGCCAGGGCATCCTGCGCCTGGCCCCCACCTGGGTGCCGCGCTCGTTCTGCGTGCCCGGGCGGCGGATCAAGCTCCACCCGGACGACTACTACGCCCTGGGCGGGCAGCGCGGCGGCATCGACGAGCGCTGGTTCTCCTCCACCACCCCGGCCGACAACGGCCCCGGCACCCCGCCCGACGAGGGCCTCAGCTACGTGGTCTTTGCGGACGGCCCGCGCGTGGAGAAGGTGCTCCTGCGCGACGCGGTCGCCGAGCTGCAAGGCGGGCTGGTCGGCCGGCGCCTGTGGGACGCATACCAGGCCTGGCCGATGTTCTCCAAGTTCTTCGACAACAAGGGCGCCCTGCCCCACCACATCCACCACCGCGCCCAGCACGCCCGCCTGGTCGAGATGGCCGGCAAGCCGGAAGCCTACTACTTCCCCCCCCAGGTCAACAACTACGGCGCCGATTTTCCCTACACCTTCTTCGGCCTGCGCCCGGGAACGACCAGAGAGCAGCTCAAAACCTGCCTGCAAAACTTCACCAAAGGCGATAACCACATCACCGACCTCTCCACCGCCTACCGGCTGGTCCCCGGCACCGGCTGGGACGTGCCCGCTGGCATCCTGCACGCGCCGGGCAGCCTGTGCACCTACGAGCCGCAGTTCGCCTCGGACGTCTTCGCCATGTACCAGTCGCTGGTGGGCGACGCGATCGTCTCGGAGGACCTGCTGTGGAAGAACTGCCCGCCCGAGCGGGTCGGCGACTTCGACTACCTGGTCGAGGTGATCGACTGGGAGGCCAACGTGGACCCCCACTTCGCCGAGCATCACTTCATGCAGCCGAAACCGGCCCGGGACGAAGCCGAAATGGCCGCCGAGGGCTACCGCGAGACCTGGGTGTGCTACCGCAGCGACTCCTACAGCGCCAAGGAGCTGACCGTGCTGCCCGGGCGGACCGTCATCCTCCGCGACGCCGCCGCCTACGGGCTGATCGCCGTGCAGGGCCACGGCATGCTGGGCGCCCACGATATCGAGACGCCCGCCCTCATCCGCTACGGCCAGCTCACCCAGGATGAGTTCTTCGTCAGCGAAGACGCCGCCCGGGCCGGGGTGACCCTGCGCAACCCGTCCAAAACAGACCCGCTGGTGATGCTCAAGCACTTCGGCCCGGGTAACCCGGACCTGGTGGTGGAATAGGTTTTTTGTTGTCCAGGCTGCGCGGCAGCCTGGACAACAAAAATAAGATCAGCCTGCGGGGCCAACCGTGTAGGCCGTCCCCGGGACGGTCTCGAACGCGACCAGCCCGGGCGCGGGGCGGCGCAGGGAAACGACCTCGCCGCCGGCGCGGATTGGCAGGTCGCCGCTGCCCCGCAGGCGGCATTCCCGCCCCAGCAGCGAGCGGATGCGCGCCTGGCGCAGGCGGCCTTCGGACCATTCCAGGTCCACCTCGAAGCCGCCGCGGGCGCGCAGACCGCGGGCGCTGCCCGCCGCCCAGGCCTTGGGCAGCGCCGGCAGCAGGCGGATCACGCCGCGCTGGCTCTGCAGGAGCAACTCGGCGATCCCGGCCGCGCCGCCCAGGTTGCCGTCGATCTGGAAGGGGTGGTTAGAGTCGTCCGGGGCCGGCAGCGCGCCCAGCGCGAAGGTCTCGGGGGCGTGGTAGCAGCGGTCGAACAGGTTCGGGAAGGTGCTGGTCGCCAGGAGCTGCTCCAGCAGGCCGGCGGCGCGCTCGCCGTCGCCCAGGCGCGCCCACAGGTTGATGCGGTAGGCCAGCGCCCAGCCCGGCGATGCGCCCCCGCGCGCTTCCAGCGAGCGGCGGGCCGCCTCGGCCAGCGCCGGCGTGTCTTCGATGGTGATGTCGTCGCCCGGGTAGAGCCCCCACAGGTGCGAGGTGTGGCGGTGATACGGCAGCGCTTCCGGGTATTCCTCCAGCCACTCCTGCAGGCGCCCGTCCTGGCCGACCTGGTTGGGGGCCAGGCGAGCGGCGGTCGCTCCCAGCCGGGCGCGGAATTCCACGTCCTGGCCCAGCAGCTCCGCCGCGGCGGCGGTCGCCGTGAAAAGAAAGCGCAGGATCTGCATGTCATAGGCCGGCCCCATGCACACCGCCGCGACCTTGCCGTCAGGCAGCACAAAGGCATTCTCCGGCGAGCTGGACGGGGAAGTGACCAGCCAGCCATGCCTGGGTTCTTCGACCAGCATATCCAGGTAGAACTCGGCCGCGCCCTTGAGGACGGGGTATGCCCACGCCAGGTACTGCGCGTCGCCGGTGAAGCGGTAGTGCTCCCACAGATGCAGGCACAGCCAGCCCGACCCGGTGATGGATGAGCCCCAGCGGGCATCTTCGCCCGGCGAGGTGAAGCCCCACGGGTTGGTGATCATGTGCGCCATCCAGCCGCCCGCCCCATAATAGGCCCGCGCGGTGCGCCGCCCCGGCTCGACCAATGAGGCGGTCAGCTGCAGGTAAGGCTCGTGCAGCTCAGACAGGTTGCAGATCTCAGCCGGCCAGTAGTTCATCTGCTGCGCGTTGAGATGCCAGTCGCCGTTCCAGGGGGTCTGGATCTCCTCCGCCCAGATGCCCTGCAGGTTGGCCGGCAGCCCGCCGGGGCGCGAGGAGGAGATCAGCAGGTAGCGCCCGAAGTTGAAATACAGCTCCGCCAGCCCGTTGTCCTCCTCGCCGCGCGCCAGCGCCGCGATCCGCTCGGGGGTAGATCGAGAAGCCGCATCCGCGAAGGCCGGTTCGAGCGCGAGCGACACCCGCCGGTAATAAGACTGGTAGTCGCGGATATGCCCGGCCAGCAGTTCGTCCCACGTCAGCGCGACGGCCCGCGCCAGGTCGTCTGCGCTGGCCTGGAGCGGGTCGGCCAGGTTGCGCCCGGCAAAGGTGCGCGCGTCGGTGGCGGCGACGACCAACAGCAGCGCCTCGTCGGCCCCGGCCACCTCCAGCAGATCGCCCCGCGCGCGGACGCTGCCGCCCTGGGCCAGCACGCGCACCCGGCAGGCGTAGCGCACCCCCAGGCCGTCCACGCCGTTGTCGAGCTGCCCGGTCATGCACAGCTCGTTGGGCGCGACGGCAGCCGTCTCGTAAGCCTCGGCCCGGTCGAGGCGGGCGCGGAAGAAGATCGACCCCGGCCGGTCGGCGCTGAAGCGCACCACTACCGCCTCGGCCGGCGCGCTGGCGAACGCCTGGCGGGTGAAATGCACCCCGCCGAAATCGTATTCCAGCGTCATCAGCGCGCTATCCAGGTCGAGCGCGCGCCGGTAGGCCGGGCGGTTGACCGGCGGAAAGCCGGTGGCGTTGCGCTCGCGCGGGTTGTTCTGGTGCACGGACAGGTGCAGGTTGCCCAGCACCTGGTAGCAGCCAAAAGGCACATGCGCTCCGCTGCCCATACCCGAGCCCGCGCCCTGGCAGATGAATTTCTCCATCACCAGCGCCTCGGCCTGGTCATTTTTGCCTTCCAGCAGCAGGCGGCGGATCTCCGGCAGGGCCTCATGCGCGTCCGGGCGGTCGGCGTCCTGCGCCGAGCCCGACCAGAGCGAGCTTTCGTTGAGCACGATGCGCTCTTCGCTCACCCCACCGAACAGCATCGCGCCCAGGCGCCCATTGCCGATTGGGGTGGATTCGCGGAAGGTGTTGGCCGCGCAGTCGAAGAGAACGGTATGTTCGGACATGGCTGGTTGACTCCTTTCTATCCATAATTATTTCGGAAAACCGCCCAGAAAGCAAACCCTGCGTCCCGGCGGATCCCCAGCAAACCTGGTCCAGTGCTAAAATAATTTACAGCAGCTTCGCAAGCCGGGATTCAAATATCATCTCACGCAAAGTACGCCGGGAACGCAAAGAAGACTATTGAAACCGACCCCCAGATCATCTTGGAGTGCACCATGCCCCCTTCCTTTTCCTTCGACCTGCCCGTCACTCACCGCTACCTGCGCCTGCCCGTCCAGAACGGCGCGCCGCGGGTCACCGTCCGGCTCAGGCTGGGCGAGCAGATGGCGCGTGAATTTGCCATCGAGCTGGCCCCGGGCGACCCGGTCGACTGGTGGGCCTTTTACGACCTGGGCGCTTTTCTAGGGCAGGCGCTGCGGCTCGAGGTCGGGGGCTATCCGCCGCCGCCCGCGCCCCAGCCGGAAGGGGCGGTACTCCCCGCCGGAGCTGAAGCCTGGCTGGCGCAGGCCATCCACCTGGGCGACGCGGCGCTGGACGCGGCCACCGGGGCCGGCGACCTCTACCGCGAGCAGCACCGCCCGCAGTTCCACTACACCGCCCGGCGCGGCTGGAACAACGACCCCAACGGAATGGTCTACCACCGCGGTGAGTGGCACCTGTACTACCAGCACAACCCGTTCGGCGTTGGCTGGGGCAACATGCACTGGGGCCACGCCGCCAGCCCCGACCTGCTCCACTGGCAGGAGCTGGACGAGGCCCTCTACCAGCGCTCGCTGGGCGACATGGCCTTCTCGGGCGGCGGGCTGGTCGATCACGCCAACACGGCCGGCTTCCAGCAGGGCGAAGCGCCGCCGCTGGTGGTGGCCTTCACCAGCACCGGGCGCGGCGAGTGCCTGGCCTACTCCAACGACCGCGGGCGCACCCTGACCGAGTGGGAGGGCAACCCCTTCCTGGCCCACCAGGGGCGCGACCCAAAGATCATCTGGTACCCCGAACAGGACAAGTGGGTCATGATCGTGTACGAAGAACTGGGAGACGCGCCCGACAGCCCGCGCGGCTACGCCCTGTACGACTCGCCCGACCTCAAGCGCTGGCGGCGGACGGACTTCCTGCCCGGGCTGTTCGAGTGCCCCGAGCTGTTCCGCCTGCCGCTGGACGGCGACCCGGCCGGCCCGCGCTGGGTCGTGTACGGCGCGCGCTGGCAGGGCCCGCGCTCGACCTGCCTGGTCGGCGATTTCGACGGGGAGCGGTTCACCGTTCAGGCCGAGAACCCGACCGCCCATTACGGCCCGCACTTCTACGCCGCGCAGATCTTCAACGACGCGCCCGGCGGGCGGGTGATTATGATCGGCTGGCTGGCCGGGGCGCACTACCCCGGTATGCCCTTCAGCCAGGGCATGAGCGCGCCGCTCGAGCTGAGCCTGCGCAGCGCGCCGGGCGGGCCGCGGCTGTGCTTCAACCCGGTCCGCGAGCTGGAAGCGCTGCGCGTCTCGACCGCCGCCGGCCTGAACCTGAGCCTGGAAGCAGCCAACCGCCTGCTCGCTGGGGCCGGCGAGCTGCTCGACCTCGAGCTGGCCCTGCGTGCCGATGGGCCCCTGGCGCTGGACGTGCGCGGCCACCCGCTGGCCTACGACCCCGCCGCGGGCGTGCTGTCCTTCGCCGGCAGCCAGGCCGAGCTGCCCCCCACTGCAGGACCGTTGCGGCTGCGCCTGCTGGTCGACCGCTCGGTCACCGAAGTCTTCGCCCAGGATGGGCAGGCCGCCTTCGCCGCCATGACCCTCTTCGACGACCCCGCCCGCCCCATTCAGATCGAAGGCCAGGCGGCGGTGGAAGAGATCAAGATCCACACCCTGCGCTCGATCTGGGAATGAGAGACACGGAGACGCGGTGAAAACCCCTATTCCTCTGCTCGCTATCACCTCCGCCACGCAAGCCACCCCAACCATAAGATCGCACAAGGAGTACCCCATGACCAACCAATTTACTCACATCCTGCCTCCCGGCGCGCGCCCGGAGAAGATCGCCGGCGGCTTCGGCTTCACCGAAGGGCCGGTCTGGCACCAGGAAGAGGGCGCGCTGTACTTCAGCGACATCCCCGCCAACCGCATCTACCGCTGGACGCCCGAGACGGGCGCGGTCGTCTTCCGCGAACCGAGCGGCAACTCCAACGGCCTGACCCGCGATTTGCAGGGGCGGCTGCTGGCCTGTGAGCACGGCAACCGGCGCCTCTCGCGCGCTGAACCGGACGGCAGCCTGCTCGCGCTGGCCGAGCGCTACCAGGGCAGCCGCCTGAACAGTCCTAACGACGTGGTGGTGCGCTCCGACGGCAGCATCTTCTTCACCGATCCGCCCTACGGCCTGTACCAGGCGGACGGCACCGTCGCCGGCCAGGAGCTCCCCTTCCAGGGCGTCTACCGCCTCTCCCCGGACGGGACGCTGGCCCTGCTGGTGGCCGATTTCGAGCGCCCCAACGGGCTGGGCTTCTCGCCAGACGAGCGCCGGCTCTACATCGACGACACCCACCGCATGCACATCCGCGTGTTCGACGTCAGCCCGGCCGGCGACCTGTCTAACGGGCGCGTGTTCGCCGAAATGCAGCCCGCCGACGATGAGGGCGTGCCGGACGGGCTGAAAGTGGACCGCCAGGGCAACGTCTACTGCACCGGGCCGGGCGGCGTGCAGGTCTTCGACCTGTCTGGCGCCTACCTCGGCACCATCGCGATGCCCGAAGTGACCGCCAACCTGGCCTTCGGCGGGGATGACTGGCGCACGCTTTTCCTCACCGCCAGCACCTCGCTCTACCGCGTGCGGGTGGGCATCCCGGGCGTGCCGGTGCCAAAAGAATGATTTTGAGCAAAACCATCCTGATCACCGGGGCCACCAGCGGCATCGGCCGCGCGGCGGCGGCCCAGTTAGCGGCGCTGGGGCACGCGGTGGTGATTGTTGGGCGCAGCCGCGACAAGTGCATCGCGACGGTTGACGCTATCTGCCGGCAGACCGGGGGAAATGTGAGCTGGCTGCTGGCCGACCTGTCTTCGCAGGCCCAGGTTCGCCGGCTGGCGGGTGAATTCAGGCAGCGTTTCGGGCGGCTGGACGTGCTGATCAACAACGCCGGGGCGGTGTATATCCGCCGGGTCGAGACCGAGGACGGCCTGGAGATGGCCTGGGCGGTCAATTACCTGCAGGCTTTCCTGCTCACCCACCTGCTGCTCGACCTGCTCAAAGCATCCGCCCCGGCGCGGATCGTCAACCTGTCCTCGGTCTTCCACTGGGCGGCGCCCCCCAACCTGGCCGACCTGCACGAGCGCGGCCTCTACATCGGCTGGAACGTCTATGCCCGCACCAGGCTGGCCAGCCTGCTCTTCACCTACGAGCTGGCCCGCCGCCTGGCGGGCAGCGGCGTGACCGCCAACGCCATCCACCCGGGGCTGGTGAGAACCGGCATGGGCAAAACCAGCGGCCGGCTGCTGCGCTCGATTTTCCGGGTGGTGGACCTGTTGGCCGTGCCCCCGGAACAGGGCGCGCAGGCGGTGACGAACCTGGCCGCCAACCCCGCCCTGGAGAAAGTCAGCGGGCAGTATTTCTCCGGCCTGAAGCCCGCCCGCTCCTCGCCCGCCTCCTACGACCGCGCCAGAGCGCAGCGGCTGTGGGAGATCAGCCGGACGATCACCGGCGCGGACGGGTGCATATAACATCCTCACCCACTCCGGGGGGCGGCAGAAGCAGGTGATGGAGAGACCCGGGGACGCGAGGACCGGCAGTCGACAGGGGCAAAGCTGCCAACGGATTTCGCCCACATATTCCACGGATAAGGATACCCGCTCGTTCGTGGTCTGCTCACGCTTTGAGCAAGCGGGCGATCCGAAACGGGCTCCGATCTTAACCCCGATAGGGGTTTCTTGTGGGTTTCAACCCGAAGCGGAACAGGGCGGGCAGCGAGCAGAGATGGGTCGTAATCCGCTAAATCCGTTCTCAAATCCGTTGTCAGCCCGCTTGCATTCTTCCCAATTCGATCTATAATAAATAACGAACGTCCGTTATCTATCTAATCGCATCTTTAGGGAGCATCCTATGCCGCGATCTTCCTACGAAAAGAGCGAGGAAACCCGCGCGCGTATCGTCGAGACCGCCTACCGCCTGTTCATCGAGCGCGGCTACAATGCCGCCTCGATGCGCGAGATCGGCCAGCGCGCCGGGGTGACCGTGGGGGCCATCTACAACCACTTCCCCACCAAGGAAGCCATCTGGCTGGAGGTGATCACCACCCGCCACCCCTACCACGAGATCTTCCCCGTCCTGAGAGCCGCCCAGGGTGAAACCATCGCCGATGTGGTCCGCTCAGCTGCCCGGGGACTGGTCCACGAACTGCTCAAGCGCCCGGACCTGCTCAACCTGATGTTCATCGAGATCGTCGAGTTCAACGGCCGCCACATCCCCAACCTGTACCAGGGCATCCTGCCGGAGATGTTCACCATCACCGGCATCTTCGCGGGCAAGCGCGGCCGCCTGCGCGACATCCCCATGCCCATCCTGGTGCGCTCGTTCGCCGGGTTGTTCTTCTCGTATTACATCACCGGGCTGCTGGCCGCCGGCCTGGCCGGGATCACCACCGACGAAGCCAGCCTCAGCCAGGTGGTCGACCTGTACCTGTACGGTGTGCTGGCTGAGGATGATGAAACGCGCGGCGGTCTGGGCGCGGAGGAGGAAGCATGATCCTGCGCCTGCGTTCGCTGATCCGCAAGGAATTTATCCAGATCGCGCGCGACCCGCGCACGCTGGTGTTGACCCTGCTCTACCCGGTGGTGATGCTGCTGATGCTCGGCTACGCCATCACCAACGATGTGCGCAACATCCCCCTGGCCGTGCTCGACCGCGACCAATCCAGCCAGTCGCGCGCGCTGCTGGACGCTTACCGCAACGCCGACTACTTCCGCCTGGCCTATTTCATCCACAGCGAAGACGAGATGCGCCGCCTGATCGAGACCAACCAGGCCCGCGCCGCCATCATCATCCCGCCCGGCTACAGCAAAGAGCTTGTCGCCGGGCGCGTGGCCCAGGTGGGCTTCATCATCGACGGCTCGGACCCCAACGTGGCCGGGACGGCCCTCTCCGCGGCGGTGCTGATCGGCCAGGCGCAGGGGACGAAGGTGATGGTCGAGCGCGCGGCGCGCGCCGGGCGCTCCGGCGCGCTGGCTCAGCTCCCGGTCGACGTGCGCACCACCGTCTGGTACAACCCGGGCATGATCTCGGCCTACTACATGATCCCGGCCCTGATCGGGATGATCCTGCAGTTCCTGACCACCTTCCTCACCGCCACCTCCATCGTGCGCGAGCGCGAGCGCGGCACCATCGAGCAGCTCATCGTTACCCCCATCCGCGCCTGGGAGCTGATCGCCGGCAAGCTGGCCCCCTACGTGCTGATCGCCTTCTTTGACACGGTCAGATCGGAAGAGCACACGTCTGAACTCCAGTCACCGCTCATTATCTC
>CAZBDC010000148.1:0-13765 GCA_964490575.1 uncultured Anaerolineaceae bacterium | reverse complement strand
GATAATGAGCGGTGACTGGAGTTCAGACGTGTGCTCTTCCGATCTAAAAGTCAGGTTACTGACGTTTGTCTAAACTCGAATTTAAAACCAAGCTCCTTATAATAAGCCTCGATATCCTCGATGCGCGTCCCGTTATCCCATGGGAAGGTCAAATAGTTGCCCTCGCCCTTGAAATAATATTCAACGTGACAGTTAGCGCAAACCACTGTGCGCATCTCCTGGCGCGTAAATGTGCGCCAGTCCTTACCCTGCTCCTTGAGCGCCTCATCCAGGGCCGGATTGGTGACGATCAGGCGCATGGTCCCTGCTTCATGGCAGTTTGCGCAGCCGATCGACTCGTTAATTTTTACTGTCATGTCATTGAACAGCATCGCATCATAGGCAGCCATGCCCATTTGATCCCACAACTTGGGATTGTCGGATGACTTACATGAATAACAGGTCGCCGGGGTTTTATCAGTGACGCGCTTGATTTGGCGCACGTCAGCCAGGCCATTCAAATGGCCGCGGTCTTCGTTGTACTCGACGCTGAAAGCATTTCCGGCGAATAATTTAATCAGGCGTGGATCCGCTTCCAGTTTCGAATAGGGCTCAGAGCCGCCAAATGCCGTGCGGGTATCATTTGTTTCTGTTAAGAGCAAGGTCGAATACTGGTTGGGGAAATTTAACCCCCATTGGCTGCTGTCCGATTCCATCGCCTTCACTTCCACCAGCGGTGTCACCCCACGCTTCTGCAACGGCTGGTTTCGCATAAAAACCAACAGCGCAATGACGACAGCGGCCAGAATGACGATGATCGCGCCAAGCACAGCAGGAATAATCCAGGGTTTTTTCATATTATCTACTTCTCCTCAAGATGATAGGTTGGCTGCGTATCCCGAACTTCGTATAAACCAGTATCCTGATATGGAAGGATCGTAATACCACGCGGTCCATGGGCTACCGACCGGTGGCACTCGTAGCAGTAGCGATCGCCGGTTTTTTCTGGATCCAGCGAAGCATCCGCAATTTCAGAAACGGTCTCTGCATGGCAGCGGATGCAGTTTGCCTGGACGATGCGTTCAGTATCTTCAGCGGCGCGTAGCGGTTCAGGTACATGATCCAGGGTAAACATAGTGACATGGTTCACCCCAGACTTACCCTTATACAGGTACTTGATGATCAGATTATGTGGCGTATGGCAATCAACACAGGTCGCCCAGGACTGGTGAGCAGCGTGGTACCAGCCCTCATAGACGGCGTCCATCACATGACAGTTGTTGCAGGCAGTCGGATCGTTGCCCAGGTACACTGTGAAATTGGTAGCCCACAAACCCACCCCAATTACAGCAGCCAGCGCAACCAGACCAATGGCAAGGACAATTTTCATGGAGGAGTCCCCAAGATTAAAATCAGGTTAGAAAAATTTTACATACAATTAAGAAAATTCCAAGTGATTTTCATCTTGCTTCATGCGGGAAAATGTTCGGATTTTCTCCTATCGCCAAAAAAGCATTAAAATCATTCAACACAAGCTTATCGATCCTCAGGAGGTTTTGAACCCATGAATCAATCGCCGGAAGCCCTGCTCCTGGTAAATGGCAAAATTCACACGCTGGACCCGCTGCGGCCCCTGGTTTCTGCTCTGGCAATCAGGGATGGCAAAATCCTGTCTGCAGGCAGTGACGCGGAAGCCAGAAACGCGCTGCCCCAGGCTGGCCGAGAAAATGTGATCAATCTCAAAGGCGCTTGTGTCTTGCCAGGTCTGGTCGATTCCCACATACACATGATGTTTGCCTCAGCAGGCCTGGTGCAGGTCAAGGCAGAACAGCCCACCCGGCAGAAGGTGCTGGACCTGGTCGCCGGATTTGCTCACCGCAAGCCCGCCGGTAGCTGGATCACCGGGTTTGGTTGGAACCACAATGTGTGGGGCGGTCAATTCCCCACAGCCGCCGACCTGGACCAGGTCGCTCCGGAGCATCCAGTTGTCTTAAGAGCAAAAAGCGGGCACGCTGCCTGGGTCAATTCCCTGGCTTTACAGCTGGCAAATATTACTTCCCAGACCTCAGATCCAGCCGGAGGGGAAATCGTGCGCGATGCAAGCGGCAATCCAACCGGGGTCCTCCTGGAGGACTCTGCTATCGAGCTGGTCGAACAACTGGTGCCGGAGCTGAGCCAGGCGGAGGCTGTCGAAGCCCTTCAACAGGGGATCCAGGTCGCCCACCGGGCAGGTTTAACCGGCCTTCATGACATGGACCAGTTGGATTGCTTCCAGGGCTTACAGGCCTTGCGCCAGGCAGGCCAGCTCACAATTCGGGTCGTTAAGAGCATCCCCCTCGCGCACCTTGAGCAGGCCATTGGAGTCGGGCTGCGCACCGGGTTCGGGGATGACTGGCTGAGCATTGGTGGAGTGAAGATGTTCGCCGACGGCGCGTTGGGACCGCGCACAGCCTGGATGCTAGAAGGGTTCGACTCGGCCCCTGACAACACCGGGATCTCAGCAGTTCCGCCTGAGATTCTCCGCCAGGCGGTCCTGAAAGCCAATGCGCACAGCCTTGCAGCCACCATCCATGCCATAGGCGATCGGGCAAACCGCGAAGTCCTGGATATCTATGCTGAAGCACGCCAGGCATTGGGGGAAACGGGCTTGCGCAATCGTATCGAGCATGTACAATTAATCCACCCAGACGATGCTTGCCGGCTGGCAAAATTAGGAGTGGTTGCCTCTATGCAGCCGCTTCATGCCACTTCAGATATGTACATCGCCGACCAGCATTGGGGCACACGCAGCACCGGAGCCTATGCTCTCAAGACGCAGCTGGATTGCGGCGCTGTTCTGGCACTGGGCTCTGACTGCCCCGTGGAGACCCTTGACCCATTGGCCGGGATCCATGCGGCGGTAACCCGCCGCCGCGCCGATGGATCTCCTGGGCCCGAGGGATGGTATCCCGAGCAGCGCCTGACCGTCGCACAGGCGGTACGGGGCTATACCTTCGGGCCGGCCTATGCGGCGAGCATGGAAGACCGTCTGGGCAGCCTTACTCCTGGCAAATGGGCTGATATCACCATCCTCGACCAGGATATCTTTAAGATTGAACCTATGGATATTTTGAACGTCCAGGTTCTGGCCACCCTTACCGCGGGGCATTTCGCCTGGCGAGCAGAATCCCTGGCCGGTTAGATTGGGTCCACCAAGGATATGGCCATGCTCCACCAGACCCACGCCCGCATTCACCTGGATAATATCCGTTTCAATATTGAAGGCATCCGCCAGGCCGTTGGCCCGCAGCGAAAAATTTTAATCGCGGTGAAAGCAAATGCTTACGGGCACGGCGCCGTAGAAGTCTCGCGGATGGCCGAACGGATCGGGGTGGATTGGTTGGGCGTCGCGACTGTCCCCGAAGGGATGCAGCTCCGCCAGGCCGGCATTCGCCTGCCTGTTCTCAAATTCAGCCCTGCTTTTCCCGAAGAGATGGAAGCAGCCATCACCAACGATCTGGCCCTGTGCATTTGCGATTATGCAAATATCGATTCGCTCGAACAGGTCTGCCGTTCAGCAAACTTTAAAGCCAGGGTTCATCTAAAAGTTGACAGCGGGATGGGGCGCATCGGCGTGACGCCTTCGGAGGCTCCCGCAATGGCTGCCCACATCGAGCGCAAATGTCCCAGCCTGCTGCTCGAGGGGATATTCACGCACCTCTCATCCAGTGATGACCCCGATCCGGTCTACACACGCGGGCAGATTGATCGTTTCAAGGCGGTCGTCGATGCGATTCACATGGCCATTGACCGCCGGGTTGAACTGGTGCACTGCGCCAATTCGGGGGCAGTGCTTGCTCACCCGCCGGGATGGCTGGACATGGTCCGTCCAGGCATCATGATCTACGGTTTTCTACCGGGCCCAGGCATACCCCATACCATCCCCCTCAAACCCGGATTGAGTTTCATCACCCGCGTCTCCTTCCTGAAGAAAGTCCCCGCCGGAACACCCATCGGCTACGGGCGCACCTGGATCGCCCCTGAAGATACGTGGATTGCGACCTTTCCGGCCGGCTACGCCGATGGTTTTAACCGCCTGTTCTCAAACCGCGGACGGGTGCTGATCAAAGGACGCTCTTTTCCAGTCGTTGGCCGGGTATGCATGGATCAGAGCATGGCCAACCTTGGACCCCAAACCAACGTCAGTGTCGGGGATGAAGTTATTCTGATCGGTAAGAGCGGCGATGAAGAAATCACCTGCGAAGAATGGGCCCAGGTCCTTCAAACAATCACCTACGAGGTGACCTGCCAGATCAACGCGCGCGTCGAGCGAATATATGATTAACCAGATTCGGTTCATAAAAATTCTATTTCAGCAGGATAAAAAATCAACCTATGGCCGCTCTTGTATGGATTGTGGTAGCCTTTCTATCAGGTTCGCTTCCGTTTTCTGTGTGGCTGGCAAAAGCATTCTTGCATAAAGATGTGCGCCAGTATGGGGATGGCAACCCGGGCGCCACCAATGTATTCCGGGCAGGCAATCAATTCATCGGTTTGCTCGCCCTGCTGCTGGACATCAGCAAGGCGGCCGCCCCGGTTGGCCTGGCCTATTTTAGCTTTGGCATCCGGGGAGCGGAGATGTTCTTCATCGCCATCGCCCCTCTGCTTGGACATCGCTTTTCACCTTTCCTGCGCTTCCGCGGCGGCAAGGCGCTGGCGACAACGTTGGGCGTGTGGATCGGGTTGACACTTTGGAAAGCCTCATTGGCCGCCATACTGTTTGTGGTCATAGGCATGGTGTTTTTCAGCATACCCGGTTGGGCGGTGATGACCGCGCTGGCGGCAATCTTCTTCACTCTGGTCATCTGGATGCCCGACCCGTTGCTGTTTTCAGTCCTGGCAACCCAGGTCCTCTTCCTGGCATGGACCCATCGCACGGACCTGCGCGCCAGGCCGCGGCTGTCCGCATGGCTGGTTAATCAATACAAACGCGCGCGTCATTAGGCCCTGCATGCTCACATACCTCACTCGTGACCTGATCCTGCACTTGATCTTTTTCCAGTCGGTAATTTTGCTGGGGATCTTGAGCAATCTCTACATCATGTACCGTTCTCGCCAGCATGCTCCGCAAGCTTCCTATCCACCAATGTCGATTCTGATACCGGCCCGCAACGAAGCAGAGAACATCGCCCGCTGCATCAACTCCCTGTTAGAGCAGGACTATCCAGTGTTTGAGATCCTGGTTCTGGATGATCACTCAAGCGACGAAACACCGGCAATCCTGAATAAGATAGCGTCCACCAGCCCCCATTTGCGCGTGCTTTCCGGCCAGCCGCTTCCGGACGGCTGGCTGGGTAAAAATTGGGCCTGCACCCAGCTGGCTGAGCAGGCTCAAGGTGAACTGCTGCTCTTCACCGACGCAGACACGGCTTATCAGCCCCAAGCGCTCCGCGCGCTTGCCAATGTCCTGATCAGCGAAAAGGCAGACCTTTTGACAGGTTTTCCGTGCCAGGAAATGGGATCCTGGAGTGAGCGATTGATCGTCCCTTTCTTCTCATGGGCTTTTTATAGTTTCATTCCGTTGTTCTTAGCCCATCGCATGAAACTTCCCATGCTCTCCAGCGCTGTAGGCCAGATGCTTCTCTTCCGCCGCTCTGCTTATCAGGCCATTGGTGGGCATATCACCGTCCGTGAGCAGATTGCCGAAGATCTTTCACTCGCCAGGCAGGTCAAGATCACCGGCCTGCGCTGGCGCATGACCCATATTGCCGACCTGGTATGCAGCCACATGTACCACGGAGGCCAACAGGCTTTCCAGGGATTTTCAAAGAATTACTTCGCCGCGTTTGACTTCCGCCTGCTGCCTTACCTGTTCGTTTTTTGCTGGCTGGCGGTGATGTTTTGGCATCCTCTGGTTGTTTTGGCGCTGTTCCTATCAGGAATGGTTCCCCTGGCCCAGCCGGCAGCGTTGGCGGCCTGTATTGGCCTCTCTCTGGCTCTCTGGGTGATTCCGTACTGGAGACTTGGTTTCGGCGTCCACCTGGCGCTGCTCTATCCAGTAACGCTTTTGGCCATCGAGAGACTGGCAATAAACTCGCTTTGGTGCTCCTTAACTGGCCAGCTTAGCTGGAAAGGCCGCAGGCTGGCCAGCATGCGGTGGCGGTTATTTTAGGCGACTTCAATACTGGATCGGGGTATCATTGCTGTGTAAATATGCTATCCTATAATGAAAGAGCCTCGGCGAGGCACTCCAGGCCCTTCGCGGACTTCTTTTGAAAAGAATGTGGAGGAAAGCATGATACCTATTCGAGATCAGATCCCTACCCGAAGAGTCCCGATAATCAATTACCTCCTGATCGCAGCGAACATCCTCATGTTTGTGTTCATGTGGCTCGCCGGACCATCTCAGGAAGCGCTGGTGTACCAGTTCGCCATGATCCCATCCAACTTCGCAAACGGAGTCGATCCAGGCGATATTTTTGACATTTTCACCAGCATGTTCATGCATGCCGGTCTGGCGCATATCGCCGGAAATATGCTCTACCTGTGGATCTTCGGCGATAATGTGGAAGATCGCCTGGGCCATGTAAAATACCTGGCGTTCTATTTACTAGGTGGGGTAGCAGCTTCCCTGGCGCATCTTCTCACCAACCCGGCTTCTCAGATTCCGACCGTGGGAGCCAGCGGCGCCATCGCCGCGGTCCTGGGTGCTTATCTGGTGTTATTCCCTCAAAGCCGGATTGTAACCTTTATTCCGCTTGGTTTCTTTATGCGGTTAACCGTGGTCCCAGCAGTGTTTGTCCTGGGACTGTGGTTTGTTCTCCAATTGTTCAGTGGTGTTCTTTCATTGGGCGGGCCGGACGTGGGCGGCGTGGCATTTTGGGCCCATATTGGCGGATTCGTGGTCGGCGTGCTGGTGGCAATTCCGTTCATCTCCAGAAGCCACCGGGCAAACGAAATTACCTGGTAAGGTAAGAAGAGTCCAAAAGCCCGACTTAATTTCCCGTTGTAAGGCTGGCTAACACAGCCAATGGTTCTTTGTTATCAGGCTCCGCGATTAAGCTGTCTGCGTAAAGCACATAGCGGATTATTCCTGATCGATCCACCAGGATAACGGTAGGCGTACCCGCCACAAAGAACTTCTTTACTTGGAAATATGTTGCCGCCACGATTGACCTTTTATCGCTCAAAATTGGGTAAGGCGGATTATTCCCTTTGACGTACCTTTCGATCATTTTTGGACCGTTGGGTACGATCACCAGGACTTCAGCATTCAAAGCCTTGAATTTTTGATAGTCGTGGCGCAACTGCGCCATATGATTGGTGCAGTGGGGTCAGGCAAACCCAATATTGAACACCAGCAGCGCATGCTGATCTCCGAGAACATCGGATAACCGGGTCAACGTGCCTTCATGATCTGGGAGGACAAAATCGGGTGCAACGTCACCAACAGATAATCGGTTCATTATTTTACCAACCTATGTTGAATGGCAATGGAAATGGCTTCAGCACGGTTCGAAACGTATAGTTTCGATAAGATGTTGCTGATATGGACCTTCACCGTCGCCCGGCTGATCACCAGGCGTTCGGCAATCTCGGGATTGCTAAAACCTTTACTGAGCAGCGCCAGCACCTCCATCTCGCGGCGTGTCAGGTCCTTACCCAGGGTTGACTCTTCGTTATTGGGCTGAATGAGCGCCTGGATGGCTTCGGGCGCCAGGGTTGGCCGGCCGGCAAAGGCCCTGCAAATCGCCTGGTACAGCTCGTCACCCGTGATATTCTTTAACAGGTATCCAATTGCGCCTGCCTGCAGCGCATCGTTGACCAGTTCTTTTTCTTGAAAGCTGGTCAGGGCAATGATTTGCACATGCGGCCACCGCTGATGGATCGCCCGCGTGGCTGCCACGCCGCCCATCTCCGGCATCACCAGATCCATCAGCATCACATCGGGGTGAACCTTCTCGCACAGCTCAATTGCCTCGCGTCCATCTCGCGCTTCGCCCACCAGGTTGATATCAGGCCAGTTATTCAGGTAGGCCATCAGGCCTTTGCGAACCATTCCATGGTCATCTACGATCATCACCCGAATTTGCAGCAGTTCATTCATGCTGGCCTCCTCGTTTTTGGTCCCACATGACCACCACCTGGGTGCCTTCACCCAGATGGCTGCTGATTGACAGGTTCGCGTTAATCGCCTGAGCGCGTTCCTGCATGATGCCTAAACCCAGGCGGTGATGCGGCGCCCGAGACACATCGAATCCTCTTCCGTCATCGATGACCGAGAGACGCGCATACTGAAGGGCCGATTGACCGACCACGCCGTTTTCCGCCCCGGAATACCTCAACCAGATGATGATCTGCCTGGCCCGGGCATGTTTGACCACGTTATTCAAAGCTTCTTGGGCGATCCGGTATAACGCCACGTGGACATCAGGCGGCAGGGTCCCCTCACCCTCAATTACAACATTCACCGGGATACCCTCTCGCCCGCTGGCAGCTTCTCCCAGTTGTTGGAGCAGGTCACCCAGGCGCGTTTCCGCCACGGCGGCCGGGCGGAGCTCCAGCAGCAGCGTGCGCATCTCAGCCAGCGCCCCACGGCTGAGGCCGCGCAGTTCCTGCAGCAGAGCCCGTCCCTGGTTCGGGTCCTTCTCCCAAACGGGGGGCACCGCTTCGGCAATTAAACTGGCAGAAAAAAGGGTTTGGGTGACCGCATCGTGCAGTTCGCGCGCCAGGCGGCTGCGTTCTTCCTGTTCTGCCCGCCGCTGCTCGGTCTGAAACAGGCGCGCGTTCTCAATCGCGGCACCGACCTGATGCGCCAGGGACTGCATAACCAGCAAATCGGTATCGTCAAATGCATTCGGCCGGTCGCTCAAAACATCCAGCGTTCCGATCACTTTTTCTTTAACAATCACCGGGACGATCAGCTCTGAACAGGCAATACTCCCTTCAATACCGATATACCGGGGCTCTTTGGATACGTCTGGAACATTCACAGGAGCGCCGTTAGCTGCCACCCAGCCTGATAGGCCTTCCATTCCCACTTTCAACCTGGAAGGGACCAGGTGGAAACCCGGCTTCTCCCACAACTTCCCCGCCCCAAACCGGTACACAACTTCATCAGCTTCAACCAGCCCCAAAGCAACATGATAGTATCCAAAGGTTTGCTGGATGATCGTCACGACCTGCTTAAGCAATTCCTCAAGGTCAAAGATCTTGGTAAGGCGCCTGCCAATCTCTGCAATCACCCGGAACTGTTCTGCCCGGCGCCGTTCAGCCGCATATAGCCTGGCGTTTTCAATCGCAGAGGCTGCCTGGCTGGCAAAACCAACCAGCAAATCCAGATCCTCCTGATCGAAATCCGTTCCACCGCCCCGTTTATCGATCACAGCAAGTGTGCCGATCACCCGGTCTTTTATCGTCAGTGGCGTAAGGATTGCATTCGTGATTCGTTTACCAAACACATCCTGCCCGCTGCCTCGCGATACACGCGGATCTTTGGCTACCTCATTGACAATTTCCGCGCGATTCTGCAGGGTAACCCATCCTGAAAGACTCTGATCCAATGGCATTCGGATCCCAAGTGTCCCCCTGGCCGAACCGGTGCAGGAAAAACCTCATCTTCCTTGGATTCCCAGTCCACCAGGTTCAACATGCCACCGTCCGCCTGCAGAAGATTCGTCGCCTGCTGAATGATCAGTTCGAGCAGTGCATCTAAGTCGAGGGTGCTCACGACGGCGCGGCTGGTCTCTTGCAGCGCAGCCAATTGGGCCAGTTGCCTTTGAATATTCGCCAGCAGCCGCGAATTTTCGATTGCAACGCCGATCTGACTTCCAATCGAGGTAAGTAAGTTTACCTCCCACTGCTGAAAGTCGCGATAACCGCTCGTAATGGCAAACAGCGTGCCGAGAATTTTGCCCTTTGTCTGAATCGGCACCACAGCCAGTGAGTGTAAGCCAGCCTCCACGACCTCCTTACGCGTCAGGCGCAGATCGCCAGCAATATCCTGGATAACCAGCGGTCTGCCAGTTTGGGCGACCTGCCCGGAGAACCCTTCTCCCATGTGGAGGTTCTCAATCCGCTCAACCAGGGACTCATCCAGGTTGAATTGAACAGCAATCTTGAGCAACCCAGTCCGATCATCCAACAAATAGATGCCGCCCCGGTCGATGTTGATCGCTGCCAGTGATTTTTTCAATGAGTATTCGAGGATTTCTCGCAGGTCAGAGGATTGGCTGGTTTTTGTTGTAATTTCATAAAGGGTTTCCAGTTCCCCGGTTCGGCGCACTGCGAAATGGGTAATCTGCCCCTGCACAGGTTTCTTTCGATAAGACCGCATCCGTTGATGGAGAACAGGCACTGCACTTCCTAGAATCAGCAAGATCCAACCAAAAATCCAAAGAGCCAGCCGGATAGTGTCTCAATCCGGCAAAAAAATAAAGGACACCCTCCAAAAAAAGGCGACTGGCCAGGTTCTCAGGGAAGAGAATGGGCCTCAATCATATAGTAGCACTTGTTGCTGAATTTTGGTTACATGAATTCGACCGGCTGATTTTCTGGATCTTTTGCAAGAGTTTCGTCGGCGATTCCACCTTGCTTGCAAAAGCATCTGCCCCATTGGCCAGGGCTGTCTGCCGGTGTTCCTGTCTTCCACTGATGGACAGGATCATCAAGCCAGAGAACTTCTCGCGCAGCGTTCGCAGCATTTCTTCAGCCGGTAAGCCGGGCAGATCCCAATCAATCAAGAGAAGATCGATCGGCCTATCCTGTAAAAGGGTCAGCACCTCCTGCGTATCAGTCGCCTCGCCGGCAACTGCCCAGCCCGGCTGCTGCTCGAGCAATAAGCGCAGGCCATGCCGTATCCTTGCCTGTGGATCCGCAATGCCGATATTCATGGTTCCACCTCGTCGCTTTGCCTTCTAAATGCTTATCACCTGGCTCAACAGGATCGATTGCTTCAGGCTTTCCAACGGTTCATAATGAGTATGGACCATTCCTCACAAAACACATCCGGCTTGGAGCGAAAAAACCCGATCCGTCAAAGGGAGTATTTAATTAAGCCATATATGTGTGGGTCGATTACCCGTTTGTATCACTTGCCACGGTGCCAGACGGCACAGGCTCAACCCGCCGTTCCCTGACGGCAGACCGGCCAAAGATACGCAGGAAAACCAGCGCAAGTATCCCAGAAAAGCAAACCAGGACAGCACCGATCTGAAACAGGCTCGAAAATCCGAGCGATGGGATGATCGTTCCAGCAAGGATTGAACTGCTGGCAGAGCCCAAAGACATCGAGACAGTTCCTGCTGAAGCGATGAAGGTCCGCCAACGAGATTCGACCAGCTCCTGCCCAAACAAACTGCGCGTTGCCTGTAGGACAGTTGACGTCAACGCCATCAGAAAGAACCCAAAGGCAGCGCCAACCAGGCCTGTTGAAACTGATAAAAATAGCAGCACAGCGCCCAGTAAAATTGCCCCGGCGCTGAACGCCTTGCCTGTCCCAATCCGGTTGAGCAAGCCGGGGATCGCCAATGCAGTGATGAAAGGCGCCAGTTGATTAAACCCGAACATCGTGCCAATCTGCCGGGTATTAAGACCCATATCAAACAGATAGAGATTAAAAAAATTCCGCGAAGCAAAGTCGCCAACTATGGCCAGGTACACAATGACCGGGTAAATGGCGAACACAGCCCAGGGGAATCCCACTGGCTTGAGTACTACTTCCATACCGCGCTGGTTGGGGACACGCAAAGACACCGGCCTGGCCAGGAGCAGGGACAAGAAAACAAAGATAAACCCAACCGGGATCAGGGCCAGCACGCTGCGATAATAGGCCTCATCTCCGCGACCGGTATTTGTAAATGCAGCCAGGGCCCCAGGCATTGAGCCCGCCACAAATCCACCGGCCAGTCCAAGTAGGGCCTGGAATGCCTGTTGGATGGATAAATAATAAAACCGATTACGTTCTTCGGTGATACACATCAGGTAAGGGGCGCCGTTGACAATCATCGTTGCCTGGCCCATGTTTGCAAGGACAAGCCCAGCCTGCAAACCAGCTGCCAGCGTATTTGCAGGCATACTTTCAGCCAACACAAACAACGCCCAGCCGGCTCCGACCAGCGCAGTTCCGGTCAGCAGTCCATTCCGCGGGCCCCAGCGTGCGCCAATAATCCCGGCCGGAAGCGCCGCGAGCCCAAAACAAATCTGCGCCACAGCCAAAAAACGCCCGATGCTGGCTGTATCAAACCTAAGGTGCACCAGGTACAGGTTGAGAAGAACTGCTTGCAGACCGAAGGAAGAAAAGCCGACCATCCCCCACATGAAGACATAGATCTTCATGCTGCGTTCCATGTGCAAAAAAAATACCCGTATTGTTTCATGGCTAAATCGGTTAGTTCTACCGGTAAGCAAACTCCGCGAACAAAGCACGCATATTATACCTTTATCTGCAGAACCTATTGACAAGCAGCCCTGTTTTTGCGATAATATTGGTAACGATACCGGTAATGATGCCGGTACTTCTATTGTCCCCAATCAACGTCCAATGAGACGAAATCGCAAAGCAATCACCATCCAGGATGTGGCAAAGGCAGCCGGGGTTTCAGTATCCACGGTCTCTCGGGTATTGAACAACAAAGATGATGTCGCTTTTGAAACCGTTGATAAAGTCCGCCAGGTGATTGGCGAGCTTCAATATTCATCCAGCCTGGCCGCCCGGGGGATGCGCAGCCACCACACCAATGTAATCGGCCTGATCATCCCAGAAGTTGCCTCGCCCTTCTGCCATGAGATTTTGCGAGGAGTCAACCGGGCAATTGCTGAGCTAAATAAAGATCTGCTGATCTATACCAGTGGGGGCGCGCGCAAAGAGAATATTGCTCAACACGAGCAATCCTATGTGTCCCTCCTGAACGGTGGAATTACAGATGGGATTATTGTTGTCACCCCCACTGCCACCAATTTCACCACCCATGCGCCGGTTGTCATTATCGATCCAAACAATGAAAGCCCGGATTTTCCGTCAATATCTTCAACCAACCGTGAAGGCGCACTGGCCGCCATTAATTATCTGACCGGTTTAGGCCATCGCCGGATCGGCTTTATTGCCGGTAGGATGGAACTGGTCAGCGCAAACCAGCGCCTGCAAGGCTACCGGGATGGACTGGCAGCGGCGGGAATCCCATTCGATCAAGGCTTGATTGAGATCGGCGATTACGCGACCAGGCAAGCCATCCTGTGTGCGCGTAAGCTCATATCGTTGCCAGACCGCCCGACCGCCATCTTTGCGGCGAACGATATGACCGCCCTGGGGGTTTACCAGGCAGCCAAGGAGGCTGGCCTGAATATACCGAATGATTTATCGGTCGTTGGGTTCGACAATCTTGATGATTCAAGTTTAATGGTTCCAGCCCTGACAACAGTGGATCAATCAGTAGAGGAAATTGGAACAATCGCAACCGAGATGATCAACAGCCTGATCAACGATGAAAAACTCATTTGCAAGCAGCACATCATCCAGACGCGGCTCATCATCCGCGACTCTTGCGCCCCTTTCCACAACCATTGAGCCTGCCACCCAGACAGTTTAGGGCCTTTCGTCAATATTCTTACTTTTCCCGACCTCGAAACCGGGACAGGCTGGAAATTCAAAGGAGGTGAACAAAAACCATCGCTTTACTGACCTCGGTGCTTCTCTTCTTTAACCTAACCGAACAAGGAAACCAATCATTTCAATCAGGAGAAGGATATGTCTAAGACCTTGTTTTTGCGCAAATAGAGCGGGTTTCTATTCAAAAATGCCCGCGAGCGG
>CAZBDC010000147.1:0-13969 GCA_964490575.1 uncultured Anaerolineaceae bacterium | reverse complement strand
CAGCGGTTGATCCGCCATCCCGACCCGCCCCTGGCTGAACCGGTTCTGCTGGAACAAGAGCCGGCGCCGGCCAGGTAACCGGGCAAGGAAAGGCGCTTACTGCTCGCTCTCACCCAGCGTCACCTGCAGCTCGATCTGCTCGCCTCCACGCTGGACGGCCAGGCTGACGGTGTCGCCGGGCGCGAAGCGGAACAGGGCGTTGGTATAGGGGTGCTCCATGTCGAGCGCGATCCCGCCGATGCTGGTGATGATGTCGCCCTCCTGCAGCCCGCCTCTGTCGGCCGGGCTGCCGGGTTGGATTTCGGCCACGAAGACACCCCACTCGACCGGCAGTCCATAGCGGAAGGCCAGGTTGGGGTCGATCCACTGCCAGCGGATGCCCAGGTAGGGCCGGGCAACGTAGCCCTTTTCAATGATGCTGCCGGCGACAGCCTGGATCGTGTTGGACGGCACGGCAAACCCCAGCCCCTCGACGGTGGCGCCCATCCCGCTGCCGCGCAGAACCAGCGTGTTCAGGCCGATCACCTGCCCGGCCAGGTTGACCAGCGGCCCACCGGAGTTGCCCTGGTTAATGGCTGCATCGGTCTGGATCATATCTTCCAGGATGAAGCCGCGGCCCGAATCCAGGCGGCGGCCGGTCGCGCTGACCACGCCGACGGTGACGGTGTTCTTGAAGTCGCCTAGCGGCGAGCCGATGGCGATAACGGTCTCACCGGGCTTCAGCGCATCGGAGTTGCCGAGCGGCGCCACTGCCGGGATGCTTCCTTCGGCCTTGAGCACCGCCAGGTCTGAGAATGGGTCGGCGCCTACCAGGCTGGCGGGCAGCTGCGAGCCATCCGCCAGGATGATGGCGAGTTGGAGCGTATCTTCGATGACGTGGTTGTTGGTCAGGATGTACCCGTCAGGCGAGATGATGACCCCGCTCCCGCTCGAGACGTTGCCAAAGGCGTCTGCCTGCCCGATCACGGTGACGACCGCCGGGCCGGCCTTTTCGACCGCCTGGGTGATGGCAGTGTCGATCTCGGTGGTTTCAATTTCGAGCTTCGTGGACGCCGCCGGGCCGGGCTGCTGCGCTTGCGGCGCCTGCGGCTGCACCGGGGTCGCTGCGGCCGGGGGTGGGGCCGCGCTTATCCGGTTCTGGAAACCCTGGTAAACCACCAGGCCGCCAAGGGCTGCACCAAACATCCCGGCTCCAGCCGCCACGGCGATGACCAGGATTGTGTATAGAATTCGCTTCCATGTACCGCTCATCTTTTCCTCCTTCGAAGCGGTAAACGACGATACAATGTTGGTACTGCTACGATAGGCAGCAAGTGTAAAAATCTGATAAGAAGAAGCTTAATTTTTTATCAATTTTGCCTGTGCTAAAATGAAACCGGTCAGGGAAGACGGATCCGGGGGAATCTAGAAATTCGAAGCGGCCGAGATGCATCTGCGGGCGGTTGGCTCGAATTTGCACAAGGAGCGATGGATGGCGAGCAATAAGACGGTCGAAACAGATCAAAGTGTTGAGCAATTCCTGAACCAGATACCGGATGAAAAGAAACGCGCGGACAGTTTCACGGTCCTGGAACTGATGAAGCAGGTGACCGGGTTGGAGCCCAAAATGTGGGGCGACAGCATGGTTGGCTTTGGCCGCTACCACTATAAGTACGCCAGCGGCCGGGAAGGGGATTATTTCCAGGTTGGGTTCTCGCCGCGCAAGCAGAACCTGACGCTGTATATCATGGCCGGTTTTGAAGCCTATGAAGACCTGTTGAAAAACCTGGGCCGGTTCAAAACCGGCAAATCCTGTTTGTACATCAGCAAAATCGAAGACATTGACCTGGCAGTTCTGCGCAAACTGGTGGAGCAGTCTGTCGAACACATGCGGAAAGCTTATCCATAAGCGGGCCGGGAGGGTCAACCCATGCCATCTCGCGCGGAAATCGACCGCGTCCTCGAACACCTGGAAGGTTATTTCAACCACGTGCTGCTGCCCTTCTGGATCGAGCGGTCGCCCGACCCAGGATTCGGCGGCTTCCTGACCTATTTCGACCGCCATGGCCGGCCGACTGGCGAGACGGTCAAGACCTTCCTGATGCAGATCCGCATGCTCTATTCCATGTCGGCTGCGCACCGCTTCGGCTGTGGAGGCGGGCGCTGCGCCGAGCTGGCTGCCAGGGGTGCCCGCTTTATCGCCGACCATTACTGGGATGAACAGCACGATGGCTGGCTGTGGATCGCCGACCGAACGGGGAACCCGCTGGTGATGGACAAGGTCGGCTACGGCCAGTGTTTTGCCATCTACGCTTTCAGCGAATACGCCCTGGCCTGTGGGGATCCGTTGGGCCGGCAGATGGCGCTGGCTTCGTACGACGCCGTGTGCCGCCACATGGCCGACACCCGGCACGGCGGATACCTGGAACTGATGGAGCGTGACTGGCAGCCCAAGCCGCCCGGCCGCGCCGGCGGCGACCGCAAGTCGCTGGATGTTCACATGCACATGATGGAGGCGCTGACCTCGTTCTTCGAGCTGACCCGCCGCCCGTCGCACCGCCGCCGGCTGCAGGAGGTGATCGACCTGATCCTGGCCCGTATGCTCCACCCGCACACCGGCCTGGGCTACATCCACTTCACGGCCGACTTCCAACCCCTGCCGCGCATCATTTTCGCCACCGAATGGGGCCGGGACGTCATTCCGCAAGAGACCGGCGCTGCCCCGCTCGACCAGACCTCGCCGGGGCACAACGTCGAGCTGGCCTGGCTGCTGCTGCGCGCGAGCGACATGCTGGGCTTGCCCCGCCAGACCTACGCGCCCGTGCTGCGCTGCCAGTGCGATCACTGTATCGAGTATGGCATCGATGCGCAGTACGGCGGCGTCTACGCCGATGTGCCGATGGACAGGCCGACCGCGCAGACCGATAAACAGTTCTGGCAGCAGGCCGAGGTGATGATCGGGATGCTGGATGCTTACGCGCTGCTGGGCGAGGAGAAGTACTGGCAGGCCTTCTGGCTCGTTTATGACTTTGTCTTCGAGAAGATGGTCGTCCTGCCGGCCGGTGGGGAATGGTACGAACGGGTCGACCGGGCCGGACGCCCGATTGACGATGCGCTGGGGCACGCATGGAAGATCAGCTATCACACCATCCGCGCGATGATCGAGTGTATCCGCCGGCTGCGGGCGCTTTCCGCGGCGGGGTGAGGTTTCAATTTTTTACTGAGGAACCGACCATGAACCGACTGACCCAAACTGCCAGGACCCTGGCCGCCCTGATCTTGATCCTGTCCCTGGCTGCCTGTGGGCCCGGCGAAACGGGCGGCGGTTCCACAACCGCCGTGGCAGTGGTTGCGGAACCGCCTGCGCCTGCCGGGGAACAGCTTCCGCTTTACCTGGATGCGCGGGCCTCGCCTGAAGCCAGGGCAAACGACCTGCTCGCGCGCATGACGCTGGAAGAAAAGATCGGCCAGATGACCCAGGTGGAGAAGGGCAGCATCCGGCCAGGGGATATCACCCGCCTGTTTATTGGCTCGCTGTTTAGCGGCGGGGGCGGCGCGCCGGCTGTCAACACGCCCGAGGCATGGGCAGAGATGGTGGATCGTTTTCGGGCCCAGGCCATGCAGACTCGCCTGGGGATCCCGCTGATCTACGGCGTGGATGCCGTCCACGGTCATAATAACCTGCAGGGGGCCACGATCTTCCCGCATAACATCGGGCTTGGGGCGGCCAACGACCCGGCGCTGGTCGAACAGATTGCCCGCGCTACGGCCGTCGAGATGGCTGCCACCGGCATCCGCTGGAACTTCGCCCCGGTCGTCGCCGTGCCGCAGGATATCCGCTGGGGCCGGACGTATGAAGGGTACAGCGAAGACACCGCGATCGTCGCCGCGTTGGGCGCTGCTTACGTGCGCGGGCTCCAAGATGCGGGCGAGCCGGGCGGTTTAAGCCACCCGGCGGCGGCGCTGGCCACCCCAAAGCACTTCATCGGCGATGGCGGGACCCGCTGGGGCACGTCGCTGATCCCTGGCTTCGAAATCGACAGGGGGGACGTGCAGGTGGATGAGGCCGCGCTGCGGGCGCTGTATCTGCCGCCTTACCAGGCCGCCATCGACGCCGGCGCGCAAAGCGTCATGGTCTCTTTCAGCAGCTGGAATGGGACCAAGATGCACGCCCATAAATACCTGCTCACGGATGTCCTCAAGGGGGAGCTGGGTTTCGCCGGCTTCCTGGTCTCGGATTGGCAAGCCATCGCGGAGATCCCGGGAGATGGGTACAGCGACGTGGTCTCATCGCTCAATGCCGGCCTGGATATGATCATGGTCCCAACGGATTACCCGGCCTTCATCGCCGATGCCACGCGCGCCGTCGAAGACGGCGATATCCCGCTGGAGCGCATCGATGACGCCGTCCGGCGCATCCTGACGGTCAAGTTCAGGCTGGGGTTGTTTGAGCATCCTTATGCCGACCCGGCGCTGCTGGGCACGGTGGGCTCGCCGGAGCACCGCGAGCTGGCCCGCCGGGCGGTGGCGCAGTCGCTGGTGCTGTTGCAAAACGAGGGCCAGGTCCTGCCGCTGGCGAAAGAGGCCGGGCTCCTGTTCGTGGGCGGGGCGGCGGCGGATAACATCGGTATCCAGTGCGGCGGCTGGACGATCGAGTGGCAGGGGAAAGGGGGCAGCATCCTGCCCGGGGTGACGATCCTGGAAGCCATCCAGGCGGCCGTGGCGGATGCGGGCAGCGTGCGCTACGATCCGCAGGGCCTGTTCGCCGAAGAGAGCGGGGCCGGCGGCCAGCCGGCGGTGGCGGAGATTGGCATCGCGGTGGTGGGCGAGGCCCCGTACGCCGAGGGCGCTGGCGACCGGGCCGATCTGTCCCTGTCCGCGGCGGATGTGGCCCTGATCCAGGCCATGCGCCGGCGCAGCCAGAAGCTGGTGGTGATCCTGGTTTCCGGGCGGCCGCTGATCATTACCGATCAACTGCCCCTGGCTGATGCCTGGGTGGCCGCCTGGCTGCCGGGCTCGGAAGGCCAGGGCGTGGCGGACGTCCTGTTTGGCGACTTGCCTTTCACCGGGCGGCTGCCCTATACCTGGCCGCGCTCGATGGAGGACGTGGTCGAGAAGCAGGCGCCGCTCTTCCCGCTTGGGTTTGGGCTCCAGTAAGCCATGCCGCCTCCCTCGATTGACTTCCGCCGCCTGTACGACCGCTTTGACCTGCCTTTGATGGAGTTGGACTGCGGCTCGAAATGCGCGCCGCACAACCCGCGCGGGATCCCTTTTTGCTGCGACATCTGCCAGGCGGTCCCGGTTGCCTACCGGGCGGAGTGGGCCTACCTGCGGGAAAGCACCGGCTTGTGGCACGAGTGGCGCGGGGACGAATGCCCGGGCGAGCCGGCTGACCCTTCCGATCTCGGGTCTACTCTCCCTGATAACATGCTGCTGCTGGCCTGCCAGGGTCCGGCCCGCTGCCAGCGTGCCTTCCGGGCGCTGAGCTGCCGGCAGTTCCCCTTCTTCCCTTACATCACCTCCGACAGCCGGTTCCTGGGCCTGGTGTACGACTGGGAATACGAGGCGACCTGCTGGGTGATCAGCAACCTGGGCGCGGTCACGGGGGCTTACCGGCAGGCGTTCATCCAGGCTTACGACGAATTGTTCAACCTGTGGCCTGATGAGTTGGAGAGCTATGCGCTGCTCTCCGAGCAGATCCGCGCGCATTTCGCCGGCCAGCGCCGGCGCTTTCCACTCCTTCACCGCAATGGGGGCTGTTACCTGGTCAGCCCTGCCAGCGAGCGCCTGCGCCGCGCGAAGCCAGGATGCCTCAGGCGGTTTGGGCCTTATGCGGAAGAGGAATCCGCCCCTTAAGCGGTTTGCGGCCCGCGCTGCCAGGCCGGTGCTATAATCAGCTTGCTTGTGACTCTGGTGTTGAAACCGGCTGCTCAGAACCCTGGGCGGCCCACCTACATTTCTCTCAGGAGGATCCGATGTTGTTTGATACCCTTAACGCAGCCCCGCCCAAAGAGGCTGTGGTGCTCTTTGACGGTGTTTCACTGGACGGATGGACGAAGATGGATGGCAGCCCGGCGGAGTGGCTGGTCGCGGATGGCGCTGTGCAGGTCGTTCCAAGGACGGGCGATATCTGCACAAAGGAGCTGTTTGGCGATCATTTCCTGCACCTCGAATTCATGCTGAGCGATATGCCCGAGGCGAAGGGCCAGGCTAAAGCCAACAGCGGCGTTTTCCTGCAGGGGCGCTACGAGGTCCAGGTACTGGACAGCTCCGGCTGGGATATCCCCGGGATGGGCGACTGCGGCGCCGTGTACGACCAGTACGCACCGCTGGTCAATGCCTGCCGCCCGGCGCTGACCTGGCAGGCGTATGACATCATCTTCCGCGCGCCGCGCTGCGAAGGCAAGGTGGTCAAAGAGCCGGCCCGCCTGACGGTGTTCCTCAACGGGCAGATTATCCATAACAACATCCAGCTCCCCGGCGTGACCGGCGCGCCCACCGATCTCAACGTGCAGCTTCCGGGCCATCTGCGCCTCCAGGACCACGGCAACCAGGTCTGGTACCGCAATATCTGGGCGGTGCATCTGCCCAAGGAAGGAGCAAGCGATTACGGCCCGCGCATGAGCAAGTAACCATTGTCACGTACACGCCTGAACATCATCACGCTGGGCATCATGCTCAGCCTGTTCCTGTCGTCGCTGGAAGGGACCATCGTGGCGACTGCCATGCCTACCATCGTCTCTCAGCTGGGCGGCCTGTCCATCTACAGCTGGGTCTTCGCGATTTACATGCTGGCCTCGACCACCACGGTACCCATTTATGGCAAGCTGTCTGACCTTTACGGGCGCAAGCTGGTGTACGTCTTCTCGATGGGCTTATTCCTGGTTGGCTCGGTGCTGTGCGGGCTGGGGCGCTCGATGGAGCAGCTGATCCTGTTCCGCGCCATCCAGGGACTGGGGGCGGGCGGGGTGCTGCCGCTGGCCTTCACGATTGTCGGCGAGCTGTTCTCCCTGGAGCAGCGCGCTCGGATGCAGGGGCTCTTTTCAGGCGTCTGGGGGGTCTCCGCGGTGATTGGCCCGCTGATCGGCGGGTTCCTGGTTGACCGGATTTCCTGGCAGTGGGTTTTCTATGTCAATATCATTCCCGGGCTGCTGGCGATCGGGCTGGTCTGGCTGTCCTGGAAGGAGAGGCCCCGGGCGGGGAAGGGCAGGCCGGCAGTCGATTATCTCGGCGCGCTGCTGCTGGCGGCCGGCGTCCTGGCCCTGCTGTTGGGGTTGGGGGCGCTTGAAACGCCGCTGGGCTGGGGCCTGCTGGCCGCTGCCGTGGGGCTGTTCACCTGGCTCGTCCGGGTGGAGCGCCGGGCGGCGGATCCCATCCTGCCTTTTGCGCTGTTCCGCGACCGCCTGTTCACCGTATCGATTCTGCACGGGGTCCTGGCCGGTTGGGCCATGTTTGGCAGCATCAACTTCGTCCCGCTGTTTGTCCAGGCCGTCCTGGGCACCAGCGCGACCGAGGCGGGCATCTCGCTGACGCCCATGTCGCTGGCCTGGACGCTGGCCAGCATCGTCGGCAGCCACCTGCTGCTGCGGATTGGTTACCGTACGCTGGCCCTGGCCGGGATGGCCCTGCTTTCGCTGGGCGCTTTGCTGATGGTGGGGATCGGGACCGGCACCAGCGTGCTGGCTGTGATGGCCTACCTGTCGCTGATGGGGATCGGCATGGGGTTTTCGATCCCCGCCTTTCTGATCGCCGTGCAGAGCACTGTGCGTAGAGAGGAGCTGGGCGTGGCGACTTCGACGGTCCAGTTCAGCCGCAGTATCGGCGGCACCCTGGGCGTGAGCGTTTTGGGTGTCTTCCTCAGCGCCCGGCTGACCGGCTCGCTGCGGGCAGCCGGGATCGACCCGGCCGCCGTCTCGCTCGACAGCCTGCTGAATTCAGCGGCGAGCGCAGACGCCGGCCTGGCCGGACCGGTGCGCGAGGCGCTGGCCAGTTCGATCGGCGGCCTGTTTGGGATCGCGTTCCTGGTCGCCCTGGCCGGGCTGCTGGCGGTGACCTTCGCGCCGCGCGGCATGCTCGCGGAGCTGGCGAAAGACCGGGCGGCAAGTTAGCCGGGCCGGTGCGCGTGGGCGGCGGCGATGGCGGTCTTCAGGTTATCCCAGGGCGTGCCGCCGGGTACGGTGCAGTCGGCGCCCAGGATGAAGCGCTCGGGGGCGTCTGCCAGCACGGCCTGCGCGGCCTGGTGGACTTCCGCCTGGCTGCCGGTGGATAGGATGCCTTTGCGGTTCAGCCCGCCCATAAAGGGCCGCCCGAACAGCTGCGCGACTTCCCGCGGGGTCATCTCGCGCGTTGTCAGTTCCAGGCTGCTGTTGACCACGTGCCCGGGGTAATCCAGGAAGGGCTCCAGCGCGCTGTAGGGCAGGTGATAGTCGCAGATGTGCAGGATATTGAAGATGCACGAGCGGTTGATCTCCTCCATCAGGCGCAGGTCATAGGGCCGGATGCACTGCTCGAACAGCCCGGCCTGGTCGAAGCGTCCGACCTCGTTGCCCTGGGTGGAGGTGTAAAACCCATCCAGGCCCAGCCGGATGCATTCCCTGACAAACCCCATCAGGCTTTCGGTGATGATCTCCATCCCGCGCTGTACCTGCTGCGGGTTTTCCTGGATATGGGCGGTCACCGTGTCTATACCGGCTACCTGCCCGGCCAGCATGAAGGGCGAATAGAGGGTCAGGATGACCAGCGCTTCTGGTTTAGCGGCCCTGACCAGTCCCTCGACCACGCGCAGCGGCTCTTCGTAAAACTCCAGCGGGTAGAAGGGCATTTTGGCCCAGTCTTCGGGCCGCTGGATCTCAGGCAGGCGCGGAAAAGTGTGCTCGTACTGGATCTTCACGAAATCCATGCCGGTGTAGCGGAAGTATTCGAGATGTTTCTCGACCGCCGCCTGCCCGCGGTGGTAGGCCGGGTCGAAATGGAGGAAAAAAGCCGCCGGGGTGTAGCCGGGCCGGCCGCCCGGTTCGGTCAGGCTCAACACTGCATCGCGTTTGTTCATTTTTTTATCCTTATTTTGGTACAAAGTCCGAAAAACTTATCCCGCGAAGATTTACGGGTCGTGAATCGATTCCCCTTATTGTACCAAGCCAGCCATGGATTCGCCTGCCGCTCAGTGGTTAGCGTTCGCCTGCCATTCCTGGCGTAGGATCGCGTACCAGTCTTCGCTGGCCCAGCTGCCTTTGAACCAAAGGCTCTCCACAAAGCGCCCCTCGTGACGCATGCCGACCCTCCGGAGCAACCTGCCTGAAGCGGTGTTCTCTGGGTCTGACCGGTAGCAGGAAAAAACTGCTGCGTCGCGTTCTGTAAAGGGCCGCAGCAGCAGGCGCGGGGTTTCAAGGAATAATGCCATAGCCAGAAATCTCGCGCTGGTAGATGCGGTAGCGGCGCATGGGTTTTGCGCCCAGTTTGAGGATGGCATTGTTCATCGGGGCGTTATCTTCGAGTACGTAGTTGATCTCCATCCGCAGCTCCGGGCTGAAGCAGGCTTCGTACAGCGCCCGGTAGAGCAGGCTGTCGATGGCTTTGCCGTGATATTCGGGCAGCACGCCCAGCGCGAACATGCGGTAGCTGGTCAAACGCGGGAGCTTCCACAGCAGCCTGGCCCAGCCGAGTGGGAGCAGGCGCCCGTTCAGGCCCTGCAAGATCTCGTTGACATCCGGGATGGCGATGGCAAACCCGACTGGCTGTCCCTGCGAGTCTTCGGCAAACAGGACTGCCTTGGGATGGATGATTGGCTTCAGATCGTGCACCATCGCCCGGACTTCGGCGTCGGTGACCGGCGCGTAGCCCCAGTTGTTCGCCAGGCTGCGGTTAGATAGATCGATGATGGTGGCTACCTCGTGGGCCAGGTTCTTCATCTCGATCGGGCGGACGTGGATGTCATAGCGCTGCGCCACCCGGTCGGTCAGGTTCAGGATGCGTTCGGGGATCTGGTAGCCGTCACGGGCATCGATGAGGTAGACCAGCAGATCCTTGATCTTCTCCAGGCCAAAAGCTGCGAACTGGTCATTGTAGTAGGGTGGGTTGTAGGGCGCCATGACCACCGGGGAAGGCTGGAAGCCCTCGACCACCGCGCCCCACTCCTGAGAGACAAAGCTCCACGGGCCGCGCATGGCCCGCATCCCGCGCTGGCCCAGCCAGCCGCGGGCAGTTTCCAGCAGCAGGTGGGCGGCGTCCGGGTCGGGCGGGCACTCATAGTAGCCAAACAGCCCAACCGGTTCCTGCCAGGTCTCAACTGCCAGGTGATCGATAAAGGCCGCGATGCGGCCAACCGGGCACCCGGCTTGCCGCAGCAGGAACAGGGCATAGTCGCAGTGATCGAGGAACGGGTTGCGGGCCGGGATGAACTGGGCCTGCTGCTCGCTGCGCAGCGGTGGAACCCAGACCGGGTTGCCCCGGTAATGCCGGTAAGGCAGGTCGAGAAAGGTTTTGAGATCTGCGGCGGTCTGGACCCGAGTAATTTCCATGGCTTTATTCTCCAGGAGCGGGTGCTGGTCATTCTTCTGCGCGGCGCAGCACCAGCCAGTCCGAGGTCATCTCGCATTGGAAGCCCAGCGCTTTGAACAGGGCCTGCGAGGGAGTATTCTGGCGGTTCACTTCGGCGGTAATCTCCCGCGCGTCACTTGCTTGAATCGCCATCTCGACCAGGCGCCGGCCGATGCCCTTGCGCTGGTCGGAGGGATGGACAAACATATCGTACAGCACCAGCCGCTCGCCGTCGATGCGGCCCATCAAAAGGCCGGCCAGCCGCTCGCCCTCCCAGGCAGCCCAGGCCGGCAGACCGATGACGTAAGGCTTCATATTTTCGATCTTCCCCTCAACGTCGCCGACCCCGGCATAAGCCTCTCCCATGCCGATATAATGCTCGTGGAAGGCGCTGCGGACCAGGTCCTGCCACCTGCCTTCCAGCTCGTCCCAGGTGGCTGGGCGAAATTCCAGTGAATCGCTCATCAGGTTTCTTCCTTCAGGTGATTTGCTTTATTTTACATCCCGGGCGGCAGTTCGGCGCGTTGAAAAATAGGCAAAAGCCAGCATTCCGGGTAGAATCAATATAGTTGTTTAATCCTCTTGAAATTTGTGAAGAAGGAGAAATATACCATGATCGATCTCCGCAAGAATGAAGTCTGGTTTGTGACCGGCAGCCAGCACCTGTATGGCCCGGAGACTCTGCAGCAGGTGGCGGACCATTCCATGGCCATCGCCCGGGAGCTGGACCAATCGAAGAATATCCCCGTTAGCGTTGTTTTTAAGCCCGTTCTGACCACCCCGGATGCCATTTATCAGTTGTGTCTCGAGGCCAACGCTGCCCAGAACTGCATCGGGATCATCACCTGGATGCATACCTTTTCGCCGGCCAAGATGTGGATCGCCGGGTTGAGCGTTCTGCAGAAGCCCTTCCTGCATCTCCACACCCAGTTCAACCGCGAGATCCCCTGGGCCGAGATCGATATGGACTTTATGAACCTCAACCAGTCGGCCCATGGCGACCGCGAATACGGCTTTATTGGCACTCGCATGCGCCTGAACCGGAAGGTGGTGGTCGGCTTCTGGCAGGACGCGGACGTGCAGGCCGAGATTGCCGCCTGGATGCGCGCTGCCAGCGCCTGGCACGATACGCGCCATCTGAAGGTGGCCCGCTTTGGCGATAACATGCGCGAGGTAGCCGTCACCGAAGGCGATAAGGTGGAAGCGCAGATCCGCATGGGCTACTCGGTTTCCGGGTATGGGATCGGCGACCTGGTCGATGCGGTGAATAAGATCAGCGATGCCGAGGTCGACCGGCTGGTAAAGGAATATGACGAGCAGTACGACGTCAGCCAGGATCTGCGCGCCGGCGGCCCGCTGCGCCATGGGCTGCGCGACCAGGCGCGGATCGAGCTGGGCATGCGCGCCTTCCTGGAGGCCGGCGGTTTCCATGCCTTCACCACCACCTTCGAAGATCTGCACGGGCTGCCGCAGCTTCCCGGCCTGGCGGTACAGCGGTTGATGGCGGATGGCTATGGCTTTGGCGCGGAAGGCGACTGGAAAACCTCGGCGCTGGTGCGCGCGATGAAGGTGATGAGCGCCGGCCTGCCCGGGGGAACTTCCTTCATGGAAGACTATACTTACCACCTTTCGGATAAGGGCAGTGGGATGAAAGTGCTGGGCGCGCACATGCTCGAGGTGTGCGCCTCGATCGCCGATGGCCGGCCCAGGCTGGAGATGCACCCGCTTTCGATCGGCGGCAAGGAGGACCCGGCCCGGCTGGTGTTCGATGTCCGCAACGGCCCGGCGTTGAATGCGACCCTGATCGATATGGGCAACCGCTTCCGCATGATTGTCAACACCGTCGAAGTCGTTCCGCCCGATGCGCCGCTGCCCAGGCTGCCGGTCGCCCGGGTGCTGTGGATCCCCAGGCCCAACCTGAAAGCGGCGGCAGCGGCCTGGATCTACGCCGGCGGCGCTCACCATTCCGGTTTCAGCCAGGCGCTGACTGCTCAGCACCTGGAAGATTTTGCCGGCATGGCCAATATCGAGTATCTCCTGATCGATGAAAATACGCGGCTGGCGGAATTCAAGAAGGAGCTGCGCTGGAACGAGATGTATTACCATCTCGCCAGGGGCCTGTAAACCAAATACCGGTCCGAACATGTCACACCCCTAATTAATCCAGGGAGAGAAAGGCCTGAAAGCAAGCCATAAAGCGCTCAAGGCCAAACGTAAGCGATAAAGCGGAGCCGTTCTGTCGCGGCTCCGCTTACCGGTTCTATGGCGCCAGATCATCCGGCCTTCATGCTGTTGCCATAGCCCACACCGGTCAGGCGGTTGGCGACATCGTAGCTGGAGGTTTTCGTCCCGGCCTGGGTCGTTTCGGTCAGGCGGTTGCCGTTCGAATCATAGGCGTAATGGAAATAGCTCCCACTCGAATCATCGGCCTGGGTGAGCCGGTGGAGCGGGTCATACAGATAGGTTATCTCAATCGCCGGCAGCGCGGGTGGGGTCGCCGGCGGAGCCCCGCCGCCAGGCGGAGGATAGGCCTGATCCATGCCGGACGCCTGAACGACGTCCGCGGGCGAAAACAGCCAGGCGAAGAAGCGGATGACCTGCTCCCAGAAGGATGTTCCTTGCGACACTGACTCGGAAGCATCCGGCGCAGGATAAGGATCCGCTTCTTCCGTCTTTGTGTCGGATTCTACGGGCGCAGGATAGGGATCCATGAGACTATCCAGGCCGGCCTCCGGCAGGGCCTCCTCGAGGCTCAGCGCTTGCATCCCGGCCCCGGGGTTCAATACCACCGGCAGGTACAAAAAGTTTGGCGCATATACCGTTTCGACTGCCTGCCAGCGGTTGCCCACCGGCTCGTACGCGTAGTGGTAGATCGCCAGGTCAGCTTCACTGCCGGTATGCGTCAAATCAGTCAGCCATCCCACATCATTCACCGTATAGGTTGAGACGACCCCATTGGGCCGGCTGACCTGGTGCAGGCTGCCATTTTCCGCGTAAGTGTAGCTGGTAACCAGGTTATTCCAATCCGTGACCGTTTCCAGGCGGCCAAGCCCATCGTAAGCATACGCCACTGTTTTCTGGTCCGGGTAGGTCAACCGCGTCCGGTTGCCTACCCCGTCGTAACGATATTCCACTGTCTGCTGCTCGGGATCCACCACGGATTTCACCTGGCCCATGGCGTCGTACGCCCAGGTCGTCGCGCCCGCTCCATCCAGCATCGTCATCCGCAGCCCGGTGGGGCCGTAGGAAAACTGGACATCCGCGTCCGGAGCAGGATAATCCACGCTTGTCAAACGACCTAAGCGGTCATAGAGATATCTCGTTTCGAAGCCGTTTGCATCCAACAGCGCAGACCGGTTCCCCAGCACATTGTAACTATACATCATTTCGTGGTCGAGTGGATCGCGCTCGCCGGTCAGCCGGCCCAGCCGGTCATAGGTGAAATGGGTCAGAT